>NZ_FLKP01000001.1 GCF_900087015.1 Christensenella timonensis
GCACAAAAGCACACTCAAAACTGTATAGTAGAAAGACAAAGGAATGTCTTAAGAAATTTAGACTGTTGTAATCAACATAATGTTGATCAAGCCCTCGGCCTATTAGTACCGGTCAGCTTAATACATTACTGCACTTACACCTCCGGCCTATCAACCTTGTAGTCTACAAGGGGCCTTACTTCATAAAGAATGGGAAGTCTTATCTTGTGGGGGGCTTCACGCTTAGATGCCTTCAGCGTTTATCCCGTCCGTACGTAGCTACCCAGCCATGCTCTTGGCAGAACAACTGGTACACCATTGGTACGTCCATCCCGGTCCTCTCGTACTAAGGACAGCTCCACTCAAACTTCCTGCGCCCACGATGGATAGGGACCGAACTGTCTCACGACGTTCTGAACCCAGCTCGCGTGCCGCTTTAATTGGCGAACAGCCAAACCCTTGGGACCTGCTTCAGCCCCAGGATGCGACGAGCCGACATCGAGGTGCCAAACCTCCCCGTCGATGTGGACTCTTGGGGGAGATAAGCCTGTTATCCCCGAGGTAGCTTTTATCCGTTGAGCGACGGCAATTCCACTCTCATACCGCCGGATCACTAATCCCGACTTTCGTCCCTGCTCGAGGTGTCCCTCTCGCAGTCAAGCTCCCTTATGCATTTGCACTCTAATGAATGATTTCCGACCATTCTGAGGAAACCTTTGGGCGCCTCCGTTACTCTTTCGGAGGCGACCGCCCCAGTCAAACTGCCCACCTGGTACTGTCCAAAAGCCGGTTCACGGCCTTTTGTTAGAACCCTAGTATTGGAAGGGTGGTATCCCAACAGTGACTCCGCGCAAACTGGCGTCTGCGCTTCTTTGTCTCCCACCTATCCTGTACATCCAATACCAAAATCCAATGCCAAGTTGCAGTAAAGCTCTACGGGGTCTTTCCGTCCTATCGCGGGTAATGAGCATCTTCACTCATACTACAATTTCGCCGGGTACATTGTTGAGACAGTGCCCAAGTCGTTACGCCATTCGTGCGGGTCGGAACTTACCCGACAAGGAATTTCGCTACCTTAGGACCGTTATAGTTACGGCCGCCGTTCACTGGGGCTTAAGTTCCTTGCTTCGCTTGCGCTAACAATTCCCCTTAACCTTCCAGCACTGGGCAGGCGTCAGCCCGTATACTTCATCTCTCGATTTCGCACAGACCTGTGTTTTTGCTAAACAGTCGCTTGGGCCTATTCACTGCGACCTATTTTACTAGGCACTCCTTATCCCTAAGTTACGGAGTCATTTTGCCGAGTTCCTTAACAATGCTTCTCCCGATCGTCTTAGGATTCTCTCCTCGCCTACCTGTGTCGGTTTGCGGTACGGGTACCTACAAAACTCCCTAGCAGCTTTTCTCGCCAGTGTGGATTCACAGACTTCCATACTTGTTTTCTGTCCCCATCACACCTCAGCCTTTACGGAAACCGTACTTCACTAATTTCCAGCCCCAGTGCTTGGACGAGCTCTACCATCAGCTCGCTTCTGCTATCCTCCTGTGTCACTGCGTCGGTCAAACGCTTTGTCGGCAGTACAGGAATATCAACCTGTTGTCCATCGCCTACGACGATACTGTCCTCGGCTTAGGTCCCGACTTACCCTGGGCGGACGAGCCTTCCCCAGGAAACCTTAGGCTTTCGACGGTGAGGATTCTCACCTCACTCTCGCTACTCATGCCAGCATTCTCTCTCGATTAAAGTCCACTGCTCCTCTCGGTACAGCTTCTGCCCTTAATCGATGCTCCTCTACCGCGCACATTACTGTGCACCCATAACTTCGGTGGTAAGTTTTAGCCCCGGACATTTTCGGCGCACAATCACTCGACTAGTGAGCTGTTACGCACTCTTTAAATGAGTGGCTGCTTCTGAGCCAACATCCTAGTTGTCTCTGCAATTCCACATCCTTTTCCACTTAACTTACACTTTGGGACCTTAGTTGATGATCTGGGCTCTTTCCCTTTTGACAATGAAACTTATCTCACACTGTCTGACTCCCGAGTATGTAATATATGGTATTCGGAGTTTGATAAGATTCGGTAAGCCGTGAAGCCCCCTAGTCCATTCAGTGCTCTACCCCCATATATCTTCGCTCGAGGCTAGCCCTAAAGCTATTTCGAGGAGAACCAGCTATCTCCGAGCTCGATTGGAATTTCTCCGCTACCCACAAGTCATCCCCGCATTTTTCAACATACGTGTGGTTCGGTCCTCCACGGTGTTTTACCACCGCTTCAACCTGCTCATGGGTAGGTCGCCCGGTTTCGGGTCTACAGCATGCAACTTAACGCCCTATTAAGACTCGGTCTCCCTTCGGCTCCGCAACTCCAGTTGCTTAACCTTGCTACATACCGTAACTCGCTGGCCCGTTCTACAAAAAGTACGTGGTCACACTTTCTAATAGTGCTCCCACTGCTTGTAAGCACAAGGTTTCAGGTTCTCTTTCACTCCCCTCCCGGGGTGCTTTTCACCTTTCCCTCACGGTACTATTTCGCTATCGGTCATCAAGGAATATTTAGGCTTGGAAGGTGGTCCTCCCGGCTTCCCACGGGGTTTCTCGTGTCCCGTGGTACTCTGGTGCTGTCTGCGCTGACTCGTATTTCGGTGACGGGGCTGTTACCCTCTTTGGCGGCACTTTCCAATGCTCTTTACCTATATTCGTCAGATCGCGTGTGACAGTCCTCAACCCCGGATGTCCGAAGACTTCCGGTTTGGCCTCTTCCCATTTCGCTCGCCGCTACTTTGAGAATCACTTTTGTTTTCCTTTCCTCCGGCTACTTAGATGTTTCAGTTCACCGGGTTCCCCCCATATACCTATGGATTCAGTATATGGTAACGCAACGTTACTTGCGCTGAGTTCCCTCATTCGGATATCTGCGGATCAATGTTTGCTTGCAACTCCCCGCAGCTTTTCGCAGCTTGACACGTCCTTCTTCGGTTCTTGATGCCAAGGCATTCACCCTGTGCTCTTGTTAGCTTGATCTTTCGTCTACTTTCTTTCTCCTAAGACATTCTCAAAACGAAATTATTTCTCTTACCCTAATTTGAATTAGTTTTCGTGATTTTTTATCGCTTCTCTTTGTCTTCTTCTACTATCCAGTTTTCAATGTGCTTCTCTCATTTTGGAACAACGCTCTGCGTTGTCCTGTGGTGGGCTCAAGTGGACTCGAACCACCGACCTCACGCTTATCAGGCGTGTGCTCTAACCTGCTGAGCTATGAGCCCATACCTACAGTTAGCTGCCTTCGGTGTCCTCCGCTTTCTTCCCACTCTTGGTGGAGATGAGCGGAATCGAACCGCTGACCCCCTGCTTGCAAGGCAGGTGCTCTCCCAGCTGAGCTACACCCCCATTTTAAATCGCATATACTCCCGTATATGCTCTTCAAACGGCTTCTATGCAGTTTGCTGTTCTTTCCCTTTAAAAACATCAGTACCCGAAAAGAAAATGTCCTACTTCGCTTTGCCTCTTTGTTTCTTACACCCTAGAAAGGAGGTGATCCAGCCGCACCTTCCGATACGGCTACCTTGTTACGACTTCACCCCAGTCATTGATCTCACCTTCGACAGCTCTCTCCTTACGGTTAAGCCACTGGCTTCGGGTGCTCCCAACTTCCGTGGTGTGACGGGCGGTGTGTACAAGGCCCGGGAACGCATTCACCGCGACATGCTGATTCGCGATTACTAGCAACTCCGACTTCATGTGGGCGGGTTGCAGCCCACAATCCGAACTGGGACCGGCTTTTTGAGATTCGCTCACCCTTACGGGGTCGCTGCCCTTTGTACCGGCCATTGTAGCACGTGTGTAGCCCAAGACATAAGGGGCATGATGATTTGACGTCGTCCCCACCTTCCTCCGAGTTGTCCCCGGCGGTCTCACTAGAGTTCCCGACTTTACTCGCTGGCAACTAGCAATAAGGGTTGCGCTCGTTGCGGGACTTAACCCAACATCTCACGACACGAGCTGACGACAACCATGCACCACCTGTCTCTCTGCCCCGAAGGGAACATGTATCTCTACATGCGTCAGAGGATGTCAAGCCTTGGTAAGGTTCTTCGCGTTGCTTCGAATTAAACCACATGCTCCGCTGCTTGTGCGGGCCCCCGTCAATTCCTTTGAGTTTCAACCTTGCGATCGTACTCCCCAGGCGGGATACTTAATGCGTTAGCTTCGGCACGGAGGACTATCGCCCCCCACACCTAGTATCCATCGTTTACGGCGTGGACTACCAGGGTATCTAATCCTGTTTGCTCCCCACGCTTTCGTGCCTCAGTGTCAGTTACAGTCCAGAAAGTCGCCTTCGCCACTGGTGTTCCTCCTAATATCTACGCATTTCACCGCTACACTAGGAATTCCACTTCCCTCTCCTGTACTCAAGCCACACAGTTTCAAGTGCCGCCCCGGGGTTGAGCCCCGGTCTTTCACACCTGACTTACATGGCCACCTACGCACCCTTTACGCCCAGTAATTCCGGACAACGCTTGCTCCCTACGTATTACCGCGGCTGCTGGCACGTAGTTAGCCGGAGCTTCCTCCTATGGTACCGTCATTTGTTTCGTCCCATAGGACAAAGGTTTACAATCCGAAGACCTTCTTCCCTCACGCGGCGTTGCTGGGTCAGGCTTTCGCCCATTGCCCAATATTCCCCACTGCTGCCTCCCGTAGGAGTCTGGACCGTGTCTCAGTTCCAGTGTGGCCGATCACCCTCTCAGGTCGGCTACCCATCGTTGACTTGGTGGGCCGTTACCTCACCAACTATCTAATGGGACGCGAGCCCATCCTGCATCGAATAAATCCTTTTACCCCAGTTCCATGCGAAACCGTGGTCTCATGCGGTATTAGCAGTCGTTTCCAACTGTTGTCCCCCGTTGCAGGGCAGGTTGCTCACGCGTTACTCACCCGTCCGCCACTCGGTATACTCACAGTTCCTCCCGAAGGATTCACAAAGAGCAACCTCGTTCGACTTGCATGTGTTAAGCACGCCGCCAGCGTTCGTCCTGAGCCAGGATCAAACTCTTAATTAAAATTTTAAATGCATTCCTGCATTTTTTAACCAGATTGATCTAGGCTCCGCTTTTCAAGCATTTCCTTTTCGTTCTTGGTACTGTATGCTTTTTTCAAGGTTCGCCGCTTTTTTTGCGGCTTATTTATAATACCAAACTACCCTTCCCCTGTCAACACATTTCTTTTAATTTTTTGTGTATTTTTTATACACATTTTATCCACAAAAAAGGCGCTTTTTACAATGCGCCCCATATGGTGCTTTTGCTTTTTTCGGCCACTACATTTGGGGCCGTTTCCCCGTCCCCGTCAAAAGAACGTCATTTGCTCCATGGACGGTTCCTTTTTCTTGTAAGCCGCCACGATATCCTGCATCCTGTAAAGCAAATGGTATTTCCCGCACTCCTTTTGGAACAGCGCCCTCAATTGCCTTGACCGGGGCGACGCGCAGTAATAATTGCTTCGGTATACATTGCGGTATTTGAGCGCAAGCCCCGGAAAGTGCTCGTCGAGCTTCCGGTAATAATAGTCCCGCTGGTTTTGCCGCAGCGTCACGCCGAACATCGGAAAAATGAACCGCGCCCCATTCTCATGCGCCAGCCGCACCATCTTTTTGACGTTCTCCTCCGTGTCCGTGATATAAGGAAGCATGGGGGCCATAAGTACGCCTGTGAATATCCCCGCCGCTGAAAGCTCCCGGATCGCGCGGAAGCGCTCCGAAGGCGGGCACACATGCGGCTCGATGATTTTTGAAAGCGCATCGTCCGCCGTTGTAATCGTGATCTTGATATTGACCGAAGCCTTGTGCGCTATCCGTTGGATCAGGTCAATATCCCGCAGCACCAATGGGCTTTTGGTATCCAGCGCCACGCCGAACCCGAACCGCCCAAGCAACGCAAGCGCCCCACGCGTCGCCTGTACCTCTCTTTCAAAGGGGTTGTACGTATCGGACATCGCACCCACGCCCACCACGCCTTTTTTGCGTTTGGACGCAAGCTCCCGTTCCAAAATCGCGAGTGCGCCGCGCTTGAGGCGCACTCGGTCAAAATCGTCCACATGGTAACATTCGCTCCTGCTGTCGCAATAAATACAGCCGTGGCAGCACCCGCGGTACAGGTTCATATTATAATCGTTGCCAAACCACGAATCGTCCTTGGGTTTGGACAAAATCGTTTTCGCGGGTACAAGCTCCATGCTACAGTCCTTTTTCTTCCAGGAATTTGACGAACTTTTTTTCACTCATCATCTCGTTGGCCACAAAACGCACCGTCCTCGATCCCAATATAGATATGTATCTCGCCCGTGACCCCGTCGCTGCCGATATACTCCTCAAAGTCGCTTTTGTAGCTCCGCTTCAGCGGCAGGCTCCACACCGCGTTCCAGATCTCGCCGATTTCTTCTTGCAGGTTTCCCTTTGCCACAAACCTGGCGTACCTGCCCGCATGAATCTTCTTTACAGTGAACGCTGCCGGCTCGCCGCCATCCGTTTCACATCCTGCGATGTAAGCATACGGCTTTGTAAAGTCCCCTTCATAATCCGTATACAGTCCGATAAAGTTCGCATTGGCACGCGCGCGGATCAGTCCCGCCTTGCCCGACGCGAAAAAATCTTCCCACAGTGCGGACATATCCCTCATCGCTTTTCCGCCTGCATTTTCTGTGCGGATCAATATCCCGTCCACCATCTTCTCCCCTACATCGACAACCTCATATTCCATAACGTTTACTCCTTTGTTATATAATGTAGGGACAGCATACCATCTATAATATGACTTCTCATGTCATATTATAATAATTCCCGGCCATCTTTTTGATACGCTTGCCTATCTTTCGCTTCACGTGTTCCGGCCCTAACACCTGTGCATACTCGCCGAACGAAAGGATATAGCCGTACATCCATTCGTCCTCCGGTACGGTGAGCGTGACTTCAAACCCGGTCTTTGTCCTGCTGATATTTTCTTCGTCGAACTCGTCGTAAACGCGGTAGGTAAGCGCCTTGTCGATGTGCATCGTCACAGTGGTATACTGCGTTTCGTCATACGGCTTTTGGAGCTCCGGCAGCATGGACGCGTCGCGCGCAAAGCCCTCGCACGTCACGCGTACTTCCTTCATGCGCGACAGCTTGAAGATACGGTAATCCTCCCTATCCCGGCAAAACCCCTGTAGATACCACGCCTTTCCTTTGTAAAGCATGCGCAGCGGTTCTACTTTACGCTGTGTCTTTTTACCGTTTGCCCCAAAGTAAGAGAACGCGACCGCCCGCTTGTTCAGGATCGCCGTTTTCAGCAGGAGGAACTGATCCTTCCCTTCGCGTCCCCAGCCGGAAAAGTCCACCTCGATCCAGTCAAACGCTTTTTGGCGGAACAATCCGTTCATTTTGGAAAGGATCTCTTCCGTTTCCGGGTACTGCGCCGCCCGCAGGCTTTGCAACCCGATCAATATCTGGTCGCGTTCTTCCTGTGTCAGCAGGGATTTTTGCAGCACAAAGCCATCCATCAGCGATATGCCGCCGCCCTTGCCCTTGGCCATATAAACGGGGATACCCGCCAGGCTCAAAGCGTCGATATCGCGATAGATCGTACGCACGGAGACCTCAAATTTTTCAGCGAGCTCCCCTGCCGTCGTCTTTTGCTTGTTCAATAAAATATACAGGATCCCAAACAAACGGTTGTTTTGCATATTGCCTCACAGCTTCTGGCATGCCGGGCAATAATAGACGCTCCCACCGAGATAAGCTTCTTTTTTGACGACGCCGCCGCAACCCGGGCATACCATTTGCGTATTGTTCTTGCTCATCACGGTCTTGTACCCGCCCGCATTTCCGTATAGGTCCTTTTCCGTATCGCGGCCGCCTTTCCCCGCCATGTCCGCAAGGACATTTTTGACCGCCATATACAGCTCCGCCGTTTCCTGTCCGCCAAGGTCTGCAAGCTTGCGCTTTGGATGGAGCCTCGCCGTCCACAGGATATCCTGCAGCACGCCGTTCCCCAGCCCGGGGATACGCTGCTCCGTCGCCAAAAACGCCTTTAAAGAGGTCTTTTTCCTATCCACACTGTCAAGGAGCGAACGGAAGTAATCCACATCGAATTCGTCCGCAAGCGGCGAAACCTTCTCCCGCGCCGCCAGATAATACGGGTTGTCGCTCGTGCCGGCGGGAAACGCAGACATCGCGCCGTACATTTGCACGCTCATGCAAAGCGCGCTTCCATCCTCAAAGCGGATATACAACTGGTGCTTTTTGGGCTCCGGCTCGCCGGGCGCCAAAAGCTTAAACGTGATCCCATCGTTGAAATCCAGGCGGTAATCTTCCAGCCCGATCTCCACATGCCCGCCGTAGGCTTTCGTTTCCCCAACGGCTTTGCCGTGCAGCATCGCGTCATACGCGAGCGGGTCGCCGCAGAAAAACGCAAAGCGGTGCGGGCTTTTTAGCGCGGCCACCTTTTCGATACGCTTCCCCTTGAGTTCCTTTGTCATTTGTTTTGCCAGTGTGGCGCTTTCGGGTAATTCGATCATATCCGTATTCCTCCTGCCGGTTTTTCTTTCTATTGTATAAAGATAACCTGACACGCACTGTCATATTCGCTTTCATTCATTAAAATATGATCTCGTCAATCACGCCGCCGCCCAGGCAGACGTCTCCGTCGTAAAGCACGCAGTATTGTCCGGGCGTCACCGCCCTCTGTTTTTCCTCAAAGGTTACGCGGTATACGCCGTCGCCGAGCTTTTCGGCGTGCGCCTGCTGGTCGCTTTGGCGGTAGCGCACCTTTGCAGCGCATTCAAAGCCTTTTTTATCTTCCCCCCCTGAGATAAAGCTCATGCCGCTCATCACAAGGGCGCGTGAATAAAGCAGCTCCGACTCCGCCCCCTGGCAGACAACGAGCACATTGTTTTCCATGTCCTTATCGACTACGAACCAACGCTCGCCCGTACCGTCCTTGCTCCCGCCGATGTCAAGCCCCCGGCGCTGCCCAAGCGTATAGTACATGAGCCCGTCGTGCCTGCCCACCACCTTGCCGTCAAGCGTTTTCATATCGCCCGGGTTCGCCGGGAGGTACGTTTGCAAAAATTCCTTGAATTTGCGCTCGCCGATAAAACATATCCCCGTGGAGTCTTTCTTTTTCGCAACCGTAAGCCCTGCCTCTTCCGCTATTTTCCGCACGTCCGCTTTCTGCATATCCCCGATGGGAAACAGCGCCCGCTCTAACTGGCCCTGGCTTAACATACACAAAAAATAGCTCTGGTCTTTGCCCGCATCCAGGCCCTTTTTCAGGTAGGTCACCCCGCCTTCCCGCGCAAGCCGTGCATAATGCCCTGTCGCAAGGTAATCCGCCCCCGCTTTTTTCGCGAAATCCATAAATGCCGCGAACTTGATCTCCTTGTTGCACAGCACATCCGGGTTGGGCGTACGCCCACGCCTGTATTCTTCCAGAAAATATTGGAATACGCGCTCCCAGTATTCATTTTCAAAATTCACCGTATAATACGGTATCCCGATCTTCTCGCATACGCTGCGCACATCGTCGTAATCTTCTTCCGCCGGGCACGCCGTGTCCTGCTCGCTGTCGTCCCAGTTTTTCATGAATACGCCGACCACATCGTAGCCCTGCTCTTTTAAAAGCAATGCCGATACGGCTGAATCCACCCCGCCGGACATCCCGACGATCACGCGCTTTTTTTCCTGTGCCATAAATCCACTTCTCCCATATGGTCTTCTTCTTTTTATTATAGTATAATCTTTCCTAGAATGATATAAGGAGTCCCTATGGCGAGAAGAAAAAGAAAATCAACGGCAGCCAATCTGGTCATTGCGCTCATATGCCTGCTGATCCTTGTTTTGTTCCTGGTATTCGGATCGCACGGCACTTTTTTAAGCAATTTAGGCGACGTCTGGAACAATACGGTCAACTATGGCACGGCGGAACAAAACGTTGCCGCGCTCGTCACGCTCGAAAAGGAGCAGACCGACTTGCTCCTTTACGTGATCGATACGGGCAATTCCGACAGCATGGTGCTGCGTACGCCGGACGGCCACGCCATTTTGGTGGATGCCGCCGACAACGACGATAGGCAGCGCATTCTCGATACGCTAAAAGCGCTCGGCATCGAAAAGCTCGACGCGGCGGTGGCGACGCACCCGGACGCGGATCACATCGGCTCTATGGACGACGTGCTCCTGAATATCCCGGTCGCTACTTTTTACCGTACTTCCAAGACCGCAAAAACCAAGACCTATGATAATATGGTTGATGCCGCGGAGCAAAAACAGATCCCCGTTACCTATGTGACAGCGGGCGATACCTTTTCCATTGGCGGCCTTTCGCTTAAGGTCTTGAACCCGCAGGATAAAAAATATGACGATACCAACAATTCCAGTATTGTCTTACTTGTGGAATATGGGGAAACCTCCTTCCTGCTTTCCGGCGACGCGGAGGAAGAAGCCATCGCCGACATGCTCGGTGAGTTTGCCCCGGATATGGATATCGACGTTTTGAAAATCGGGCACCACGGCTCGCACAACGCTACGACGGAGGAACTGCTCGACGCGACCACGCCTAATCTCGCCATCATCACCTGCGGCGAGGATAACGACTACGGCCATCCCCACAAAGAGACCCTCGACCTCTTAGGCGAAGATAACATCACGACGCTGCGCACCGATGAAAAGGGCGATATCGCCATCTTCTCCGACGGAACGGATATTACATACAAAACGGCGGCATGATTGCCGCCGTTTTTTTGATATCCTTCATGCTGCCATCACATCAACGATCACATATTTCCAGTCGATCCCGTAAGCCTTTGCGACCGCGTCGCGGATTGCGTCCCTTACCGCGTCTATGCTTTGTCCGCTGCTGCCATCCGCCCTCAACCCATCCATGATGATCTGATCCGTCTTATCAACATCGAACAAATCCAGGTCGGTCGCTTCATTTTGCTGATAGTCGATACATACCCGCACCGCATAGGGAGAGGTGTCCATATAACAGCGCGAGCTGATAGAGAGCGTATCCTCTTTGCTAAAACAAAACACATAATCCGCACATTCCACAAACACATCCTGGTTGCGGTACTTCACGCGCAATTCATTTTCCAGCCTGGTAAACGCTTTCCGGTCAAGCCCTTTGACACTCTTATCTTCGCGCACATAGCCGTAGCCCATTTCTCGCGCGCCTTGTTCTGCGTTTTCGATCACGTCGATGTGCGCAAGCGTTTTAAAATCCTCCTTGTCCGTTTCATACGCGCCGATCAGGTTCCCCGTCCGGTCACGCGCGACGATCACAAAGGCGCCGATATCCGCGTACGCGGAATTCGTTATGGTATTGTGCTCCCTGTCGTACATCCCGGCAAGCGGTTTCCCATTATACCAGTACTCGCCGTTCACTTCGTCATAGGTGATGCCCACCGATTCGTATTGCTTCATGCCGTCGTCCGGTTCCATGATATTGCCGATTTCTTCCAGCGCATATTCCGCCGCCGACATCCCCCTGTCCACAGCCTCTTCCGCCGCGTCGCCCACGGCTTCCCCCACTGTCACCGACTTGGTGTGCGCCCGCTCACCGACCTGCGTGATACTCCTGATCATTTCCCCTGCCCTGCTGTAAAAGGGCGCGCAACTGCACAGCACCCCGATCATGATCGAGATCGCCGCGACACACGCTACGATTTTGCCAGGTACCTTTTTCATATCTATCATCCTCCCGCACTTCGTTGCCTTCATTATAGTACGGGAAGAAAAAAAGTGTTTTACAGCCTGATAAACACTTTCTTAAGAGTCTATGAAGAAAAAAAGAAGCTTTCACGCTTCTTTTCCTGTTTTACTTCAGTTCCAGCACCACCGGGCAATGGTCGCTTCCCAGTATGTCCGCGCAGATATCCGCATCCGCGATCCTGTCCTTCATATCTTCCGACACGAGGAAGTAATCGATGCGCCACCCTGCGTTGTTCGCCCGCGCGGAAAAGCGGTAAGACCACCAGCTGTAGCGGCCTGTTTCGCCGGGATGCAGGTAGCGGAACGAATCGACAAAGCCTGCGTTGAGCAATTCCGTCATCTTCCCGCGCTCCTGCGGCGTGAAGCCCGCGTTTTTCACGTTCGTTTTCGGGTTTTTCAGGTCGATCTCCGTATGGGCGACGTTTAAGTCCCCGCACACCACCACGCCCTTTTTTTCTTTCAGGGACAGGAGGTAGGCGCGGAAATCGTCCTCCCATTTGAGGCGGTATTCCAGCCGTTTTAAGCCCTCCCCCGAGTTCGGCGTATAAACATCCACCAAATAAAAATCTTCAAACTCCAGCGTGATCACGCGCCCCTCGTGGCTGTGTTCCTCCACGTCAAAATCGCAGCTTACGGAAAGCGGCTTTATTTTACTGAATACAGCCGTACCGGAATAGCCCTTTTTATCCGCGCTGTTCCAATATTCGTCATATCCTTTCAGGTCGAATTCCGCCTGCTCCCTGTGCATTTTTGTTTCCTGTACACAAAATACGTCCGCGCCGCTTGTATGCAGGTATTCAAAAAAGCCTTTTCCCGCGGCTGCCCGCAGGCCGTTTACGTTCCATGAGACCAGTTTCATGCTTCCTCCGCCTTGTGGTGCCTGGCGACCTTCGCCGCTTCTTCCGCTGTAATGCGCGCGCGCCGCGCCTCCGCTTCCAGTTTCAGGTATTCCTTCTTTGCCTGTACCATACGCTTTTCAAGCTTGTCCGCAGCCTCCTGTGCTTCGTACACATCCTTTTCCTTCAAAGACTGCACCGGGTCGAAGGCGTCCTCCTTATACAGCCACGTAAGCACACAGAACAAAAAGATGGATGCAATGATGATGCCGGACATTTCCGTGATGCTGCGCGTACCAAAGACCGCCATCAGCGCAATGAGCATCGCCCAGATGATGAGCACAAATATCAGCGCCTTTTTAAATAATATCGAATAATGGTTGCGCAATGTGAGCGTGAACAGCATCAGCGTGACGGCAAGCGAAACGGACGATATCTGTGCGAACAGGTTGTGCAGCTCCGCAAATCCCGGAAGCGTTTCCGGCAGGAAGGGGAAGATGTTTCCCACGATCAGCACCACGGTCGCAAAGGTCACAAATCCGCGGATCTTGGAATGCGTGTTCTTGGTGAGCATCAACAGATACCCCATGAAGCTTGCAAAATAGCCGCAGAAAATGAGCGTCCAGACCACAAATAACAGGTGCATGGAAACACTCGTATTGCCCATGGCAGACATGGATACCGTAAGGATATTATCCTGCGTCCCCATGTAGAGCGTAAAGACCGGGATCAGCCCCAGCGACAATATCCCGTAGATGATCATTCCCCCGACGAGCCTTCTCCTGTAATTGGACATTCCTTTGATATTGATAAAAACCACCCTCTCCCGTCATGACTGGGCTGCCGCCCCGATGTTCCTTCTTTTAAGATAGCATAGCCTGCGTCCGTTGACAATCGTATTTTCGCGAAAAAAGCCGGGAAACGGATATTCCCGTATCCCGGCCCTCAGTATCGCTTTTTTATCTGTTTGTATCTTTGATTTTGCGTGCCACAACGGCGATCCTTCCGTTTTCCGTGGAATATTCGCAGGTGGAAAGCGTAATCAGCTCGTCGCCGTATACGGGCGCGATCCCCGTATCATAAAGCTCCAGCTTTTTGATGTTTTCCACATATTCGTCAAACTGCTGCCTTGTTGCCGCATCGTAAAACCGGTAGAACTTGAACACGTCCGTATCGCTTTTCTTATACACCTGAGACAGGAATACGCATACGACCTCATATTCCCCCTCCTCGTAAAGCGTATCGAAGCGTATGGCCTTATGCTCCTGATAAAACGCCTCGTCCTTATAACCGAGCAGCGCGTGGAACATCGACCCGTTCTTCATGTTGTGCCCGTGCAGGAGCAGGTTTGTGCTCCGCGGTTCCAGCGAACAGTTTTTGTCGATAAACAGGCATCCTTCCTTGCTTGGATCCTCTTCCCTTTCAAAATTCCGGTACAGGTAATATTCCCCGTCCTCCGGCGTATACATCACCGGATAATCGATCGCCGTTCCATCGATCTTCAGCCACCCCGCGATATCCGGGTTCTGCGCATAAAGCCCTGCCATTTCGCTTAGCATTTGTTTTTCGCTGGGCGCAGGCGTTTGGGCAGGCAGGACGCTCGCGGTAGGCGTGGGGACGGGCGCTTCCCCTGCGATGGGCGACGGCGGGAGCGGTTTTGGCTGTGTTGCCAGCGGGATGATGACCGCCAGGCAGGCGGCGGCCGCGCATACGGCGACCAGCCATTTCCAGCGCTTGAGAAATGCCGCTATCCCGCCGTACCCGCTTTCTTGCCTCCGCGCGGGTTCCTCGCCGATCTTCCGTTTATACTGCTTTTCTTCCTTTTTGTCCATTTTCTTTCTCCGCAAAAGCAAGCAAGGCGGGGAACCCCCGCCCTGCGCTTCTATGTTTTTTTGAATGCCTTACTTTGAAAACACCTTCTTGCCCGCCGCAAAAACGAGTACCCCCGCCGCGGCGATACCGATCGCGGCAAACGGCCATACAGGGATAGATGTGTCGCCTGTCTTGGGCACGTCGTCAAGGTCGTCCGCGTTTGCCGATGCGGAAGCGGACGGCTGTACCGCCGGGTCGCTTGTCGGCTCCTCCGTCGGCTGCGTGGTCGGCTCTTCTGTCGGCTGCGCGGTCGGTTCTCCTGTCGGCTGGTCCGACGGGCCCGGTTCTGCCGTTACCGTACCTGTTACGGACGGGGAACCGCCCGTGTAGGCAGCCGGTGTTGCAGTCCCGCCTACACGACCGCCGCCATGCACGCTGGAGATGCCAAAGCTTACTGTTTCACCTGCTTTTGCAGTGACCTTCGCCGTATATACGACCGTCACGCTCTGCCCCGCAGCGACCACATTGGAATCGTTTGCCAATACGATGTTGCTTGCATCGCAGACGTTGACATAAAAGCTCTGTCCGGAAGTCACTCTCGCGGTGCCCTGTACCGAAAGCCCGCTTGTGTTGACGGCTGCGTCGAACGCACCCATCCCCTCCCCGGAATTCACTGTGAACGTGACCTGATAGGTCACTGTTTCTCCTTGCTTGACCGATTTGGGGCCGTCTACGCTTGCCGTAAAGGACGGCGCGTCAGCCGCAAATGCCACCGGGCAGATGCCCATTACCATGACGGCTGCCAAAACGAACGCGACCGTCATCCATACTTTCCTTGTTTTTTTCATGTTGTGTCCTCCAAATAATCTCATTTACCAACATTTTTCAATGGTTGTTTGCTTTTACCAGCATCACAACGTCCATCAGGTCTGCCGAGGTGATCGTATCGTCCGCGCTGCCCGTTGTGTTTGCCGCTTTCAAAAATGCGCCTGTGAGCGTGCTTGTCCCTTTGATGTGCCCGATGATATCCATCATATCTGTGGAATCCACCACGCCGCGGCCTGTTACATCGCCTTTAACGACGACTACGACTTCCTGGAACACGCCGTCGCCGTTTTTAAGCTGGATCACGCAGCCAGTCCCGACCGTATCCGCCGCGCCCAGTTCTTCGCCGTCCGCGTTCGCAACGATGATCGCGCCGCCCGGGTTGTCGAACAGTTTTGCCACATCCCCCGCTTTGATTGCACCGGCTGTTGTGCCGTCCCCGATGCCGCCGCCTGTCAGGTATTGTTCGCCTGTGCTTGCGTCAGGTTCTGAAATCTCCACTTCCTTGCCCGGGTCTGCAGGCTTTGGCTTTAGCTCGCTCCCGCCGTAAGTCGCGCTCATCGGATCCAGCGCCAGTTTTTCGCCGCTGCCGTCCTGTGCCGTGACCGTCACCTTGTATTCCCCCTGCTGGCCCGCTTTCGCGATCCCCAGGAAATCGTCGTGGCCGTCAAACACCTGTGCGCCCATTGCCGCATTGAACGTAAAGTTGATCGTTTCCCTCGAAGCATCCGTCCACGCTTTGCTCTGCGTCAGGTCGAACGTACGCTCAAACGTAGCCGTACCTGCCGAATAGGTGTTGCCGGCAGGAAGCTGTCCGCCTTTATCTACGGTGCCCGCTGCAATTTTATCGTTTTCTACCTTCACCGTATATTTGAAATTCTCCGGATCCTTGATCTCGCTCTTGTAGATCACAAACGAGGTCTCTACCCACGGCAGGTCATGGTTGTCCGGGTCGAATTCTTCCGTATAATTGCTCTCATCCACAAAGTACAGTTTCTGTCCGCCGACCAGCGGATTTTTAACTGGCGGTGCCGCCAGCTGCAGATCGTCCGTATTGAGCGTATACGTCGTATCGTTTACTTTCACGGAAACCGTTTTATGGACATCCTTGTCGTTCCCCATGAATACGATGGCCGTCATGTCGCTTTTGTCGATCGCAACAGGGTCGCCCGTCCCCCAGAACGTGATGTCGTCTTCTGCTTTTACACCGCTCAAGGTAAAGGCGAGGTAATAACCGTTCTGTTCGTCCTGGTTGGAGCTAAAGCCCGTGTAATCGCTCACATAGCTTAACCTGCCCGTCACATTGAACTGTTCCGGCTTGGTTTCATCCTTGGTAAAAACAACATCCGCCATCAGTTCAGCTGCATCGATCCCGAGCATGTCCCCCGTCGCTGCCGCAATGGACATTTCTTCCGGCTTGGGCGCTTCATAGGTTGCGCTCACCGGTTCGAGCGCCAGCGTTTCGCCATCCGCGCCGTCCGTCGCAGTGACGGTCACTTTATATGCGCCCTCCTGCTTTCCATCCGCGATCCCTAAAAAATCGTCGTGGCCGTCAAACACCTGCCCGCCGATCGCGAAATTGCGCTTGAAGGTAAACTCGCCTGTCGCTTCCGCCCAGCCCGCACGCTGCGTCAGGTCAACCGTGCGTGTAAACGTCGCCGAACCGTCTGCATAAGCATTGCCCTCCGGCAGCGCATTGTCCTTGTCCAGCGTATCCCTCGAGATATTCTCATTTTCGATTTTGACTTCGATCTTGAACGCCGCCGGGTTCTTGACCGCAGCCTTGTTGATGTTGAACGTTGTCTCCAGCCACGGCAGGTCGTTGTGGTCGGGGTCGAACACGCCGCCGTCCTCACCCAGCTGTGCGTAGTTGCTTTCGTCGACAAAATATACCTTCTGGCCCGTGATCAACGGATCCGCCGTTTCCTGCGGCTCCAAAGTCACTGCCGACGTGTCGAGCGTATACGTCGTATCGTTTACTTTCACGGAAACCGTTTTATGGACATCCTTGTCCTTCCCCATGAATACGATGCCCGTCATGTCGCTTTTGTCGAGCGCAACAGGGTCGCCCGTCCCCCAGAACGTGATGTCGTCTTCCTGTTTTGCGCCGCTTAAGGTAAAAGCAAGGTAATAGCCGTTTTGTTCCGCCGGATTGGAACTGAAGCCCGTATAGTTGCTGGTGTAGCGCAGTGTTCCCGTTACATCAAACTGTGCGGGGTTTTCTCCGTTAACGGCAAAATCCACCCCCGACATCAATGCGGAAGCATCCACGCCGAGCATGTCTCCTGCCGCCGCCGCAAAAGAGATTGCGGCCGGCTCGCCCTCCATCCCGGCTTCCTGTGCCATTGCCACTGCAGGCAGCATCGTAACGACCAGAAGCGCCGCAACCAGCAAAGCAATCAATTTCTTTTTCATTTTCTCTCCTCCTCATAAACTTTTGTATCGTGATTTTAATGACAAAATGAACTCTTATTGGAACGTTCCTTATTTTTGGCCTGTTTTTCGCAGTTCTGTGCCAACTTTGCATACGAAAGCAATTTTAATTTGTTTGTGATATTGAGCCGGCGGTAGATTTTCATCATTTCCTTTAAAAAATCTCCCCTGCCATCCATGCCCTTCCCCCTTTATCAAACTGGACTTTACCCCCTCATTTTATCACAAATTAATTAAAAGTCAAACCATTTTAATTCGTTTGTGGTTATTCGTGAAATTTCATATTTATCCGTCACAATCGTGGCAAAGTGTTTTTGATTTGTTTCCAATTAAAATTTGTGATAGTATTTAATTACACAGACTGGAAAGGGTTATCAGTGTGTATAAAAGAATCAAGGAAATCCGTCGGGCCCTTGGCCTGAACCAAATTGAATTTGCGGCGCGGCTTGGTTTGAGCCAGTCCACCCTTGCGATGATCGAGGTCGGACGGCGCAGCTTCAGCGACAAACACATCAAACTGATTTGTTCCGAATTCCACGTAAACGAAGAATGGCTGCGCGGCGGCCCGGGCGAAATGTTTGTTACGACTTGCTATGACCGTGAATTTATAGACGTCTTTGAACAGCTCCTGCCGGAAACGCAGGAGCTGCTCGTCACGATTGCTAAAGAATTGCTGGAAACGCAGGAGAGGCTGCTCAAAAGCCATCATGCCGACTGACGCAAAAAAGCCTGCGCCACATAAGTGGCGCAGGCTTTTTCTTAGTGACGGACCTATACGTGCCTGATATCCGTATGCTCCGATATCTCCGTGCTCAGCGTTTCGATATCGTCCGTGCCCAGTGCATGGATGTCGCAATAGCCCATACACCGCGCAAAACTGCGCAATTCTTCCGCCGAGGTATTCAAATAGTTTGCAACGCGCTGCGCGCCCTTATCGACCACCAGCCGCTTGCGCAGCTCCGGGTCGTGCGTGGCGATGCCCATCGGGCAATTTCCTTTGTGGCATACGCGGTACCTCTGGCAGCCCAGCGCAATGAGCGCGCCCGACGCAACTGCCACGGCGTCCGCCCCCATGGCGATCGCCTTCACGAAATCCCTGCTTGTCCGCAGCCCGCCCGTAATCACGAGGTCGATATCGACGCCGCTCTCGCGCAGGAATTTCTTGGCGCGGTAAAGCGCGTATACCGTCGGGACGCTGCTCGCATCCTTCAAAAACTTCGGCGAGCTTCCCGTGGCGCCGCCGCGCCCATCCACCGTCACAAAATCCGGCTTTGACGGGAGCAGGAAAGCAAGGTCTTTTTCGATGTGCCCCGCGGCGATCTTAACGCCGACCGGCCGTCCTTCGCTCCGTTCGCGCAGCTCGTGCACCAGCTCCTTTAAGTCGTCCGGCGTATTGATGCATGTAAAACGGGAAGGGCTCAGGATATCCTCGCCCACCGGCTTATTGCGTATCTTTGCGATCTCCGGCCCGACCTTTTCCCCGGGCAGGTGTCCGCCCATGCCGGGCTTTGTCCCCTGGCCGATCTTGATTTCGATCGCGTCGGCTTTTTTCAGGTTTTCGTCCGTGACGCTGTATAGATTGGGCACATATTCAAAGATATAGCGGTATGCTTCCTTCCGCTCCTCCGGCAATATCCCGCCTTCGCCGCTGCAGATCGCCGTTTTTGCCATCGCGCTGCCTTTGGAAAGCGCGATCTTCGTTTCCTTGGAAAGCGCGCCAAAGCTCATGTGCGAAACATAAACGGGGCTTTCCAGCTCCATCGGTTTTTTCGCGTGCTTGCCGATGACCGTTTTTAAACTGACCGGTTCGTCCTCCAAAAGCGGCGGACGCGAAAGCTGTGCGCCCAATACCACGATCTCTTCAAAGCCCGGTACCGTCATCTGCGTATTCATCGGCTCCGTTACCGACTTTCCCGTTTCCGCAAGGGTATGGATCTCGTCAAGCAGCCCGCCGTCGTGGTGCACCAGCTCCTCCGGCCAGGCGAGCGGGTTTGCTTCCTTCCGGGAAACCGGCGCTTGTTTTACCGCCTGTCTGTCCTGCGGCGTTTCCTCCCCCTTGTACATGGATTTCGGCCCCATACAGACCGGACACTCCCAATCGTCCGGAAGGTCTGCGAACAATACGCCTTCCGCTTCCTCGTCGTAGGTATTGCCGCACAGCGCGCATACATACTGCGCCATTTTCCCTCACCCCGCTTTCCCTAAAATGCGATCAATAATTTTCCGCTTTGATCTGGAAATATGCCTGCGGATGTGCACATACCGGGCAGATCTGCGGCGCTTTTTTCCCAATCACAACATGTCCGCAGTTCGCGCACTGCCAGATCATATCCCCGTCGCGCGAGAACACAACGCCGTTTTCCACGTTCTCCAAAAGCTTGCGGTATCTTTCTTCATGCTTTTTCTCGATCTTCCCAACCAGTTCAAAGAGGAACGCGATCTTGTCAAAGCCTTCTTCCTTCGCTTCCTTGGCAAACGAATCGTACATATCCGTCCATTCGTAATTTTCACCGTCTGCCGCGTCCTTTAAGTTTGTGATGGTATCCGGGATATCGTCCTCATGCAGGAGCTTGAACCAAATCTTCGCGTGCTCTTTTTCATTGAACGCCGTTTCTTCAAAAATATCCGCGATCTGGTTATAGCCTTCTTTCCTTGCCTTGGACGCATAATAAGTGTACTTGTTCCTCGCCTGCGATTCCCCCGCAAAAGCCGCCTGTAAGTTTTTTTCTGTTTTCGTTCCTTTTAAATCTGCCATTTTTACATACCTCTTTTCTTTATTTTGCAATCGGGGCAAACCCCGACAAATACAATCTCATGACTGTCGATCTCAAACCCGTGCTTATCCGCGACCTCGTTTTCCAGCCCTTCAAAGTACGGCATGTCCACATCGTACACCCTGCCGCATTCCTTGCAGCGGATATGGTAATGCTTCTCAAGCGTTTTATCGAAACGGTCCGCCCCATCCGGTATTTTTACGCGCGTAATCATACCGCCCTGCGCCATGTTCGACAGGTTACGGTATACCGTTGCTTTACTGATCGCCGGATGGATTTTGGCGACTGCGCCGTATACCTCGTCCGCCGTCGGATGGTGCAGCTTTTGCACCTGTTCCATAATGATGTTTTTTTGGACTGTGTTTCTCGTTTCCATATTCAAATCCTTATCAATATTAATTACTAATAAGGATTATATATCAATATTTTTTTAATGTCAAGCAATTTGATAAAAAAAAGCCCCCGTAAAAAACAGGGGCTTTTTGAAACGCTGACCAATATTCTTTAATACACAGGATCGTCGCTGTTTTTTGAAACCTCTTCGCATTGCAACAGGACTTGTATATTCTGCAATTCATATTGGTTTAATTCATTGTCCTGTACTTGATGTTTTACAAGCGCCTGATACCAGCCATACTGTGAATAATGATCGATATACTTTTGCGTTTTAAACTGGTTCCCATGCCGTGCGTAGATTTCATTGCGCATGAATCCGAAAATTTCTTCGGAACCATAGGCGTTTTGCGTCGCTTCCATGATATCATACGCTTTATCCCATATTTCATCTTCGGAAAGATATCTTTTATCGCTGTCGGGGAATACAAAACCATTCCCGTCAAACATCGCGTTTGCCGCAGGCGCTTGGGATGCTTCGCCGGGGGGACTGGCGCCGGTATCCTCCTGCTTATTTTGCCCCGTTATAGTATATTGATCCCCTTTTGACTCGAGATATAATTGCCTGAGTTCGTTTAAATCGTCCGAGGAATACATACTTACCGTATCCCAGTACAGTTTTCCTTCTTCGTCCTTGTATATGTTGTCCGCTATAAGCGCCACATATACGGTATCCGCAGAAGTACCAAACCAAGAGCGCGTTGCCACTTCACATTCCACATATAGCTGGTAAGAATTATACCGTACGCTCCCAAAAAACATATTCGTATAATCATCCGCGTCCTTGAGCGCCATGAAATCTTCGCTTTTTTCGTATTCCGCGATCGTGGAGCTATAATATCCCGAAAGGAACGTATTGATAAACGTCATGCCAGAGCCGCCGCCCTGTTCCTCGCCCCGCAGCGCGTCGTACATATCCTGGCGAAGCAGCTCCGTGTCGATCCCGTCCAGGGAATCGATATACTCCGGCTGCTTTTCGACTGTAAACTCTTTCTCCTTCTGCGCGACCCTGATTTTTTGTTCCTTTTGGTCCTCAACGCTGCACACGGCACACACGACAATTTTATCGCCATTCTTAACGTATCGTTCCCCGTCCGTTTCAAACGCAACATATTCCTGTGCGAAATCCGAGCAGCCCGAGGTATCAAGCTCGAATTCAACGAAAGGCGAAACGCCGTCGTACGCAACTTCGAGGCCCTCAAACACATCCTGGTCTTCCGCCTCCACAAGGCCGGATACCGTAATTTTCCGCTGGGCGTTACGCACGTTTATTTTCGCTTTTTTGAATGCCTCTTCGTCATATTCCGTCTTTACGATAATTTCCTGCCCGTTTGCAAGCCCTTCCGTCGGCATATCGAAATGGATCGTCCCCAGGATTTCCGCCGCCTGAAATTCGCCTATGTTGTCCTTCTTTGCCAGCTCCAGAAATACCCTGTCTAATTCAGGATCATTATTTTTCACGAGGATCGTACCGTCTTTGTTCACCCCGTCAAAGGTCACATTGAACAGTTTGGCCATATCTACTGTCGTATACGACGACAATACCGCGAGCATGACGATCACCACCACAATTGCCGCTGCGATACCTGCCAAAATAATTTTTTTCTTTTTATCAAAATTCCCGACTGCCCGCGCAACGCCCGCAGCCTTTTCCTTGAATGGCACGCCTTCTTCCGCTTCGGACGGTACGCTGTTTTTCATTGTCATCGATATCCAGGCCGAGAGTGCGGCGCAAAGGATGTAGAAAATAAGCGGCGCTACCAATCCGCCGCCTACCTCCAATAACCCGTAGGTGCCCTGGAACGCCATAGAAATGACGATGCCCATGATGAGCGTGATCACCGCAGCGGCCACAAACCATAACCAGGCCATCCTCTTTTGCTTGATGACCCAATAGATACCGATTCCAGCGAGCACGGGTGCTGCCAGAAACGTGGCCAGTAAAATTGCCCCATATCCGCCTCCGGCCATACCGCCTACCATGGCTACCATCGGAAACAGTGACAGCATCTGGTTTAGGCCCTCCGCAAGGCCGCCCAGTCCCAGAAGGCCAGCCGCACCGGACGCCAATCCTGAAAAACCGAAAAGTGGCAGGGTCAGCGAAAAAACAATCGCTAAAATTGCCAGTACAATCACGATAAAGTCGTATGGAAAACAAGAAAAATACCTTTTGAATGGTTCGAGGACATTCTGGCTTTGCCCCTTGGCTTTGCCGGCCGGGCCAATCTCCCCGCCAACAGGCTCTCCGCATTTGCTGCAAAAAGCATCCCCTTCATTGAGCTTGGAACCGCATTTCCTGCAAAACATAATCCCACCCCGCTTTCATCCCCATAAAACCGGAACCTTGTTAGCTTTATCATAGCATTTCCCCTGCAAAATTTCAATCCGGACGGTTACCCTGCGCCTGTTCCGTTTATATACTACCTAATAAGCAGGTTTACAAACATAAACCAATGAAAGCGAGGGTATATGACATGAGCAAGATCGTATTGGTCGGGGCAAACCACGCGGGGACTGCGGCGGCAAACACCATCCTTGACAACTATCCGGAGGAAGAGCTGGTCATCATCGACCGCAACTCCAACATCAGCTACCTCGGCTGCGGCACGGCGCTTTGGGTCGGGCGGCAGATCGACGGGACAGAGGGCCTTTTCTATTGTTCCCAAGACGTGTTCAAACAAAAACATGCCCGGGTCTACATGGAGACCGAAGTCACGAATATCGACTTTGCGGGCAAAAAGGTACACGCGCAGACTAAGTGCGGCGAACAGGTCGTTGAGGAATATGACAAGCTGATCCTCGCGACGGGATCGCTGCCCATCATCCCCAAAATCAGCGGACTGGAACTCGAAAATGTGGATGTCGTCAAGCTGTTCCAGGACGGCGAAAAGATCAATAAAGCGCTGGACGACGAAAGCATCCGCAACGTCGCCGTCGTGGGCGCGGGTTACATCGGCGTGGAAATCGCCGAAGCGGTACGCAGGCGCGGCAAGAACGCCATGCTGTTCGAGGCGCAGGGTACTTCCCTGTCCGGCTATTACGACCCATGGTTCACGAAGGATATGGATAAGGTCTTGGCGGACAACGGCGTAGAGCTCCATTTCAATGAGATCGTAAAGGAATTGAAGGGCGAGGGTAAAGTTGGCGCGATCGTTACGGATAAAGG
Source organism: Christensenella timonensis (assembly GCF_900087015.1). Lineage (NCBI taxonomy): Bacteria > Bacillati > Bacillota > Clostridia > Christensenellales > Christensenellaceae > Christensenella > Christensenella timonensis. The sequence goes on from NZ_FLKP01000001.1 coordinate 23,967, forward strand.
CGAATACGCTGCCGAACTCGTCATCCTGGCCATCGGCTTTGTGCCGAACAACGGCCTTGCAAAGGGAAGCCTTGACCTGTTTTCCAACGGCGCTGTCCTCGTCGACAGGCACCAGCGCACGAGCCTTGCGGACGTTTACGCCGTCGGCGACTGCGCCACCGTTTACAGCAACGCCCTGCGCGCGCCTTCTTACATTGCACTGGCTACGAACGCTGTCCGGAGCGGTATCGTCGCGGCGCACAACGCCTGCGGCACGCCTCTTGAATCCATCGGCGTACAGGGTTCCAACGGCATCAGCATCTACGGCTACCATATGGTATCCACAGGCCTCAACTTAAAAGCTGCTGAAAAAGCGGGCATGGAGGTATTGTATACCGATTATGAAGACCTCCAGAAGCCGGCTTTCATCCACGACAACCACCGCGTCAAAATCCGCATTATCTACGAAAGGGGCTCGCGGCGCATCGTGGGTACACAGATCGCTTCGTATGAAGATATCGCGATGGGTATCCACATGTTCTCACTGGCCATCGAGGAAGGCGTGACCATCGATAAGCTAAAACTACTCGATATCTTCTTTCTCCCGCACTTCAACCAACCGTATAACTACATCACCATGGCTGCGCTGGGCGCGGAATAAACCAAGTAAAAAGGCTGCCAGTTGGCAGCCTTTTTTGCTCTTCCTAATCCATGAAATACGTCGCGTACATATCGGCGATCGCCAGCGCAGGCGCAAGCTTGTACGTCCCGTACGCGCTTGACTGTGTACGCCCGCCGATATAGCTGCGCGCCGCGTCGTCATAACCGCCCATATGCCAGCGGATGGCGATGGCCTCCTCATCCGTCAGCCTGATATGCCGCATCAAAAGGTATACCGACTTTTCCCCGTGCCCGATGGGCAGCGTATCCTCGATCACATATATCTCCTTTTCCATCCATTCGCGTTTGCCCGGCGTTTTTACATTGCGCACGCCCTTCTGGTACATGTTCACTTTACAGACGTCATGCAAAAGCCCCGCGATTATAAGCGAATCCCCATGCTCGCATTTGATCATCTTATTGAAATTATTCAGGATCTTAAAAACGTTCATACTATGCACAAGCAGTCCGCCCTCGAAATCCCCATGGTTGCTTGTGCTCGCGGGCGCGGTATAAAAATCCGTTTCCGTTTCCAGCCAATCGAGCAGGCCCTGCATGTTTTCCCGACCGGTGCCAAGCAACAGTTCCTTAAATTCTTCTTTTAACGCGTCAAGCTGCTCCTGTCTGCCCATATTTTTTCCTGCCGTTTCATTTTTCTTTTATGATACCATACAATCGCGCATAAAAAAATACGGGCGGTAAAACCGCCCGTATTTTAAGACCAATATCAAAATCTTATTTGACAACCCTGTCAAGAAGGCCCTGGAACGCACAGCCATGGCGTGCTTCGTCCTTTGCCATCTCATGTACCGTATCGTGGATCGCGTCGTATCCAAGCTCTTTTGCGCGTTTCGCCAGCGCCAGCTTACCGGCCGTAGCGCCGCATTCCGCGTCAGCGCGCAGCTGCAGGTTTTTCTTTGTATCCGCGTAAACGACCTCGCCCAAAAGCTCCGCAAACTTCGCAGCATGCTCCGCTTCCTCAAACGCAGCCCTTTTGTACGTTTCCGCTACTTCCGGATAACCTTCCCGGTCAGCCTGGCGTGCCATTGCAAGGTACATGCCGACTTCCGTACATTCGCCCATAAAATTTTCCCGCAAGCCCTGTACCACTTCTTCGTCAAGTCCCTGTGCTACACCGATCTTGTGCTCGTCCGCCCAAACGCGTTCGCCCGCGAATTCGTCGAATTTGGAACCGTCCGCCCCGCACTGCGGGCATTTCGCCGGGCGCTCGCCCTCCGCTGTGTAACCACATACCTGACATACATACTTAACCATTTCTTCATACCTCCCAATAATCGTCCGGACATAAGTCCATAATTTAATGATACACCATCTTTTTAATCTTTAAACCGGTTTTTTTTAAATGCGGGACTTTTTCTTTCCGTTTACCGGTTTTTAAATCCGTTATATATAATGTATCAGAAAAAATCCGAGGTGAAGAAAATGAAAAATGCCGCCGGTATTATTGAGGCGCAGCGCAACTATTTTGAATCGGACGCCACGCGTTCATACGATTTTCGCCTGCAGGCCTTGCACCGCCTGCGCGACGCTATTATAAAAAACGAAGCGAAAATCTGCGAAGCGCTCAACGCCGACCTTCACAAGAGTTATTTTGAGGCCTTTGAAACAGAGGTCGGCCTTGTCATAGACGAGATCACCTACCAGATCAAACACCTGCGGCGTTTTATGAAGCCGCGCCATAAAAGGACGCCGCTTGCGCAATTTCCGTCCAAAAGCTTCGTCATGAAAGAGCCTTACGGCGTGGTATTGATTATGTCGCCGTGGAACTACCCGTTCCAACTGACGATGGAGCCGCTTGCCGGTGCGATTGCGGCGGGCAACACCGTCATTTTGAAGCCGTCCGATTATTCGCGCAACACCTCACAGGTCATGGCGGATCTCCTGTCTTCCATTTTCCCTCCTGAATATATCGCGGTCATGCTGGGCGGGCGCGAGGCGAACCAGGATCTTTTAAAGCAGAAGTTTGATTATATCTTTTTCACGGGCGGTGTGAACGTCGGCAAGCTTGTCATGGAATCCGCAGCACAGTTTGTAACGCCCGTGACCTTGGAGCTCGGCGGCCAAAGCCCGTGCATTGTCGACAGCACCGCCAATTTGAAGGTTGCGGCCAGGCGCATCGCCTGGGGTAAATTCTTGAACGCCGGACAGACGTGCGTAGCGCCCAACCATTTATTCGTGCACGAATCCGTAAAGGACGAGCTTCTTTCCCATATCAAAGACAGCATCCGGCAGTACTATACAGACGATCCCCTCTCGTGCGGCTATCTCCCCAAGATCATCAACCAAAAGCATTTTGAACGGTTGTCCGGCCTGCTTAGGGATACGGACATCTATTGCGGCGGACGCATGGACGCGGAAAAAAACAGCATCGAACCGACGGTCATCGACCACGCCACGTACGACCTGCCCGTCATGGGCGAGGAGATATTCGGGCCGCTGCTGCCCGTCCTCACCTACCGGGATCTGGACAGCCTGATCTCCCTGATCCGCTCGCACCCCCGTCCGCTTGCACTTTACCTGTTTTCCACCGACCGTTCCACAATCGACCGCATACTGGGTAACCTCCCATATGGCGGCGGATGCGTCAACGATACGGTGGTGCAGCTCGCCACTTCGCGCATGCCCTTTGGCGGCGTAGGCAATTCCGGCATGGGCAAATACCACGGCGCGGACAGTTTCGAGACTTTTTCGCATTACAAGAGCATCCTGCACAAATCAAACGCCATTGACCTGCCTATCCGCTACATGCCGCCTTCAGATAAAAAACTAAACCAGCTGCGCAGGTTCATCGGCAAAAAATAAGCTGCGCGATCCAAACAACCAAAAAAGCGCCGCCTACCATGGCGGCGCTTTTCCCATGCGCTCATTCCGCTTGAAGGGCTTCCCCCTCCTCCCCCTCTGCCTCACGGTATTCCGGGAAGGAGATAATAACCTTGAAAAGGTCGCCGTCGATCTCGATGGAGAACAGCCCGTTCATCAGCTGCATAAAATTCTTGGCAATAGAAAGCCCAAGGCCGCTGCCTTCCGTATGCCGAGATTCATCCCCGCGCTTGAAGCGCTCCATCAGCTCCTCTTCCGTCATATTGAGCTCGTCGCGCGATACGTTCTTGACGATAATGCAAATATTGTGCAGTACGCGTTTGATGGTGATATACACGCGCGAATTGTCCGCCGCGTATTTCAACGCATTTTCCAGCACATTGCCGATCACGCGCCACAAAAGCCGTCCATCCGCGTTCACATACATTTTTTCATCCGGCATCTCGTTTACGAACGTCAGGCCGGAAGCTTCGATCTTGTCAGACATCTCGCCCAGGGCCTGCTCCATAAACTGGATCAGCTCGATGCGCGTCATTTCGACGCTCATATCCCCGCTCGTCGCCTTTGCCGCCTCAAAAAGGTCGTCCGTGAGGGATTTCAGGCGTTTGGATTTCATATCCAGCACATCGAGGTATTTAGGCCCGTTCGGGCTGGAAAGCCCCTCTTTTTTGAGCAGGTCGACATACGTTAAAATTGATGTGAGCGGCGTTTTGATGTCGTGCGACACGTTGGTGATCAACTCCGTTTTCATACGTTCCGCTTTTACCTCGTGCTGCACCGCGGCATCCAGCCCCTCCGCGATATGCTCGATCCCCATCGCGATCTTGTCGAGGTCGGCGCCGCCGCCTTTGCGGATGGGGTATGTAAGGTCCCCGTCCTTGATCTTTTCCACACCGATGGAAATATCCTTGACCGCCGCCGCTTTCCTCAGGATAAACTTCACCGAGGCGATCACATAGATCGTCAGCGGGATCAGGCCGATGATCACGCCAAACACGTTGAGCACAACCCCTAAGAATACCAGCAGCAAAATCAGCAGCAGCCCGCCGATCAGGTACCATACGATCGCGCCCACGCCCTTAGAGCCCATACCGCTCCTGTCGTAAACGTTTTTAATGCCGCCGCTCACCGTCGCAACCAGCGTAAAATTTTCCTTCCGCTTGACCCGGCGCGCAAGGGACATGCTCCACATCAAGCACAATGCCACGGCCACGGACACAAGCGAGCATATTTGTACCACCTGCAGCGCGCCGTAAGCGTTGCCCACCCAATTGGCGATCTGGTCTACGCCCGCCGCGATCAGGCTTACGATAACGATCAGTATGATCCCGCCGATATCCAGATAGATGGAATCCATGAACGTGACCTTGATCTGGCCGCCTTCCGGCGAACGCCCCGCCGTATACATCAGCCACAAAAATGCCGCCGAGAAGACTGCGACGCATACCAGCACGAGGACGAACAGCCTCAAATAGCTGATATAAAGCGCATTGTATTCCGCCTGGTTCTGCCCAAACGCTTCGTTCGACATCCCCAGGTATATCTGTACGCCGTCCATATCCTGCCCGCGCAGCGCATATTCCGAAGCTCCCTCCCATGACGCTGCATAAACGCCCGGCGTAGCGCCGTCCCAGTTGTATTTCTGGTTGGCCTCCAGCTTCCGTATCAAGTCCGCGGCCTCCGCCGCATCGCCTGCTTGCGTATTCGTATCGAGCAGCTCGCCGTTTTTCACGACCGCAAAATAAAAATCCTTCTGTCCTTCTATATCGCTTCTCGCCTGCGCGCCCCTTTGCTCCAGGTTTTGCGTGATATACGCTTCCGCGTTGTTGAAAAGCTCCGCATACTTGCTGTTTACGGTATCCAGCTGCTTTTGTACATAAGGATCGACCTCCGGTAAAATGCGGCTGCCCGCATCCTCGCCTTCCGGGGCCGACGCCGCCTGTTCGTCGCTGCTTTGCGCAGCGGCGCTTTCTTGCAGTTCGCTTATTATGATATCAGACAGGCTTTGATCCTCTTTTCCCACCGCGCCCTGCGCTTCTGTGCCCGACGCATTTTCATTGTTTCCCACCTGTGCTTCAAATTCTTTAATATAGTCATGATAATAACCTCCCAGTCCTGCCGAATCGAGGATTTCACTGATCTCCTGTTCGTGTCCCTGCTTGAGCTGCCCCAGGTAATCCCGCAGCTCATTCTTGAGCGTTTCGTCCCCGTACCCGAAATATGCGCTCTCCACTTTCCCCAGGTATCCTTCCACCTGGTTTAAGTAATCGCGCGAGTCAATGTACTGCCCGCTTGTCACAGCCGTGGAAACATCCTGCCTCCACATGCTCGACAAAATGATCGTCGCGCCGCAGGCCGAGGCGATACAAAGTACCCAAGCTATGAATTTAAACCATATGTTAAACCTTGAGCTTGTCAATTTTGTAGCCAATGCCCCATACCACCTTCAAATATTTCGGTTCCTTCGGATTGATCTCGATCTTTTCGCGTATCCTCCTGATGTGCACCGCGATCGTATTCTCGGCGCCCACCGCTTTTTCGTCCCACACGCTCTCGTAGATCTGCGTGGTGGACAAAACCATTTCCATATTCTGCATCAGGTAACGCAGTATCTTGTATTCCATGGGCGTCAGCTTCACGCCCTCGCCGTCTACCGTCACGGTCTTTTTCATGTCGTCCAAAACCAGGCCGCCCGTCTGGTAGATCCCCTGCGTCTCCGTCATGCTGCCAAGGGTCGTATAGCGTCTTAATTGCGATTTTACCCTTGCCACGAGTTCAAGCGGATTAAAAGGCTTTGTCAGATAATCGTCCGCACCTGCATTGAGTCCCAGTATCTTGTCGTTGTCTTCCGATTTCGCGCTTAACATAATCACGGGAACGTTTGCATATTCGCGCAGCTTCATCGTCGCGCGGATCCCGTCCATGCCCGGCATCATGATGTCCATGATGATCAGGTGGACTTCGTTTTCCTCCACCAGGCGGATCGCCTGCGCGCCGTCATACGCTTTTAGGATTTCATATCCTTCGTTTACAAGGTAGATTTCTATTGCCTCTACGATTTCCTTGTCATCGTCGCAGACCAATATTTTCATGGTGTATTACCTCCGCTCTTTATCAGGTATAGTATACCATACCCACCTTGCTTTTGCCTTACTCTTATGATATACAGGAATTATTAAGATAAAAGGCCCCAAAAAATTAAGACTTTATGAAGCAGCCATGAATATGGAACCTTTTTCATGAAACGGCAGTCTAACAGGTAACAACAGTACTCGGAGGTATCTGCCATGAAAAAAATTTTAACTGTATTTTTATGTATTTTGATATGTGCCTGCGTGCTTTTGGGCGCATGCTCCGCCGCGCCGCAAAGCGCTGCCGATTCGGCTCCCCAGGCCACCAGCGCCCCTGCCGGCAATAAGGCGGAAATGATGGACGGCGAGGAGGCCGCCGCCGAAGAAGCGGGCACGGGGGATCTCGGCAACCTCACCAACGCAGCCCTGCCCGACACCAACCGCAAACTGACCTATTCCGCTTCCTTTGACATTTCCACCAAACAATACGACAGCGACTATAACAAAATCAACGCCGAGCTCGGCGCGGCCGGAGGGTATATCGAAAATGAATCCTCCACGGCCGACGTTTCTTACGGCAGCAGCGCCAGCGGACGTTATACCACGATGACCATGCGCGTTCCCGTAGACAAATACAACGAATTCCTGGACAAGCTTTCGGGGATCGGCGAGGTGACCGGCAAGCAGAAGAATACCGAGGATTTTTCCGACCAGTATTATGACACACAGTCGCGTATCGAGCTGTTGGAGGGGCAGAAAGCCCGCCTGATGGCCCACCTGGCAAATGCGACGAGCACGGAGGACATCATCGCGCTCGAACAGGAGATCACCGACGTGATCTACGAACTGGACCAGCTCCAGGGCAACATGCGCAGGATGGATAACCTCGTCGACTATGCGACTGTCTCCATCACGCTCACGGAGCTCATCACCCCTGAAACGATCGGCAGCGACGGGCAGCCCCTCGGCGACCGCGCAAGCGAAGCTTTCTCCCTTTCCATGACGGGCGTAGGCGAATTCCTGGAAAACTTCGCCGTTGGCTTTATGGCAGCGCTGCCGGCCATCATCCTGATCGCGGTCATCATCGCCGTCGTACTGCTCGTATTAAAGCTGGTACGCTTCCTGATGGGCAAATACCGCACCAAGCATCCCAAAAAGGCAGCCGCGCCGCCGTATTACGGACAGCCATACCAGCCACAGCAGCCGTACGCGCCGCAGCACCAGCAGCCGGCAGCACCGGACGAAGCGGACAATGCGCAGGCTGGCAACACGGAAAACAAGACAGGCCAAAATTGATGCAATCAAAAAAGGAGCCGCTATGCGGCTCCTTTTCCTTCTTCAGGTTTCATTCCCTTCGCTGTGCTTTTTGGCGCGGATCCATGTTTCAAAAGTAGATTCAATCGCCCCCTGCGGGCATGCTTTTTTACAGGCGCCGCAGCGGATGCATTCCGCGCTGTTTGGGTTTTCAAACACCTTGATATCCAGCTTGCATGCGCTCTCGCACGCGCCGCACCCCGTGCATTTGCTCTCATCCACCTGCAGCCTGTATAAAGAGACCTTGTTGAACAGCCCATACACTGCTCCCAGCGGACATACATAGCGGCAGAACGGGCGGTATACCGCGATGGAGAGGATGATAAGCCCCGCGAGCAGGCTCACCTTCCACACAAAAAGGCCGCCTGCCGCCTGCTGCAACCCCGGGTTCGCCGCCACCAGCGGCAGCCCCGCCATCAGCGTTCCCGACGGACAGATATATTCGCAAAACCATGGCTGCCCCTGTCCGATAATATCCACCGCCAGCGAAGGCAGCAGGATAACGAAGCCCACCAGGATACCGTATTTTAAGAATTTTAACCATTTATCGCCTGGCAATGCCCGCAATTTTTTCACAAACGGTATTTTGAAAACCAAATCCTGCACCAGTCCAAAGGGACACAGCCAACCGCAGACCAGCCTTCCCAGCAGCGCGCCCGTGGCGAGCAAAAATCCGGCGATATAAAAGGTAAATTTGTAATCCCTGCTGCCCAGTACCGCCTGCAGCGCCCCGATGGGGCAGGATGCAAGCGCGCCCGGGCACGAATAGCAGTTAAGGCCGGGCACACACGCGTATTTTGTCGCGCCCGTAAAGATCGTCCCCTTTGTAAAACCCGCCATATAACCGTTTGTCAGCAGTGTGAAGGCGATTTGCACCGCCAGCCTGACGTGCGTGGCGATCCACGTAAAAAACCTAACCAATTCCAATACACTCCAGACATATATTGACCGCCTTGGTAAAGACGACCTGCGCTTCCCCCCGCATGACCCCGGCCACGATGAAAGCGATCCCGGCCGCAGCGAGTACGATCCACCATTTGTTTTTCATCTTACGCTTCCCCGTTTTCATCCAGCAAACCGTCTATGATCCTTGTCCACTCCTCTTTGCTGCGCGACCCGACGACGCTTTCGCCCACCTGTTTTCCGTATTCATCCACAAAAACAGTTTCGGGAACCATCGTCACGTCCTTCAGCTTTTTTAATATCATGGCGTTCGACGGGATCAGCTGCGTATAATCCGCGCCCGTTGCCGAAACGATCTCCTTTGCAAGATCGGCCTGCTCCTGTACTACCTGTCCGCTTTGGTCCGCCGCATCCGTCACTATGCCAACGACCTGGAAGCCCTTGCCTGCATATTCCCTGTTTATTTCGCCGAGATCAGGCATTTCCTGCAGGCACGGCTTGCAATATGTCGCCCACAGATTGACCATCGTCAGTTTATGGCCGGAAAAAACATCCTGCGTCACTTCGTTGCCCGCGAGATCCTGCGCCTTGAAATCCCCAAATACCGGGCCATCCGTTTTCTCTTTGGTATCTACCACGACCTCATGCGGCCCGCATGCAGCCAACAGCAAAACAGCAGCCAATATGACCGACAGTACGATCGTCATTTTCCGTTTCATTTTCTACTCCTTTCCGCGCCCACCAAGCGCGCTGTTCTTTCGTCTACACCATATAGTCTATAAGTTTGCAGTGCATGGGTCAAGTTTTTCCAAATAAAAACGGCGCGCCTGAAAACCGGCACGCCGTTTTTTGATTTTTTTAGGCAGTCAATGAATATCCCTGTCTCCGGAAGGTTTTGATCAGTTTCTTCGTATGGCCGTCATCAATCTTGGCCCGAAGGAACCTGATATATACATCCACAACGTTGGAAAAGCAATCGTAATCGCAATCCCATACGTGCTCTAACAGCTCTGCACGCGAAACGATTTTGTCCTTGTGCAGCGCCAGATACTTTAATACCTCGTATTCTTTCGCGGTAAGCGTAATCTCCTCATCCCCGCGAGATACGGAACGGTTGTCGATATCCACTGCCAGGTTATCAACCATAATACGCATATGTGTCTCATCCTTTCTTTTTAATATTGGCCCATATCGTATGTACGTCCATGATATTAATAATCCGTTTTCATGAATACTAATCAAAAAAAGGGCTTTCAATTTGTAAACTTTACATGAATACCCTTTTCTCTTGATATCTCTGTTTTTCGGGATTTTTCTTCCCCATTAGCCGCACTCAAGCTGTTCGGACAAACGTTCCACATAGTCCGTGGCCGGATTGTCCACGACCTCCTGCGGGCTGCCGTCCTGCACCAGCTTGCCCTCGTTCAGGATGATAAGCCTTGTGCCCAGCCGTACCGCCTCACGCAGGTCGTGGGTAACGAAAACGATCGTCGTACCCGTTTTCTCAAACACCCCGCTGATCGCATCCTGCAGTTGCCTGCGCGTGATGCCGTCTACCGCGCCGAACGGCTCGTCCATCAAAATCAGGCTGGGGTTTGCGGCCAGTGCGCGCGCAATGCCCACGCGCTGTTGCTGTCCGCCAGAAAGCTCGTTTACGTTTCGCTCGCAAAGCTCTTCGTCAAGCGCCACCATATCCAAAAGCTCCAACACCCGTTCCCTGCTCAAACGGTCTTTTTGCAGCCGCGGCACATATTCGATATTTTCGCGTACATTCAAATGCGGGAACAGCGCGCCGCCCTGTATCACATAGCCGATCGCGCGCCGCAGGGCGATCAGGTCGGTGTGCGCGGTGTCTTCCCCATACACGCTGACACTGCCTTCGTCCGGCAAAATAAGCCCGTTGATCAGCTTGAGCATGGTCGTCTTACCGCCGCCGCTGCCGCCCACCACGGTCACGAATTCACCTTCGCGGATCCCTAAATCCAGCCCATCGAGGGCATATTTTTCGTCGTAACGCTTCTTGGCGCCCTGAAAGGCGATCATTTCGCTGCCGGTCATAAAAGCCCTTTCTGCTCCAGGAACTCGCGGGCTACGTCCTTTTCGTCTTCCTTGTTGTTTTCCACACGGTAATTGAGCTCCGCCATCTCTTCGTCCGTCAGGATCCCGTCCATCTTCATAAGCACCTCACTAAGCTCCGGGTGCGCTTTGAGCGTGTCCTGCCGCACGATCGTACCGCAATAATACGACGGGAAGAAGCCCTTGTCGTCCTTTAGCGTCTGCAAATCGTACACATTCAGCATGCCATCCGTCGTGAACGCGTTGATCACCTGCACATCGCCATTGCCGATCGCCTGGTATTTCATGCCAATATCGATGTCCTTCGTATCCTTGAAGTTGAGTCCGTACGTTTCCGTAAGCGGCGTATAACCGTCCGCCCGCTCATAAAAATCATACTCCGCGCCAAACGTCAGCTCCGGCGCGATCGCCGCCAGGTCGGAAAAGCTTTCAATGTTATTCTGTCCCGCAAATTCTTTTGTCACTGCGAGCGTAAAGGTATTGTTAAAGCCGTAAAGGCCCACCCACGTAAGGCCGAACTGCTGCTCGTACTGCTCCTTGAGCTGGGCATACATCGCATCCGCGTCCTTTTCGGGATCGTTTTTCAGTATGTCCGACCAGGCTGTTCCCGTATACTCCGGGTACAGGTCGAAATCCCCCTTCACGATCGCCGGATGGATATTGCCCGTTCCGCCCGCGATGCCTTTTGTGATCTCCACCTTAAGGCCCGTATCCTTTTCGATGAGCGCAGAAAGCATCTCGCTCAAAATAAATTGTTCGGTCATCGGCTTAGTCGCTATTTTGATGGTGTCGGCGCTGCCGCCCGAACATCCCGTAAGCCCCAATACCCCCAACATACATATTGCAAGTACCAGAGCGATCCATTTTTTCATTTTGTTTTTCCCCCATTGATTTTTTTGTAAACGCGCTTTTCAAAAATTCCCGCAACAAGGTCAGCCAGCAGCGCCAGCGCCGCGATCAAAAGGCTTCCCGCCACCGTCATCGCGAGGTTGTTCGTCGTGATCCCACGGTAGATGGCCACGCCCAGGCCCCCCGCGCCCACAAAGGAAGCAATACCGCACAGGGCGATGGTCATGACGATCATATTGCGCGCACCCGCCAGAATAACGGGCAGCGCCAGGGGCATCTTCACCCGGAACAGCAGCTGCATATTCGTGCTCCCCATCCCGCGCCCCGCCTCGATAATAGCGGGCGGTATATTCATGATCCCCGTATGCGTATTGCGCACCATTGGCAGAAGGCCGTAGATCGTAAGGGCGATCACCGCAGTGAGGTCTCCGATGCCTGTCGCCGGGATCAGGAACCCGAACAGCGCGATCGAAGGGATCGTGTAAATCAGGTTGGTAATACCCAATACCGGGAAGGAGAGCCGCGCGTGTTCGGAAATCAGGATACCAAAAAAGATACCGATCACTGCCGCCAAAAGAATGGAAACCAAAGAAATTTGTAGATGCTGCCAGATCAGTTCGGCAAAGAAATCCCATCTGGTCGCGTATAACTGGAATACTTCCGCAAACATTATTTGCCTTTCCTTGCGTGCAAAAATTTACTTCGTAATTTTAATAAACCATTTTAATGGTACTATACCGTAAAATTTTCAAAGTGTAAAGCCGAAGCCCCCATATCGCCGGTTCCCTTCGTTTTTTTCTTCTCCTTGACAGGAACGCGGATCCATTCTATAATCAACTAGTAGATTACTAATTTACTAAATTACTAATTTGAAAAGAGGAAAATAAAAATGGAAGAAAACATGAAGATCCCCACGACGCTCAAGCACAAACCTGTGATCGTCGCAGAAGATTATTCCAACATAGACGGGCGGCTCGCCTACCATACGGATGCAAAGGGGTTGTCGCTCGGCCTCGCCCAGTGGTCGGAGCGTGGCAGCCTCGATATCTCTGCCAAAATATGGCGGTACACCGGCGAAAAATGGTCGCGCCAGTCGGAGGAGATGCCACTGCACCGTGTACTTGACCTGGCCATCTTCCTCGCAAGCGCCATGAAATATTTCCGCGAGGCCTACCGCTATCCCAAGCTTTATGACCCGGAGAACCCGCAGATCGAACGCGTGGGCATCCAGGGCGACGCCATGACGGTGCGGGTATGTACGGACAACGAAAAGATCGACGGCGATATCGAACTTTTCTCACAGGTGCTCTCGCAGGACAGCGAACTTTTGGGGGAACGCCTGGCGATCCTTGCCCGCGTACTCCGTGACATGGGTTATTGATGGTTAAATTTTTCGGAAAATATCTGTATTAGTATCTATAATACAGCACAAAAAGCAGCGGTATTAGTGGAAATTCCGCTGTTTTTGTTTTGCAGGTTCCAATCCGGTATCCGCGCCCTCATTGACAGCCTTTTTATAAAACAGTATGATAGAAAGGTAGACTGAAGAAGGAGAAAACAATACTTTTATGAACAACGGAATGTTTGATACAAGCGTTCAGGAGCTGAAATATACCATTTTGAAAGAAGTCGCCAATCTGGCGTATGACGATAAACTGGAGGAGGGCCTGCTCCATGTCGCCGAGAAGATCATTCCCGGTCCCCAGCCCACGATGCGCTGCTGCATTTACAAGGAACGTGCGATCGTCGGCGAGCGGTTGAAGCTTGCCCTCGGCGGCGACCCGGAAAACGAGAACGTGGTAGAGGTGCTTGATATCGCCTGCGACGAATGTCCGGTAGACGGGATCCGCGTGACGCAGGCCTGCCGCGGCTGCATCGCGCACCGCTGCCAGAACGTGTGTCCGACAGGGGCGATCCGCATCGAGAACCTAAAAGCCTATATCGACACCAAAAAATGCGTGGAGTGCGGTAAGTGCATGGACGCCTGCCCCTATAACGCGATCGCCAAATCCGTGCGCCCGTGTGAAAACGCCTGTAAGGTAGGCGCCATCAGCATGGACGACGACAAAAAAGCCGTGATCGACAATGAAAAATGTATTGCCTGCGGCGCCTGCGTATACCAGTGCCCGTTCGGCGCGATTTCCGCGAAATCCTATATGCTGGAAGCGATCCGCCTGCTGAAAAATTCGCAGGGCAATCAAAAATATAAGGTGTATGCGGTGGTGGCGCCTTCCATTTCCAGCCAGTTCAACCATGTAAAAGTGGAACAGGTCGTGTCTGGCATCAAGGAGCTCGGCTTTTTCAGCGTAGTGGAAGCAGCCCTCGGCGCAGATATGGCGGCGGACAAGGAAGCGGACGAGTTATACGAAAAAGGTTTCCTGACGACGTCGTGTTGTCCTGCTTTCGTAAATTATGTGAAGAAAAACTATCCCGGCCTCGCAGTGCATATTTCGCACAATGTTTCGCCCATGGAACAGATCTCCATCTATTTGAAGAAGGTCGATCCTACGGCAAAGGTCGTGTTCATTGGGCCGTGTATCGCCAAAAAGATGGAATTTAGGCTGCCGGAGGTCGCGGGGATCGTAGATTGCGTGATCACCTTTGAGGAACTGCTCGCGCTGCTCGACAGCCGCGAGATCGACCTTTCCTCCATGCCGGAAGCGCCGCTTGACAACGCTTCTTATTACGGCCGCATTTTTGCCCGCAGCGGCGGCGTAGCGACTGCCGTGGGGCAGGCCCTGAGGGAACATGGCAAGGACGATTTTGTCTATAACCCCATTTCCTGCAACGGGATCGAGGAATGCCGGATCGCGCTTCTGAAAGCCTCCAAAGGAGTCCTTCCCAACAATTTTATCGAAGGGATGGCTTGCATCGACGGGTGTATCGGCGGCGCGGCCTGCTTGACGCACGGGCCAAAGGATAAGAGCCAGGTCGACCGTTACGGCAGCGAAGCCAAGGAAAAAACGATCGCGCAGTCGGTCGGTATCCTGCAAAAGTTCAACGACTGAACAGGCATTTCCAAAGCCAGCGGCGCAAAGAAGCCGCTGGTTTTTTTATTTTTGCATGGTATAATGGACAAAAAGCGGTTATTCCCAGCCGCATTTACTTTATTAATAGGATATTGACGCACGCATCAATCATTAGGAGGAAAAATTTATGGCAATGTCATCTTATGGTTATCCTTATGGCGCACCATTTTACTTCGCAGGCGGACTGATCGCTTTTTATATCATCCTGGTCGCCGTTTTTTATGTTTTCTCGGCCCTGGGGCTGTATACCATGGCCAAACGGCGCGGCCTTAACAACCCGTGGCTCGCGTGGATCCCGGTCGTATATATTTATGTGATCGGTAAGCTCGCGGATACCTATGCCGCAAAACACCTGAACAAAAGGACAAACTACGCCGTGCTGCTTTTGGGCCTCATTGTCGGGGTGGTTGTGCTGGCGATTATTATGATGGCCACGCTGTTCGCAGGGATGCTGCATTCTTATTCCAGTTCGCACATCTATGCTTTCCTGCCCGCATATATCATATTTGTAGTCCTTTTGATCGCAATCGCCATCGTTTACGCGGTCTTTTATTATATCTCGCTGTACCGCATCTATAACTGGCATTCGGAGAGCGCGACCGTACTTTTGGTACTGTCCATCCTCTTCAGCGTGATCGTACCCTTCGTGCTGTTCGCACTGCGCAACGGCGACAATCGCTATCTCTATCCCCCGCAGCAGCCGGGCGGCGGCCAGCCTTATGCACAGCAGCCCTATCCGCAGCAGCCCGGGCCGGGATACCCGCAGCCTCCGCAGCAGTATTACGCACCGCCGCAGGCGCCTCCGGTACAGCAAGCTCCAGCGACGCAGCCACAGCCTCCCACCCAGCCCCCGCAGCAACAGAATCCGGGCGGCAACGGGAACGCACAATAAAATTTTTAAGAATCGTAGGGTACGCATCTTGCGTGCCCTTTTTTTGCCTGCGCGCGGACAGGGGCATCGCCGGCGCGCCGATATATGGTATACTGGTACCATAGAAATTGTATAGGAGCGAACGATGAAACGTATTTTACCAATACTATCGATCAGTATATTGCTTGCCCTGGTTTTGGTTGCGGGATGTACGCCCCGCGAGCCAGCGCCATCGCCGGCTCCCTCTGCTGCCCCCACCGCGACGGCGGCCCCCGCCCCTACTCCGCCGCCTACGCCAAGTCCCACCCCTTCGCCTGCACCCGTTCCTACGCCCACGCCGAGTCCGACCCCGCCGCCTGCGCCGACGAAGACGCCCATCGAGGATCTTCCCATAGATTACGAGGCGTTGGCAGCGCTCGACGCTACCAAGGACGGCTGGGGGCAGGGACTGGAAAAAGATGCGCTCAACCGGCCGACCGGCGCACTGGACGCGCAGGAGAAATTCGGCAAATACGATGCACTGTTCATCATGCCTGAGGAAAAGAAATTTTATTTGACGCTGGACGAAGGCTATGAAAACGGCCGTACGGCCGACATCCTCAACGTACTGAAGGAAAAAGGCCAAAAGGCGACTTTCTTTGTGACCTATTCCTACGTGCTTGAAAATCCGGAGCTTGTGCAGCGCATGATCGACGAGGGACATGTGGTGGGCAACCACAGTATGACGCACCGCTCCATGCCCGGCCTTTCCTTAGAGGAGGCGCGCGACGAGATCGTGAAGCTCCACCAATACATGCGCGATACCTATGGCATCGAGATGACAGTGTTCCGCCCGCCCATGGGTGAATATTCCGAGCAGACCCTTGCCCTCACCCAAATGCTCGGGTATAAAAGCGCCTTCTGGAGTTTTGCTTATTACGATTACGAGCCGGACGACCAGATGCCGCCGGATGAGGCGCTTGCCAAAATCACCAAAAATATCCACCCCGGCGCGCTTTACCTGCTGCACGCCGTCTCTGGCACCAATGCGCAGATCCTGGGGGATTTTATCGACGAAGTGCGTGCGCAGGGCTACGAGATCCTGCCCCTGCAATAAAACAAGGCAACAAAAAAGGGCGTTCATAGGAACGCTCTTTTTCCGGAGGAAAAACAATCATTGGGGCCGTGCCGTGATCCCGTGCATCCATCCACGCGAATCCAGATAGGCCTCTTTGTATTTTTCGTAATAAAAACGGTATTCCTGCTGCTTCTCCCTGTCCGGCTCCACCCTGTCCTCGATCGTTACCATGTTCTTGGCCGCCGTCTGGATGTCCGCGTACGCCCCGCAGGCGACGGCGCCCAATATCGCCGACCCCAGGCACGGCGCCTCCGTGACCTTGGGGATAAAGATGGGCAGGTTGCAGACGTCGGCGTGCGCCTGCGTCCAGAAGGCGCTCTTCACCGCGCCGCCCGAAATATAGATGCCGTCCGGCTCCATCCCCCCGTCGCGGAACGTCTGCATGATCGCTTCCGTCCCATAGCAGATCGATTCGATGATCGCCCGGTACACGTGGTACGGCGTATGCGAAAGCGACAGCCCGTAAAACATGCCGCGCACGTCAGGGTCGGCATACGGCGTACGGTTCCCCTGGAAATAATCGAGCGCCAGCAGTCCGTCCGCGCCGATGGGCAGCTCCTGCGCCCCTTCGTTGAGCAGGTCGTATACGCTCCTGCCCTCTTTTTCCGCCAACTGGCGGATATCCCCGCAGAAATTCGTCTTGAACCAGTTGACGATCGCTCCCGTGGAGGTCTGCCCCCCTTCTATGAGATGCAGGCCACGGATCACTGCGTCGGGGTAAGAGCCCCACATGCCCTTGGAATGCATTTCCTTTTCCGTCAGTCCCAGGTGCAGGTGCGACGTCCCGGTGATCATGGCGATGCGCCCCGGCTGCACAACGTTTAACCCCACCATCCCTACAAAGGCGTCCGCACCGCCTTCGCCGACGGGGATTCCCGCCGCAAGGCCCAAATCCGCCGCCGCTTTTTCCGTCAGTTTTCCAACATACGCGCCCATATCCAAAATATCCTGCGGCAGCTTTTCAACCACATCGTCCAGTCCGAAGGAGGCAAAAAAATCCAGCGGCCAGCCGCCGTTTGGGCGGTCGTAATACCAGCGCGGCGCCATTGTATCGATGCTTGCCGTCAGCTCTCCCGCCAGCTTATGCGTCAGCCAGTCCAAACATTCGCAGATGTACCCTGTTTTTTCCCATACCTCCGGTTCGTTCTGCTTGATCCACAGTACCTTTGCCGGCATACATTCCGCCGATACGTTGCCGTATCCGTTGTATTTGAGCATCGGGTCGCCCGTCGCCGTGATCTCTTTCGCCTGTTTTGAGGCGCGCACGTCCATCCACATGACTGCCGGCCTCAGCGGCTGCCTGTCCCGGTCGAGAAACAACATCGTACAACACGTCGTATCCACGCTCATGCCCATGATCGCCGACGGCGATACCCCGCTTTTGTCGACAAGCTTGCGCGTCGCCTTGCAGATCGCGTTCCACCATTCGTCCGTCTTTTGTTCCGCCCAGCCGGATCTCGGCGTATACAGCGGGTATGTCGCATCCGCAAAGGCAATCGGGGTTCCCGTAAGGGTAAAAAGCCCGGCCTTCACGCTGCTCGTCCCCATGTCGATCCCCAGCACATATTCTTCTCTTCCCATTTTCCTCATCCTTTTGCCGCATGCTGTGCGCCCGTTTTGAAGTGGCGCAGTAATTTTCCCACGCGTACGGTCGCCCCATGCCCTTCCCCATAAATCTTCTGGTAAATCTTTTGCGCCCGTTTCAAGTAGCGGATCGCGTCTTCCCGCTCCCCCAGCTTTTCGGACGCGCACGCAAGGTTCACGTAAAGCACGCCGCTGTCCGCCGTACTTCCGGCAAAGGCCGCCGTATGCTCAAGCGCCAGCCGGTAAAGCCTTTCCGCCTGCCGGTAATCGCCCTGCTCGTAAAAGATCGCCGCTTCCCCGCTCAATGCCGCGGCATAGCTGCGGCCGCTCTCCTCCGATTTTTCAAAAATCTCCAACGCCTGCTCCAAAAGTTCCTTGGAACGTTCGTTACGGCCTTTTTGCCTGTAAAGCGTCGAAAGGTTGACACACGCTGTCCCCAGCTCGTGCTCAAACCCCTCGAGTTTTTGCAATATCTTCATCGCGGCTTCCGCATATTCAACCGCATGATCCATGTCTTGTATCCCCTGGTAGGTGAGCGCGATATTGTTCAAGGTACTTGCGTAAAAATAGTTTTCCGTACCCACGTTCCGCTCATACAGCTTGAGTGCTTCCTGGAATGCCTCGAAAGCTTTTCCGCTTTCGCCCATCACACGGCATGTATCGGCAATATGGTTGCGGTTCGCCGCATATTCGAGGGAATCCCCGCCGTGTGCGTCCATGATGAGGTATGCCGCTTTTTCCCACAGTCCCAATGCCGTTTCATACCGGCCTGTATTCTGGTAAAAGGTACCCGCCTCGTTGACTGCCGCCAGATACAGGTCGTTGCTCGTCCCGCAGCAGGGCGTCACGTTTTTCAGGCAGTCCTTCAGGTAAGTTTCCACCTCATCCGTATTTCCCTTTTTGTAAACCAGCTTAAGCTGCTGATAAAATTCATCGACAGAGCTTATCATCGTTTTCACCTCCGGTTTTTTATTTCACACCATGCATCCTGTTTACGGCCGGATCCGTATAGATATCGTATTCGTCGCTGTTAAACGGCGAAAATTCACTGACCACGCAGCCTTCCTTGCCGCCGCACAGCCAATGGAGCGTATTTTCCGGGATCGTAAACTGGTCCCCTTTACGAAGCACCGTCTGATGAAGCGCTGTAAACGTATCTTCCTTACCGGCCGGGATGACCGCTTTGCGCTCCTCCGGCGGAGTCGGTTTGCCCTCGGTGTAAATGCAAAGCTCGCCGTATCGTACCCGGAAGGATTCCGCCTTGCTCGGCCGCGACCCTTTTGGCGGGTGGAGCTGTTGGGGGACGATCTGTCCCGGGAACAAGACCAGTTCCTTTGCGTTGCAGTTCTCGCGGTCAAAATATGTATATATCTGTACGCCCACGGTCTCCTGCATCCCCAATCCGAAATCCGCTATCTCCAGCTTCTGTTTTTCCTCCTCTTTTAAATAGATGTGCGCCTTTTCAAAATATTCGATCGCTTTTTTTCTTGCCGTTTCCCTATCCATCCTGCACCTCTTTTCCTATACGGGCGCGGACGAACTGCCCGCGCCCCCTTCTTCCTATGCCATCAGCCGAGTCCTTCGTCAAACTGCGTCCTTGTGATCAGGTCTTCCTGCACATCGTCGCTTAATTCCACGAAAAGCGCCGCATAGCCCGTCACGCGTACCATCAAATCCTTGTGTTTTTCCGGCGCCTTCTGCGCGTCGAGCAGCGTCTGGGTAGAAGTCACGTTGATCTGTACCTGTCCGCCGCCCTTTGAGAAATACGCCTTGATTAACTCTGCGCACTGGCGCAGGTTTTCCTCGTCCTTCAAAATGTCCGGGCTGAACTTCATGTTGTAAATGATCCCTCCCGTGGCTACCGTCTGGTCGATCTTGGCGACGGAATTCATCGCTGCCGTCGGGCCTTTGTAATCACTGCCCTGTGTAGGCGAGATACTGTCGTTTAAGGATGTTTTCATCAGCCTGCCGTCCGGGAGCGCCCCTACGTGCATCCCATACTGTACATGCGACGTTACCGTCAGGTAGGTGGGCCAGATCGAACGCAGCAATTTACCGCCGCGCGGGTCTTTGTACTTCTGCCCCTCGTAATAAGCCATGGCCAGTGCGTCCGCTGTAATCATATCCACATAATCGATGTCGTTTCCATATTTGGGGGCGTTCAGAAGCATCTGGCGCACCTCTTCCTTCCCCTCAAAATTCACCCTGCACGCGTCCATCACTTCCTTAAGCGACAGTTTTTTCTCCTCGAAAACCAGCTGCTTTATCGCCGCAAGCGAATTGCCGACATTGGCCATACCGGCCATCGCCATCAGCGAAGACCAGTTGTAATCCGTCCCGCCCTCATGCAAATCCTTGCCCCTTTCGATACAGCCCTGTACAGTCGCCGACAGGAAAGGCACAGGCATGAATTTACGGTGGACGAGCAGCTCCGAATTCAGGCAGACCGCCGCATGCGCGGTATAAAATTCCAGCTGTTTGCGGAACGCTTCCAAAATGTCCTCATAGGATTTGAACGTAGATACGTCGCCGCTGTGCGGCCCCATCTGAACCCCGGTGATCAGGCATTTCCCGTCGTTCAGCGCCAATTCCAGCAGCTTTGCCATGCTTAGCGGTACGGTAAACAGCCCCGCCGTCTTGCCCGGGATGCTGATCTCGTCACAGCCCACGCCGGAATAGCAGCGCGCCTCTTCTAAAGGTACGCCCCGGTTGAGGATGGAAGGGATGAATATCTCGTCGTTGATGATCTGCGGGATCGCGTTCTTTTCGCGCACAACGCGCAGCGCCTCGATCAGGAATTCGTCCTTGCAATTCTTATGCCAGCGCACGGACATATTCGGCTGCATCAGTCCCACGTCCATTTGCGCCTGCAGGCACAGGTAAGACATCTCGTTCGTTGCATCCATCCCGTTTTTGAGCTGCCCGCCCAGGTTGATGTGCTCCCCCATTGAGAAATTGGCAATGAAACTGGCCGTTTGCTTGTCGTATAAAATAACCATCTCGCTCAGCTTGATCCAGAAACAGCCGAGGATATCGACAACGTGATCCACAGTTTCCCTGCCCTCGTCCATATCTTTTTTATAGTATGGATACATATAGCGGTCGAAACTTCCGGGGGAAATGGAAACGCCGTTCGTTTCCAGCTGCGTGATCAACTCCACGAACCAGACAAACTGCACCGCTTCGTGGAAGGTTCTCGCCGGGTGCTCCGGAACCCATTCGCAGATCTCCGCGATCCCCTCCAGCTCCTTCTTCCGCTTCTCGTCCTTTTCCTGCTTCGCCATTTCCCGCGCCCTGGCTGCATAACGCTTTGCAAACGCGATCGCCGCGTCGCACACGATGAGCTCTGCGCGCAGGAAGTTTTCCTTTTCAATATTTTCCGGCTGTGTCAGGTCGAGCGACAAAAGCTGCCGCTCTACCTGCTTTTTCAACTCCGCAAACCCTGTTTTGATCATCCGCTCGTGATCCTGGCAGATGTGCCCCACGCCATTTTGATAGGCGCACCAACCAAAGATCGCCGGGTTCTCCATGTTGAGCTGCGCATAGGTATCCGCCGGCATATGCGTTTTGATATGGTCGTGCAGCGTTTTCCCTTTCCAGTATGGAAAAATGGAACGCAGCGCCTCTTTTGTCTCGTCCGTCACGATAAACTTGTCCTGCGGCCGCGTTTCAAATTCATCGAGCTCCTCTTCGATCCAATACGTCGCCATTTCAGGAAATACGTTTGCGCTGCGCGGCGAACTCCCGTTCTGGCAGCCTACCACAAGCTCGTACGGCATAATCACAACGTCGATATTGTTCAGAATTTTGGAGAGTGTTTTGGCCCTGCGGATGATGACCGGCTCCCCTTCCGTTTCCCGGTAGGCTTGCGTCACCAACAGCGCACGCTGCGGATCCACATACATCTTGTCCTCATAAAATCTCTTTTTCAGCGCTTCGATGCGCCTGCTTTCCCTTGGCTTTACCTTAAACGGCTTCACAGCTCTTAACATAGTGTCTGCTCCTTTCTCTTCCTTCCGTTTTTATTCATTTATAATAACGAGGCCTTTTCGTTTCAGGCAGTCCCTCGCCTCGCTGGTCTCTTCTTTAGTCAGCATCTTTAGCTTTCGTGCCGGATACGCCATCCCCAGCTCTTCATATTCGTGTTCCCCCAAGCGGTGAAAGGGCAGGACGCGTATCTTTTCGATCCCCAGCCCCAACATGAAGTCCGCCAGCATGGCAAGATTTTCCTGCGTGTTGTTTTTCCCCGGGATCAGCGGCAGGTTCACGACAATCTCACAGCCGCTTTTTCGGGCTGCGCGCTTTATATTTTCCAAAATCATTTTGTTGGTATGCCCGGTCAGCTTTTTGTGTTCCGGTGCATCCATATGCTTCAAATCAAAAAACAGGATATCCGTAAAGCGGAGGACGTATTCCATCTTTTTCCACTCCACCTGTCCGCAGGTTTCAAGCGCGGTATGGATGCCCCTTTCCTTACAGGCCTTGAGGATCCTGGCGGCAAATTCCGCCTGCAGCGTCGCTTCCCCGCCCGAAAGCGTGACTCCCCCGCCCGTTTTCGCATAATACGGCCTGTCCTTTTCCACCTCGTGCAGCACTTCTTCCACGCTCATTTCCTGTCCGTCGAAACGCAGGGCACACGGCGCGCATACCTCCGTACATTTCCCGCACCCGCTGCACGCTCCATAGTCGATCCTGTGCACCTCCGGCCCAAAACGGATGGCCGCGTCCGCGCATACCCGCGCGCACCTCCCGCAGCCGATACACTTGTTTTGCAAAAACACCACCTGCGGTTTCATTTTCCATGTCTGCGGGCTGCTGCACCACATGCACCGCAGGTTGCATCCCTTCAGGAAAACGACCGTCCGTATGCCCGGCCCGTCCCCCCGCATAAAACGTTTGATACTGGCAACATATCCCTTGTCCACAGCTTCCTCCATCCGTCCTTTAGATCGTCGCGTATTTGCCCGGCCTGTTTTCCTGTTCTTCCAGTTCGTGGAAGCTGCGCAGGTTTTCTTCTATCATCCCGCCCCGGAATACAGCCGTCCCCATCACCGCGACGTCCACACCCAGCCGGTACAGCCGCATAAAGTTTTGTTGGTTCACGCCCCCGTCCACACCTACCGTGATCTCCGGGTCGCCCTGTTTTGCCTCTTTTACCTTATACAAACAGTCCTCGTTCATCTTTTGCCCGCCAAAACCCGGTTCCGCCGTCATGACGAGCAGGTAATCGATATATTTTCCGCTCAGGATAGCCCTGGGAACCTCCTCTGCCGGGTTCACGGCATAGCCCGCCACGAGGCCGAGTCCACGGATCGTTTCCAGTGCGCGGATGGGATGCCTGACCGTATCGGCCTGCAGGATGATCGTATCTGCACCGGCCCTGGCAAAAGTTTCGATGTGCCGGTCCCCGTTGTTGATCTCCAGATGCACTTCCAGCGGCAGGCGCGTCACACCTTTGACCCGTTCCACCATATTGACGCCGAACGCAAAGTTGTCCACATAAGCGCCGTCCATGATATCGACGTGTAGGCTGTTTGCTCCCGCATCCTCCAGGCGTTTTATGTCATCTACCAGGCGCAGTAAATCGCAGGATAAAATCGAAGCAGAAATCTTCATGTATGCTTAACTCCTTTTACCCGGCCTTTTTGCAAGGCCGCCATAATCCTTCGCTTTTCGTTTTGCCAGGTCGCCCGCCCTTCATAAAGGGCGGGCAGCCCAACTTTTTTCTTTTGTTACTTTTCCCGCTTATGCAGCCGGAGGCGTAAAGCGGTCTGTCCATGTTGCAAGCAGTTCCATCGTGCCGTCCTTGCAGACCTGTTCTTCCTGGTCAATATTGCTGCTGTCTAAGAAATAACAGCCGGCGTTGATGTACTGGTATTCCCCGTTGTTGAACGTCCAGCCATCTTTGAGCATTTTCAGGGTGATCGTCGCCAAATATCCCTGTCCCCACGGATTCTGGCGCATCGTGCCATACATACGGCCTTCCTGGATCGCCGTGACGACGGATTCGTCAGCGTCACAGCCGACAGCTACGATATGCGAATATTCGTCCGTCAGCTGTTTAGCGACCGCGATCGCCGGATAATACGCCGTGCACATGATCCCGTTGATCTCTTTGCCGGAGGAAGCCAGCAGGTTTTCTACCGCTGTCATCGAATCCTCTGAGTTGTCGATGTCAGAGATGGACTGCACGATCGAAAAGCCTTCGTTTTCCGCACACGCGTCCTCACAGCCCTGGATGCGTTTGGCCGTGTTCGGATCAGAGATGTCGCCTGTCAAATTGACGATCTTCCCTTCCGTCACGCCGTCCGCCTTCAGTTTTTCAATGATGTGCTTGGTTCCTTCGTACGCCTGCTGGTATACGTCCGTTGCCAATGTCAGCGTGGATTTTGTGGGGGTGTCCGGCTCCCCGCCGACCGTGACGATCACAATGCCTGCGTCCGCCATCTTCGTGATCTGTTCGTTTCCTGCCGTCGCATTGGAGGGCATCAGGTAAAGCCCTGTCGATCCTTTGGCGATCAGCCCGTCAAGAATACTGTTCTGTTCGTTCTGGTCCCAGTTCTGCGGGCTGAAAAATCCCGGCGTCGGGATGCCCAGCTCCTGTGCGGCCTGCTCCGCGCCCAGCGGCATCGGGTCGCTGAACACCGTCATCCCTCCAAAGATACCGTCGAACTTATAGTCGTCCTCTGTCAATCCCTCTGCAGGCCCTACGAGTACGCCGTAATCGGTCGTTTCCCCCGCTGCCGCGGCTTCACTCCCGCCGCTGCTCTCCTGTGCCGTGCTTTCAGAAGCGGTCGCCGCTTCTGAAGCAGGCGCGCTGCCCTGCTCCGGCGTTTCCGATGTGCAGGCCGAGAATACGGCCACGCCCATCACCATACACAACAAAATACACAATACTTTCTTTAACATTCCTCTTCTCCTTTTATGATTTTTTATGGGGTCATGCCCCAGAAAGCCTGATTGATCCCTTACATAAGGATGCACGACATTACCTCTTTGCTCATGCCGTCATAATCCTTGGAATTTACGAGTTCCCCCGTGATCTCTCCTTCCTTGAACACCAATAGCCGGTCGCTGATATTCAGTACCTCCGTTAGATCCGAGGAGATCACGATCACAGACATGCCCTCCTCGGAAAGTTGGTGGATCAGCCTGTGTATCTCTGATTTTGTATTGACGTCGATCCCCACCGTCGGCTCGTCGATGATAATGATCCCCGGCTGCGTCGCCAGTCCTTTGGCGATACAGACCTTCTGCTGGTTCCCGCCCGAAAGGTTCATGACCAGGTCATATATGCCCGTGGCCTTGATCCGCAATTTTTCCATATATTCTTCCGCCAGCTTATCCTTTTGCGGATACGAGAGCATGCCTGCGCGGTTGCTGATCTGGTCGAGCGAAGAGATCCCGATGTTCGTGGATATTGTATGGCTTAAGAAAAGCCCTTCTTCCTTGCGGTTTTCGCTGATATAGTAGATATGGTGCTGCCGGATCGCCTGGATATAATTCTTGATGTCTGCGGGCGCGCCGTCCACCCATATCTCACCTTCCGTAATGGGGTCGATGCCGATCAGCTGGCGGGCGAATTCCGTACGTCCCGCCCCGACCAGTCCGTACCAGCCGAGTATCTCGCCTTTGCGGAGCACAAAACCTTTTTTCTTCGGGTCAAGCTTGCTGCGCACCTGTCTTGCTTCCAAAACGACAGGCGACTGGATAAAATCCCTGCACCCTAAGGTGATTTCTTCGGTTTTCCTGCCCACCATTTTTTCAATCAGATCTTCTTTGGTAATAGAATCTTTGGGAACCGTTTCCCCGATCTTTTTTCCGTCACGGATGATCGTGATGTTGTCCGCAATGCGGAAAACCTCTTCCAGCTTGTGGCTGATATATATGATGGAAACCCCTTCGTCGCGCAGCCGTTCCACTGTTTGCAGCAGTATCTCCACCTCTCCTAAGGAAATGGATGCCGTCGGTTCGTCGAGCAGGAGTACCTTTGACTGCTGCGTCAACGCGCGCGCGATCTCCAGCATCTGCTTTTGTCCTGAGCTCAAATTGTCGAGGCTCCCGTTCAGCGGCAGCTCCAGCTTCACCCGCGCAAGCGCTTCGCTCGCGATCCTCTGCATCTCTTTTTTATGCGCGATGCCGCCCATCGATTTCGTGATGTAGTTGAAGCTGATATTTTCCATGATGTTGAACGTATCCATCAGGTTGCGCTCCTGGTGCACCACGCCGATGCCGTGCATAAACGCATCCTGCGGCGTATGGAACCTGACCTCTTTCCCCTCGAACGCCATACGCCCTTCCGTCGGCGGAAAAACGCCGGATATGATATTGATCAGGGTGGATTTTCCCGCCCCGTTTTCTCCGACGAGCGCGTGTACTTCCCCCTTTTTTACGCCAAAACTGATATCTTCAAGAGCTTTGACTCCAGGAAAAATCTTTGTGATCCCGTTTAATTCCAAAACATATTCTTCATTTTTCATTGGTAGCAAGCCCTTTCCCTAATTTATTTTTGACTGCCTGAAATTCTTGATCCGTTCCGCAGCCACGACGATCAGGATGATCGCCCCGTTGAAAAGCTGGTTCCAGTAGATGTCGATCTTCATATGCACCAGCGCATTTTCCACGATCGTGATGATCAGCGCGCCGAGGATCGTTCCCCAGATGCTGACTTTCCCGCCGTTCATATACGTTCCGCCGATGAGCGCTGCGGAGAAAGACATCAGCATCCAGTCCGTCCCGATATCCGGCTGCGCCGACCCAATGCGCATCACGACGAGCATACCGGCCAGCCCTGCGACCAGCGCCGAAAGCACGTTGACGGCCAGCACCGTCTTAAACTTGGATACGCCGTAAAGTTCCGCCGCCTTGGGGTTCGCACCGAAGGCCAGCATTTGCTTGCCCAGCCGCGTCTGCCGGTATAAGATGAACAGCGCCACGGCGATCGCCAGCATGATAAACACGGAGGTCGTCACGCCCAGGACTTTTGTGTTGCCGATGTTGATGAAATCGTCCGACAGCTTATAGAGCGGTTTGCTTTCCGTAACGGTCAGAACGATACCCGTAAAGATGGACGACGTTGCCAGCGTTACGAGGAAGGAAGCGACGCCCACGCCGCCATTGCGGTAAATGAGCAGCCCGTTGATCACACCACACACAAGCGCCACCGCGATGCCCACCAAAAAGGCTACGCCCGCGCCCATGCCCAGCCGTTCCATCATGATCCCGGAAAAGATCGCCGACATCGCGCCCACCGAACCGATCGCCAAATTCATGCCGCCCGCCGAAAGGCTGATAAGCTGTGCATAACCGACAAGCGTGGTGATCGCCAGCGTCCTGCCCAGCGTAACGATGTTGGCGGATGAAAGATAATCCGGCTTCACCAGCACCATCACGATGAACATGACGGCCACGATGATCGCCAGCGAAAATAGATTGGACGAGGTAAGCGTTTTCCATTTGCTTTTCTTTAGCATAGTTCCCTGCGTTGTCTCCATGGTTACTTCCCTCCTTTGATCGCCATTTGCTTCGCACGTTTATTGACCATATTGACCCTGGCTTTATCCAGTTCATACGAAAGGACGAGGATCGCGCCCACAAAGATCTGTACCATATAAGAACTGACGCCCCACAAGGTAAGCGCGTTATGGATGAATACCATGATGCACGAACCCAGGATCACGCCGACGATTGAGACTTTACCGCCGGAGAGCAGCGTACCGCCCAGTACCGCGACTGCAAAAGATGTCAGCATCCAGTCGTCGCCCACCGATATCTGTGCGCTGCCGAAGCGCAGGATCTGCAATATTGCCGCCACAGCGCACAGGGCCCCGCTTAACGTATGCCCCCAGATGATCGTGCCCTTCACGTTGATGCCTGAATAGACCGCCGCCTTCTGGCTTGCCCCGCATGCGAGCATCCGCTGGCCGAGCTTGGAATATTTGAATACGATAAAAATGGCGACACATACCGCAATGGTAATGATAAAAGACATAGGAACCGGCCCCAAATGAATGCTGCCAAAGGATTTGAAGCTTTCCGGCAGGTGTTGGTAGGACTGCCCCTGCGTGATGATCGTGGCGATCCCCTTGTAAATACTGAGCAGGGTAAGCGTCACAATGAATGGATTGATGCCCGTTTTGGCGATCAACACGCCCTGCAGCGCGCCGAGAGCCATGCCTGCCAGCAGGCAGACCGCGATGCATATCCACACCGGAAGCCCTAAAAGCTCCATGCACATTCCCATGAAGATGCCCGACAAACACCCCATGGAGCCGACCGCCAGATTCATCTGCCCCAACGACAATGCCGCCATCTGCGCCAAGCCGATCAGTCCGTAAATCGAAACCGTCTGCAGGTTGGATAATACGTTGTAAGACGATAAAAAGCCTTTGCTGGTGACTGCCAGAACGATAAACAATGCTGCTACGCACAGGACGACGCTTGATAAATCGTTGCTCAAAAGTTTTTTTATTTTGCTCAAGATATTCTCCCCTCTTTTCTTTCAAAGTCCGCTCAATCTGCCCTACTCCCTTCATTCCTCCTCTCTCTTTTCCAAAATTTGGGTAAGCGAAACACACATCGATAACATGTTTTTTGTTATCCGCTCCTTACCGTTATTCGTTTTTCAGTAATAGGTGTTGTGAGTAGGGCTGCTGTTTTATGATTGCTGAAAATTCGTCGTAATATTGAAACCCTGTAAAGTATAATTTCATTATACTCGGGGCTTATCATGCGTCAACATTTTTCTAATTTATTTCACATATGTTCCATTCTTCGCTTATTCTGATCTATTCAAGCGGAAATTGTAACATTGTTTTCCAAATTCAAATTTTATATCACATATGTTCCAAACTTTTGGATGCAGGGAAATGAATTGACATCGAATTGTGTCCTTGCTATGATATTCACATATGTTCTTTAAATAGTAAAAATAAGAAACAATGGGAATATTTTCCCCTTTTGTAAAGAGCGGAGATACGCATATGGAATATCAGGAAATCAACAGGTACGACCTTTTGGTCAGGGTCGCCGAAATGTATTATATGGAACAAAAAACACAGCAGGAGATCGCCGACAGTATTATGGTCTCGCGTTCCAATATTTCCAAAATGCTGAAAAAGTGTATACAGCTCGGGATCGTGGAATTCAAGATCAATAATTTATCTTCTTCCGGAATCGGCCTGCAATCCAAATTGAAAAAGAAATTCAAGCTCAAAGAGGTCATTATCGTTCCCGGTACAGGATCTCCCGAGGAGGTCAAAAGCCGTATCGGCGCCGCGGCCGCGGAATACCTGGAGGGTATCTTGGCAAACGGCATGCTCGTCGGGCTTGCATGGGGCTCTACGCTCTATCAGGTCGTCAAACAATTCCATACCTCCCACGTCTACGATGTGGACGTCATCCAGCTGGTCGGCGGGATGGGCTCGCGCAGCATCGAGCTTGACGGGCAGGATATCATCAAAAGCCTGCAAAAGCATTTTCACGGGACAAGCTACGTCTTGCAGGCCCCGATGATCGTCAGGAACCCCATCTTAAAACAACTCTTGCTGGAGGAACTGGAGATCAAAAAGCATTTCGACAAATTCAAACAGACCGACGTCGCCCTGATGGGCCTCGGCAGCAACCGCTCCCAAATCTCCGCACTCTACCGTTCGGGCCATATCAAAAAGCGGGATGCGGACAATATGATCAAGCAGGGAGCGATCGGCGATACATGCGGGATGCAGTTCGATATCAACGGAAACCTTTGCAATACCGTCCTTACAGGCCGCGTGATCGGGATCGATATGCCTACGCTTTTAAAGATCCCCACCCGCATCGGCGTCGCTTCGGGCGTCGAACGCGCGGAGGCGACGCTCGGCGCGCTGCGCGGGAATTATGTCAACGTATTGGTGACGGACGAGACCACAGCCAAAAAGGTTTACGACGAATCCTGCGAAAAGGCCTGACCCTCGTGTTGCAGGCAACAAAAAAGGGCGGCCCCCAAAAAGGCTGCCCTTTGTATTCATACATCATTCATTTGCTTCCGTAGCATGGTCGATCAGCCTGATCAACTCCAGCGCGCTCCTGAAATTCCTCGTTTCGTTTCTCTCAGACCATACGACCTGCCCCTGCCAGGTTGCGTTCTGGCGGTATTGAACCTGCACGACAAAAGTCGCCTTCTTGCCCGGAGCCTGCTTTTTTATTGCCTCTTCCATCGCCTTATCCTTTTTCCCTGCCCGTATCTTTTGGGGTTTTCCAAATACCCTATGCTCCACTGCCGCGGCCGGATATTTGACCGCATCGAATATCTCTTCCGTCTTCAAAAGCAACTGGCTCGTATCAAGAAAGACTTGCGGTTGGTTTAAGCTGCGGTGGTAGATCCGCCCCGCAACATCCATTCCCTCTTTTTTGTCGACGCACACTGTAATCTCATTCTGCATCCCCTTGCGCCTCCGCCTTAGCCATCCGCCTGTTTTTCTCCCCACTCGAGCGCGCTTTCCATCAACTTGATGAGCTCCAACTCGCTGCGGAACCTCTGCGTTTCCTTTTTATCCGACCAAATGATCTGCCCCTGCCATGTGGCGTTTTGCTTGCACTGTATCTGGATGACAAACGTTGCCTTGCTTTTTTCCATCGCACACCGTCCTACATATGCTTTTCTTTCATTGTACTATGCAAAAGTCACAATCCCGGTCACATTTTCGCTTTGATTAGCCATTTTCTCACCATCTTCTGTCACTTTCATCCCCGTCCATGATGTTGTCCATGTCCGCGGCGGAAATGCTTTTGCATACAAAACGCATCTCATTATTGCGTTTGGAGGCCTTGTAAAAATTATACCGCAAGCGGTCTGCGACGATATTGCAGTTCTCCTGTTTGATCTCCATCAGCATCACGAGGAACTGCGACGGGCTGTAACGCGTATAGGCGTCTCCCCTGCGCAGCGACGCTTTGATCGACTTTTGCACATCCTCCATGATCTTTTTCGTCTTTTCGCCGCTGGCCGGCTTTGTCCCGCTCAAGTCCGTGATCGTGCAAAGCATAAGGAACACCGACTGCCCGCTGCGCTCCATATGCCTGACCACGAAGCGGTACAGGCTTTCAAACACCTCCAGGTTGCAATAAAACGCGCCGTTTTCGTATTCCGTTTCCCTGATCTCGCTGCGCACCTCGTCGATCGACAAATTGGCCTCTTTCCTGCTGCCCGAAATATGCCCGAACATTTCCTTCATGTTCTCGGAAGGCCCGATCCCCAGGTCGTCAAACAGCCGCGCCGTCGCCGCTTCATAGGCCTCCAGCGCCTCCTTGACGCGGTTCATTTCATATAAACACTTGATGTACATCAGCGTCAAGTCTTCTTCATATGGGTAAATCGCCACCGCCTCGCCCAGCTTGGGCGCCAGCCTGTCGTACTTTCCTGTCTGCGCCGCGATGCGGTACGCTTTGCGGAAGCAGTCACAGTATTGTTCCTGCAAGTGCACCGCAAACCCCATCACCCACGGCTCTCCCATCGCCTTGGGAAGAAAGCCCGTTTGATAGATTTCAACCGCCTGCAAACATTTTTCAAACGTATCCCCTGCGTCCATCCCGCCTTCCGCGATCTCGCCTACAATACCTGCAAATACTTCCTGGTCGATCACCAGGGGCATATCTCCCGTAAAACCGTATGCGCCCCGCTGGTAGCCGATACATTCCCGTTCCACGCCGCACGATTGCAATAACTTGCGCAGGCGGTACACGAGGTTTTTCAGCGTACCCACCGGGCTTTCGCACTCCTCATCGCTCAAAAGCACATGGATCAGCTCGTCCTGCGGCACCATCCGGTTACGGTTGCACAGCAGGTATTGGAACAGCATCAACACCTTGCTGTTCCTGCTTTCCTTGGTAATCACGGGTTCGTCGCCATAAGTGACCTGGAACCCGCCGAACATCTCAATTTTTAAGGTTTTTTCCATCATACCTCTCTCTTCTCTTCAAAACGCTTCAATACTATACATGCCAATTATAGTATAGTATATCATGCCCAAACGCCGAACATCCCATTTGTTCACACTATAGACCCAATTTTTTCTTCATCACGTCCGGCTGCATGCTGTGCATGACCGCTTCTTCCGGCGGGATCGTCCCCTGCTCGCAAAGTTTAAGCAGGCTCGCGTCCATGGTGACCATCCCTTCCGCGGCGGAAGAAAAGATTGCCGTTTCGATTTGGTGCGTTTTTGCTTCACGTATCATATTGCGGATCGCCGTATTGCACGTCATGATCTCAAAGGCCGGCACGATGCCTCCGTCCGTCCTTTTCAGCAATTGCTGCGATACCACAGCCTGCAGCACCATGGAAAGCTGCACGCGGATCTGCGCCTGCTGGCTGGGCGGGAACACGTCGATGATCCTGTCTATCGTATTCACTGCGCCCAGGGTATGCAGCGTCGAGATCACCAAATGGCCCGTTTCCGCCGCCGTCATCGCTACGCTGATCGTTTCATGGTCGCGCATCTCCCCCAACAGGATCACGTCCGGCGCCTGGCGCAGCGCGCTGCGCAGCGCCACCGCATAGCTTTGCGTATCCGTCGAAATTTCGCGCTGGCTGATGATGCTTTTGTTGTGCCGGTGCAGGTATTCGATCGGGTCTTCCAGCGTCACCACGTGGCTGTTGCGCGTTTGGTTGATACGGTCGATCATGCATGCCAGCGTAGTGGATTTCCCGCTCCCCGCAGGCCCTGTCACGAGCACAAGCCCCTTGGGCCGGGATCCGAGCTCCAAAACTGTCTCCGGGATGCCCAATTCCTGCGGGTTGGGAAGTTCAAAAGCGATCACCCGTACCACCGCGGCCAGCGACCCGCGCTGGCGGTAAACGCTTACGCGGTAACGCGATATCCCGGCGAGCGAAAACGAAAAATCATCGTCCCCCGTTTCCAGCACACAATCCGGGCTGCGCTGCCCGAGGGCGTATATCTCCCGTACGATGCGATCCGTATCCTCCGGCGCCAGCCGCGCTTCCCCCCTGCATTCTATCTGGTTGTTGATCTTATACGAAACAGGCCTGCCCACCACGATAAAAATATCCGATGCATGAAGCCCCGTTGCCTCCTTTAAGATTTGCTCCGCTTCCATTGCTGTCCCCTTCCCTATTTCAGCACGTGCAGCGTATCGTCGCCGCTGTCCGCGCCTTCCTTCATCTGCGTCTGCCAGATTTCCTTCGTCCATTCTCCTGTCGGCGTGCCGCTCCCATCGAGCGCGATGCCGATCTGCACAGACAGCTCCCGGCTTTCGCCCATATCCGCCGTATAGGCAACGAGCGCAGTACTGCCACGCTGCACAACGGAAAAACCCTTCTTCACTAATTCGGCTTCATAACCGCTGTTTCCTTTTATATCCGCAAGAATATCCGCAAGAATCTGCTCCGCCTGCGCATCGGCTGCATAATACTGCTGCTGCGCCGCCGCGGTTTTTTCCGCCAGCCGCAGATCCGCCTGCGCCGTAACGAAGGAAAGCGTTGCGAGCGTCGTCAGGCACAACACCACAAACACCGCCAATATGGAGATACCGCCTATTCCGATCCCAAAGCCGCCCTGCTTCCCGTTCATATCCCTTCCGCCCCCACATACTGTGCCGCCTGCAGGCGGTAAACCGTATCCGCTTCCCGCAGCATCGTAATATCCGCTTCCCGTACTCCGCCCGCTCCCGAAAAGCCAATCTCCATCCGGTAAGCGGCGCCCTGCCCGCCGGCAACCGGGGCAAAGGCCTCGTCATATCCTACGACCAGCCTGCCATTTTCTTCGGTTGCATCCAAAAGCTCCATCATCCGGCCTTCGTTCCCATCCGTTGCCTTGAACGCTTCCGCCGCCTGCTGGCATAATAAGGCAGCCATCGTCGTTTCGGTGCTTTTTTGGCTGGCCAGCTTTGCCCGCGCAAAAATATTCATGCACACCGCGCTCGCGACCGCAAAAAACAGGATCATGATGATCAGTTCGATCAAAAATAATTTGCTTTTCGATTGCTGCATTTATAAATTCCCGCTTTCACCGCTGCGGTAGCTGACCGCACTTTTGAAGACATTTCCGTCCGCGTCCGTTGCTTCCATACCGATCAGGTTCCCGTCCTCACGGCCGAGGACAAGCGTATTAAGCTCCATGATCTCCTGTCCGTCGCCTGCGTGAACCTGCGTTCCCGCCGCGACCGTCACTTCCCGCAGCATCCCGTCCGACACATAGATCCACGTTTCATATTCCCTTCCTTCCACCTGCTGCACCAATACCAGCGCGTCGCCGCCATCGACCTCCCTTAGGTCAACGCCGCCCGCAACATCGTTTTGGCGCACCTTTTCGCCCAAATAGGCAATGGACGTACGCGCGTTGTAGTTCGCAGTCATATCCGCAGATATCCCTTGGTATACGTTTGCGCCCAAAACCACCACAAACAAGGCCATCACCGCGAATACGCAAAACAGCGACAATATGAATACGATATCCGTGACATGCTGCTTTTTTTCCATAAAGACTCCTCTGCTTTCCTTCAATCAGCGGGAAAGACAAAAATATCCGGCATCAGGTTATCCCCCAGCCGTTCGTAATGGTAAACGTAGCGTTCGCGGTCGAGGATCAGCCCATAATTTTCCGCCAAATATTCAAGGCTTCCCGGGTAACGGCCCTCGATGGCGTAGCACTGCACAACGCTGCGCCGCACCGCCTGCTCCATGACCTTCAGCCGCTCCGAATCCCCGGAGGCGGATACGTTGCCGATCCCCGCTATAACAAGCGCTGCGACCAGTACAAAGACCAACACCGGAAGCAGGATGCGCACAAGCGAAAAATCGTGTTTTTTCCTGTGGATAAAAGCTTTTCCTTTCAAAGTGTACCCCTCGTCATCCGATCGCGGACATCACGCCCATCAGCGGAACCATGACGGAAAGCAGGATCAACCCGACGACCAACGATAATATCGCGACCAGCGTTGGCTCCAGCGCCGCAAGAATGCTGCCCAGACGCCTGTCCGCTTCCTCTTCATAGTGCCGCGCAATGCGCTGCATCACGGAAGGCATCGTACCAGTTTTAAAGCCCACGGCGATCATCCGGCCGTACAAGCCGGAAAACAATCCCACGTCCACGATCGCCTCTGCAAACGCGCTTCCCTGCGCAGTACGCCTTTTGACTTCCCGTATCTTTTCCCTGATCCTGGGGTTGTCGGCCAGTTCCAAAGCCATATCCAGCGACTGCTCCACATCCATCCCGCTCCCCAGCGTCAGAGCCATTGCAGAAGCAAAGCGCCCGGACGCGACCGCAAGCGAGGTCTTTCGGAATAATTTTTCATAGACGCCCGACAAAAACCGCTTACCGCCCTTTGTACGGCGCAGGATAAAGTACAGCGCGATTAGCGATGCCACTACCGCTACGATAACGACCGCATACCTGCTCACCGCACTGCCAAACTGCATGATCCCGACGACGAAGCCCGACATCTCGCTCCCCAGTTGCTCGAATACGCCTGCAAAGACGGGTAATACCTGGATGATCACCACCAGGATCACCGCGATCATCATGGCGATCATCACCAGCGGGTATGTCACCGCGCTGCGGATATTTTTGGCGACCGCCTCCTGCCGCTCATAATACGCGCACAACGACCCCAGCACTTCTTCCAGCTTGCCCGACGCTTCCCCAATCTCGACCATACTGACCATATAACCCGGAAAAGCCTTCGTTTCCTGTAAGGCATACGCCAAAGAGCCGCCGGATTCCACCGTATCGAGCAGCGCCGCAACGATCTGCTCCCCCTGCGCGCCCTTGTTGTCCTCCGCAAGCAGCATCAGCCCTTCCTGCAGCGATATCCCCGCTTTTACCATATAAGCGAGTTGCTCGCAGAACGCGGCCACTTCAGCATCCGATAGCCTGTGGCCGCCCTTAGTATGTGTACATTTCATGATATTCGTTGCCATCCCCCGTATATTCTTGTGCCTGCCCGCTTGTCGACGCAAGCGTTGGATCCATTCTCGTCCACTGCGTCCCGTCAAAGTAAATAATATTGTCGATCCAGCCTTTTCCTTCGATATATACGCTGATCCATGCGTGGTAAAGCTCTCCCACATAGCCGACCACCAGCCGTGTCGGGACGCGCTGCGAACGCAGCATCGCCGTCATCAGCGCGGCATAATCAAAGCATATCCCTTTTTTCGTACCCAGTGTCTCATCTACGTCGGGCAGGTATCCGGTCTGCACATTGTCCGCCTTGTCATAGTCATAGCTCACGTTTTCCACAACGTAATTGTATACCTTCTCCACAAGCTCGAGGTCGTCCGCCGCATCCCCCGCAAGCTTTTCCCCCTGCGCGACCGCGGCGCTGCCCGGTGTAAAATCTACGTACTGGTTGGGATATAAAAAGGGCAGGAATTCGTTTTCCAGGGCAACGTCCTTCTCGCCGCTGAAAAGCTCGTGGTACTTGTCTCCCTGCGTGTTTTCAAACACGCCGAACCAATATGTCCCATCCCCCTGTGTGAGCGGGAAAACATCGGACGCCCCTTTTTGCAGGTTGTATGTGTATTTCTCCCCGCCATCGCAGGATACCTGCAGCTTAACGCGGTCGTTGTCCCCTGTATATTGTACGGTCACATATCCCCGGGACACATTGGAAACGTCGATCGTCACGCTTTCGTTGCCCAGCGTTTCCTTTCCCGGCGCCTCCGGTACCAGGACTGCGGCATCCGTATTCCTTTGGCCCGTGGCTGCGCCCGATCCTTCCCCTGCCGGTGTCCCATTGCCCCCGCATCCTACAGCCAGAAAAATAAAAACGCCGCACAGCGTTGCTATAATTAAATTTTTAAGGACTTTTGGAAGCGCCTTTGCCTTGCCCATATTTCCGCCGGAATCCCTCGTTGTTTGTTTTCTTTAGTATAATCAACTTAATCATCGTTGTAAAGCAACGAAACTCCAAAAGGCCCGTATACCAATACGGGCCTTTCATCTGCCACAAGGGATTTTTCACCCGCACAGCGCAATCAGGATGCCCGCCAGTATGGCCGAACCGATCGTGCTGGAAACAATCGGGCCCATCGCATGCATCAGCAGATGGTTGTTGGGGTTGTATTCCTGCGCCATTTTCTGGGAAACGCGCGCCGCCATCGGCATAGCGGATACGCCTGAATTGCCGATCAATGGATTCACCTTGCCTCCCGTTATATTATTCAACAGTTTAGCGATCAGCATGCCGCCCACCGTGCCGAATGCAAAGGCCACGAGCCCCAGCAGGATGATCAGGATCGTCTCAAAATTCAGCATCCTCTCCGCCGTAGCCGTAGCCCCGATGGAAATACCGATCAGCATGGTCAGTATGCTGAGCATATCGTTTTGCAGCGCGTGGGCAAGGCGGTCTGTCACGCCGCTTTCCCGGATCAGGTTTCCCAGCATCAGCATGGCCACGAGCGGCCCCGCTGTCGGCACCAGCAGCAAGGTGATCAAGGTGATGATGATCGGGAACAATATTTTTTTGCGCTTTGATACCTTATGCGGCACAGGCATCTCGATCACGCGCTCTTTTTGCGTGGTGAGCGCGCGCATGATGGGCGGCTGGATCAGCGGTACGAGCGCCATATAGGAATATGCTGCGATCGCGATCGTCGGCAGCAGCTCCGGCGCCAGCCGTTCGGCTACATAAATGGACGTCGGGCCGTCCGAGCTTCCAATGATACCAATGGCAGCCGCCTCCTGCAGCGAAAACCCGTCAAAGCCAGGCACTATGTTTTCCAGTCCCCCGCCGACCAGCAGCGCCCCGCCCAGCGCTACCAAAATCCCCAGCTGCCCGCCGAGGCCGACCAGCGCGCTTTTGGGCGAAGCGATCAGCGGGCTAAAGTCCGTCATTGCCCCAATACAGAGGAAAATGAGCGGTGGATAGATCCCGAGGCTGATGCCCTGGTACAGGTAATACAGCAAGCCCCCTTCATCGTATACGGACAGGCCGGAGATCGGGAGGTTCGCGATAAACATGCCAAAAGCCAGTGGTAACAGCAGTAAAGGCTCATATTTCCTGGCAATGGCAAGGTACATCAATACGAACGAAACAGCAATCATAACGGCCTGCTGTATCGTCATCTCCAGCAAGCCGATCTCTGTCAAAAATTGGTTCAGTGTTTCCAAAAAGACACCTCTTTCTTTGGTACGCAAAGAAAACTGCGTCAAGCAGCTAAATTCCTTCCGTTAAGAAAGAGGCGGTGCGTTGGAACCCAGGGAATGGGAAAGGATGGACGTTTCCAGTTTTACTGCGATCGGGGGAACCTGCCTGCCCGACTGCCTGATACGGTTCCCATAGCGCTCATTGAGTAAAGCAAACAAAAAGGACAGGAGGATAAGAAAACCTTGGAAAACACGGGACAAATCGTCAGGCTGGCCGCTATGTTCATGGTGCATATACGCGGTCTCCTGCCGTCCGCGCGCCGCATCGCTTAAAAAACAGGCCAATGCGCTGTCCGTATCGGTTGGCGGCTGCATATCCATTCCATAAGCCTCCACGGATACGCCCCACAGCGAAAGCAGGATCAGTAAAAAAAGGAACACGAATACCATGGACAGCAAAAGCCTGTTTTTTAACTTCGCCTGGTATCGCCGCATACTTCTCCCATTTCGATTCTTTTCTTACATTATATATAAATTTTGCGCGGGACACAAACGGATTCGCGTATTGCCATATTAAAATCCGGCTTTTTGCCCTTTCCATGCTTCCTGAAGTATGCTACACTCA
Organism: Christensenella timonensis; assembly: GCF_900087015.1. NCBI lineage: Bacteria > Bacillati > Bacillota > Clostridia > Christensenellales > Christensenellaceae > Christensenella > Christensenella timonensis. Next base: position 62,967 of record NZ_FLKP01000001.1, read on the forward strand.
AGCATAACAGGAGACTTTCCGATGGCGAATATCATACACAAAAAAGAATATGAACTTGTCCGGCTCATCAGCGGCCTTGGGATCGAAGCGCATATCACCCGTGTGATCGGTAGCGGGAAAATGCATTTTCACTGGCACAAGGAGCTTGAATTCGTACAGGTGGTGGACGGCCCCGTAACCATGCATACAGAGGACGAAAGCGTCTTGCTGGGGCAAGGGGACATCTTTATTGTGAATACCAACGAACCGCATTGCTTCCAGAAAACGGGCGTGGCAAATGATATTTTGGTGCTGCAGATCCCGCTCAAGCATTTCCAGGCCTATTATCCGGAAATCGTTTCCTGCCGCTTCCATGACCGCCACCTGAAAAACAGCGCTTCCCCCGCCTTTCGCCGGATGGCCGGTTACATCGCAAGGATATTCAAAAGCCTTGCCCAAAAAGAAGAAGGCTACCAGCTTGCGGTCATGGGCCTTGTGAACCTGCTTGCCCTGCATACCATCCGCACTGTCGCGCATGAGTCGGTCAGTGAAGAACGCCGGATGGCGGACAGCCGTAACCTGCACCGCCTAAGCCGGATCACCAGCGCCATACAGGACAGGTATGCGGATGGCATCACCTTGGAGGAGATCGCGCGGCAGGAGGGTATCAGCAAGCATTACGCTTCCCATTTTATACATAAGCACCTTGGCCTTTCCTTCCGGCAGTACGTCCGCCGGCTGCGGCTGGAAAAAGCTGTAGACCTGCTGCTCCGCACAGATAAAAAGAAGCTCGATATCTGTCTGGAAAGCGGCTTTTCCGACTATCGCTACCTGTGCCGGGCATTTGCCGGGGAATATGGCTGCACGCCCGCGGCTTTCCGTGAAAAGCATAAAGCGGTCAGGCACAGGGCACAGCGCGCAGACGAAGCCTTCCACGACCAATACATCATCATCGCAGACCAGGAAGCCTATGATATTTATTTTGGCTACCTCGAACAAAACGGATATGGCGACGACATAAACTTGTTATAAAAGGAAATAAAAAAGGGCGTACGCCCTTTTTTGATTTCCTTTTTCAAGCCGCGCCTATATTTTAGAATCCGCGTCCCACAAACTGCTGGACATTGAGCGGAAGCCGGTTGAACATCTTCACTTCTTTGCCCAGTTTGCCAAACGTCTTTTCGATCACGATATATTCCCAGTCCATTACGACATCCTCCCAGTTTTTGTCGAACCCCTGCAAACCGGCGTCCAGCATGAACGCCATGTTTTGCGGCAGTTTGCCCACGTAATCGTCCGTCAGCGCCCCGTAAAACTCCTGACATTCCGTATAGCCTGTATTGTGCATCGTCGCATACCCTTTCAGGCGGGCAAAGTTTTCGATGGGCTTTTTATCCACCCCTTCAAACTGTGCGGCATGCGCATTGTAATAGTCCGCCACCGCACGCTCGTGTTCACAGCCGTCCAAATCTTTTTCCGCAATCTCCCTGAATTTATCCAGTGAGTAGGTAAACGCATCTTCCAAAAATGCCATGTTCCTTTTATATTCCCCGGTCAGGCCGCTTTCGTCCTTCACGCACATCACGGACATGCGCGTAGAACCGCTCAGCCCGTCGCGCTTTGCACCCGCGCCGATGTGGACGATGTCTCCTTCCTGTATCTTGCGGTTGGAGGCCTTTCCCACCAGCGTCCAGTTGTTCCTTCCCGAGGTGACCATCACCGGATAGGCAAGCTCTTCCACGCCCAGCTCATGCGCGATAAGCGCGCCCCACGCAGCGACCTGTGTTTCATACATGCCTGGGGACAGGACGCCCAGCATCCCCTCCAGCATCACGTCTGTAATGAGCGACGCTTCCTGCGTCAGCCGGAGCTCACGGGCAGATTTATTGTATTTGATCGCATAATAGTCCCTTGACCTGTCGGCAACATTTTCAGCGCCCACATAGGCGGCCAGCATATTGTAAAGGCTCAGCGGGAAAACCGCCCGCGTGGTGAGCATCGCTATGCTGGAAGGTTTTCCCCCGCAGGCCGCTTCGATCGCTTCGTGCGGGTGTATGGCCCCGGCCGGGTATTTGTCGCCGTAGTCCGCCTTAAAAAGGTCGGTGCGGAATATTTTCCCGCCGGAACGTTTGCTGAATTGTTCGCATACGATACCGCTTTCCAGCGCCGCCAGGAACACAAAGCCTTCTTTTCCGATCACGCCTGCGATCGGCTCCACGATAATGTTGTTATTGCCGCCCAGATAAGGGACGTCTCCGCAATAATGTTCGTCAGAATAGACGATACCGCAGTCAAACCCCTCCTTTTGCAGCATCTCCCATACTTTGTCCTGCCGGTCTTTGAATTCCTCCGGCGGAAGCCTGAATTCTTTGTCAAAAGACGGTGCGCCAGCCAGCACCTTCTCCACGATCTTTGCCTGTTTTTGCCACTTTGCGGATTCAAACATTGTTACGGTTTCCTTTCCAGTTCGCGTTTTCCTTCCCATGTCTTTTCCCATTGTTGCCATAGCCATTTTACCATGGCGCCGCCGCTTTGTTCCTGCACGAAGTTAAGACGCAAACTGGGCATAGTTGCTATTTACCAAAGGGGATGCAAGCGCCTTTTTCCGCTCATCCAAACGTCCCGCCTGAACCGACAGGCGGGACGTTTGGATGTGAAGATTATTGATAACAGGAAGTTAAATCCGTATATCCGTTTTTCTTTTGGCATAGATCCTGTTCACCATCAAAACCATCAGGATGAGGAATACTCCCAGATAGAACGGAAAAGCTTCGTAACCCGTTTTCCCGGCCAACAGGCCAAACAAGGGAGGCATCAGGGTCGTGCCCAGGTAAGCGCAGGCCATCTGTATCCCCATCAGCGCCTGTGAATTTACCTTGCCAAAGGTATTTGGCGTTTCATGCAGCATACTGGGGAAGATGGGCGCGCATCCCAGGCCGATCAAAAACAAGGCCACGATCATGAGCGTTCCGCCCCACGGCAGGAACAGGATGGCGATCCCGACGGCGATCAACAGCTGCCCCAGCCGGATCAGCTGCTTTTGGCTCAATTTCATGGATAAGAAGCCGGACAATATCCGTCCCAGCGTGATACCGATAAAAAACAGCGAAATCCAACCTGCGGCAATGTCTTCCTGTATGCCCCGCACCACAACAAGGTAACTGCTGCCCCAAAGTATCACCGTTTGTTCTACGGAAGAATAACAGAAAAAGGCGATGAGCGTCGGTTTTGCTTTGGGCAGCCCGATCGCTTTCCGTATGCCGGCCGGGGCCTTTTGCGAGGCTTCCTGCGCTGGGTTTTCTGCCGTTTTAAAGCCCCCGGCTTTTTTCCAGAGGGGCAGCGAAAAGATCAAAATAGCGACCAGGGCAAATTGGAGGATACTGATCAGGCGGTAAGCACTGTTCCACGTACCCGATTGCATCAGGATCGACGAGATGATCAGCGGGCCGATGATGGTGCCGATCCCCCAGAAGCTGTGCAGCCAGTTCATGTGCGCCGCTTTATAATGCAGTGCGACAAAGTTGTTCAGCGCAGCATCCACAGAACCTGCCCCCAGTCCCAGCGGGATCGCCCACAGGCAGACGGCAATAAAACTGTCCGACAGCGAAATCCCCAAGAGGGCCACTGCTGTCATACAAACGCTGACCAGCGTGATATGGCCTGTCCCGAACCTGCGGATCAGCCTGTCACTCAAGAGGCTGGAAATGATCGTGCCGCCCGCAACGACCATGGATATGATTCCCGCGCTCGATATGCTTACGCCAAATCCTTCATACATGGCGGGCCAGGCGCTGCCCAAAAGGGAATCCGGCAGGCCCAGGCTGATAAAAGCGAGATAAATAATAACGAGTAATACTACCATCGCAAAGGCTCCTTTATGGGACACACGGCATACTTTAGCATCCGTTGACTTTCGTGCGTCCTCATAATACAATGATAGTATCAATTTAAATCTTTGTATATAAGTATTATACAAAATTTTATAATAATCGTATCAAAAGGTGTTATTATGAAGCTGCGGAAAATTGAAGTTGACCATAATTTGAGGGAAGCGATCTACTATAAGGACAGCACCTTTCCCGTGGACATATGGACGGACGTATACAGCGCGTTGGTCGACCATACGCTGAATTGCCATTGGCACAATGTGTTTGAGTTCGGGGTCATGCTCTCGGGCGCGCTCGATTATTACATCAACGGTTCCCATATGAAGCTTGTGAAAGGCGACTGTGTGTTTGTCAACGCCAATACGATGCATATGGCCACGCAGTGCGGGGGCTGCGACGACGCGGTCATGTTCACCATCGTTTTTCCGCCCACGCTTTTTACAGACAATACGCGCAATTCCGTCTACCGCAAATATTTCCAGCCCATCCTCGAGCGTTCCTCTTATGGCTTCAAGCTTGAGCACAACGCCCTTGGGCAAAAAATGATCGCCTCCCTGCAGGAGGTCTATGCCCTGCGCGATACGCAGTACGGTTATGAGCTGAAATGCCTTGGACTTCTCATCCAAGTGTGGGAAACCCTGCTAAGCTATATTGCCGAACACGGCGGGCCCCCTGCCCAAACAGGCCCGCAAAACAGGTATGAAGGAAAGGCAAAGGATATCCTTTCCTACATCCATGCACATTATACGGAGAACATCAGCATCGACGACATCACAAAACACACTGGGATCAGCCGCAGCGCCTGTTTCCGGTGCTTCCGGCGCTTCACCAACAAAAAGCCGGTCGAATATATCAATGAATACCGCCTGGCGCACGCTGCCAAAATGCTCAGGGAGACAGGCGACAGCATCGCCGAGATCTGTACGGCGTGCGGTTTTTCCAGCTCCAGTTATTTTGGGAAATTATTCAAAGAGAAATATGCGCTGACGCCGCTCCAGTACCGCCACAGCTAAAAGCTGCATCCAGCCCTGATCCTCTTCTAGTCAAAGAGGCTGCGCTGCAGGATTTTATTTGAAACTACCTTGCGCGTACTCACCTTGTCGCCCGGCTGCACGCTGTCGCACAGCATGGGGGAACGGACGTCGAACGACCGCATGTTCCGCCTGACAGAATCCTGCGAAAAATTGGCGTAGCAATACTGGCATCCGTTGCCGCAGGTATCGTATGCCCCAATGTCTATACTGGCGGCGCAGTAACAGTCGGCCCTTTGCCCCGGGTCTTTCTTAAGCCGGTACGAATATCCTGTCAATTTTGAGATCAACCGGTCGTCGATGCACTTCGCCGGCGGGATGCCCGCTGCCTGGATATCCAAGTTGCCGCAGGCGCTGACCTTAATCCCATGCTCCTTTCCGATCGCTGCAAACTGCTTTGCCAATTCGATGTTTTGCCGCATATCTCCGTTTTCAACGCCCATCTCGCGCATCCTCTTTTTGATTTTGGGATACAGATCGAGGAAGCTGAGCTTGCATTGCCTGGTCTGCCCGTCCAGCTTCTCCGCCAAACGGCCAAAGGCCCGCAAATGGTATCCGGCAGTATATTTCTGCGTATACAACACCGGACTGTAACGCCATACGACACGCTCCGGCCCCAGCTCTCCCGACAGCTGCCGGAAGGTTTGCAGCAGCTCTTTTTTGGGAGGCAGGCTGTGCTCCACGTCGCTGCCATACGGATTTAATGTAAATTGAATGTAGTACGGATAGGGCTCCAGCCCGTTTAATTTTCCCAGCATCGGCGCGGGGTCTTTGGTCCAGAATATGATAGCGTCCAAGACCTCCGGATCCAGCCGTATCCTGCTCACCTGCTGCGGATTGATTGGGTTGCGCACCAGTACGTAGCCCTCGCGCAGCCTGTTTAGAAACCATTCGTAAAAGAACCTGGGGATATCCGTCCTCCTGCTCGCACTGATGAACATGCCTGCCTCCTTGTTTTCTTTTCCACGCGGCCGCTGTTTTTTTAGTTATCGCATCGGGGAACGGAGATATCCCAAATCGGCCGCTTTTTGAACCGCCTCTTTCACATTTACCTTGCGGGGGCCGTTCCGCGTTATTTTCAGGATCATTGTATCTTCCGGCCCAAAGGTCATTTCTCGTTCGCCATCAAGCGCCACTGTGCCGAAATATCCCGGCTGCAAAACGATCTCTTCCCCGATTTTCACACGGCGGATGTCCCTTGCCCCAAAGCGTGTCAGCATACCCGTAGCGATTGCCGCGATGTATGTATTGCACTGCCAGTCAAGCTTTGCGTATATTCCGCTATCTTCCTCAGGCGACACGGAATGAATCGAACCGATCAGGCCGGAAAACCCGATGTTCGCCGGATGAGCCTGCGCCACAAGGATCGCGTCAATATCCTCTTCTTGCGTGATTGCACGCGCTCCGATATAACTCTTTTTGGATAGGACTGCATCCACGAGCGCAATATCGTGCTGGCCGTTGGAGATGCTTACTTCGATCAACTTGCCATGCAAAAATTCTTCCCGCTTGAGAATATTTCCTGCGATCGCAGAAGCCGCCATCGCTACGGCCGTTCCTTCTATGAACGCCGGGTATACATTGTTCGTGCCTGTTGAGACAGGGATCAGCGGCACATCGCCGATCGTCTTGGCCGCAACCCTGCTTGTCCCGTCGCCCCCGAGGGCAATGACGACATCCGCCCGCTCTTCTTCCGTAACATATTTTACAAACCTGCTGGTGTCCTTTGCACTGCCGGAAACAAACGTATCGGGGATCGTTACTCTCTTTCGCACCTCCGGGTTGCTCATGCCGTCCAAAGCGTCATAGCTTAGGCGGTTGTCGTCCGGCATCATGTAAATTCGATGATCGCCAAGCTCGCATATCCCGGACAATATCCGCCTGGTAATGCTGATTTTCTCCTGGTTGTCAAACGACGTCGCATAGGACACGATGCGCCTGACATCCTTCCCGGAGTATGGGTTGACAACAATTCCGACCGTTCCCATTGTTTATACCTGCTTTCTTTGGTTGCCTATCGTAGATAGGAAAAGGTGGGATAGCGCATACTGAGCCTTCGGCTTGTATTCACAGGACCCACGTGGGTTCTCATCTTTTTAACATAATAAAAAGACCATACTAAGTATGGACTTTTCATTATGGCGGAGAGGGTGGGATTCGAACCCACGTGCCCGTTAAGGCAAACGCATTTCGAGGGGTATTTTTTCAAAATAAGCCCTTATATCTTTCCAAAACCTACCATATCTTACTACCGAAAAACCTTTAATCTAAAGGATTCTTAAATAACTTCACATAAGACGTTATAAAGCCTTAAATCATTACTTTACACGGTCGGGCAACAAAAGGGCAACACGGCAACAAATTTAAAACTGCTAAATAGCTAACTTCGTATGAAGAAAGGAGCAAAATAAGATGCAAGAAAACCCTTTAATCGCTAAAGGTATTATACAGCAAGACGGCGAGATTTGCAAAGACAAGATCAATCTTGTTTCGGGGGCTATCACGCCACCATTTGCTGAAACAATTTGGACGTTCACAGGCGGGGACATGGACACGATCAACCGCTTAACTCATATCTTTTTAGATATGAACACAGAACAAGACAGAGAACAGCTATTCAACCTCATTCGCGTTATTTATGGTCTTATGGGCTTACAGTTTTCAGATGAAGCCGTTCCGATAGCATCACACCCACAAGCATTGGAATATTTCGTTTTTTCATTCCTTGCGGATTTTGGCGAGGTTATCCAAGAACTACGCGACGAAGAAATAGCATAGCCCATTTACTTTAAACGTCTGTCTCTGACAGGCGTATTTTTTTACCCCAAAACGAAAGGAGCAAAAACCAATCATGAAAAAAGGACAAAGGCTAATTGCCTTTATTGTACTACTTGTAACGGTGCTTGTGGCTTTTCCGCTTTCGGCGTTCGCGCTGGATAGCGGGGCAACATTCCATTACACACATCATAGTCAATATAAATACACGTTCGGTTCGAGTTTCCCGCCCCCGTTTAACGTGACGGACGGATATTATAAAGAATGGTCTACATTCCATATGACGACCGATGCGGGCGACACAAAAATTGCGTATTGCCTACAATACGGCGTGACGGTCGCGCAAGGCAGTAAATATGATTGTTCCGACGATTACAGCGACCTTGCGGATTGGCAAAAGGAACTAATTCAACGAACGCTGGTCTTAGGGTATAACGATCATACGGGCGCACTTTACGGCGGCGATTGGCTGGATAACGCAATGGCGACGCAGGGTCTTATTTGGATTATTGCGTCCGGGCAGTACGACCAAAGCGACGAGGATTATATTATCAATCAAATGTTTGAAGCTAATCCAACCGCAATAGACATTTACCATGAGTTGCGCGACATGGTGAGTAATTACACGACGAAACCTAGTTTTGACAGCAACGAGATTGAATTAAAATATAATCCAGTAAACAAACGTTTTGAAACGACGATCAACGACGCTAACGGCGTGTTGCGGTATTATGATTTTTCTGCAAGTGGCGTGAACTTCACACGCAGCGGAAACACGCTGCATATTTCCACGGCAAATATGTTTGATGATGTGCAAGCAACGGCAACAAAAGAGTTGCCGACCGACGAATTACCCTCAATAATTAACGGTTCCCCGGAATACTGGATTCATAGCAAATATCAAAACCTTGTTTCGCTTTCCCCTGTATCAGAGGGCGGCGAAACAATGTCCGTCACTTCATCCTTTAAGTTGAAAACGGAAAAGATCGGTAATATCCGAGTTGTGAAGCGTTCCGAGGACGGCGCGGTTGCGGGAATGCAATTCCGCATAACGGGCAACGGTGTTGATCGAACTGTTACGACCGGGAGCGGTGGAGAGATAACGACCGAGGGGCTTTTGGCAAATTTGGACTATATGGTTACAGAGATTGGGACAGCAAACCGATATGTGCAGCCCGCCGCGCAAACCGTCCGAGTATTGCCAGGACAAACAAGCAACGTCACATTTTCCAACGTCTTAAAGAAATTTAACATTGTTGTGACAAAATCAGACGCAGAAACGGGAACGCCAAAGGACACGGACGCGACGCTTGACGGCGCGGAATATGCCCTATACGATAGCGCGGGACGGCTTATAGATTACATCGTCGCAAGCGGACGCACGGCGACCAGTAAACTCATTCCATTACAGACGGTAAAAGTAATCGAGAAGAAGCCGCCGACAGGATATAATCTTAATTCAAATCCTTACACAGTTACGCCTGATTTTGCGGGGCAGACCGTAGAAATCGGACGGGCTGATGTGGGCGTGACCGATACAGTTATCAAGGGACAGGCGGCATTTGTAAAATTTGCGGACGTACCGCTTACCGGGGACAGCGACGACGGTGGGATAAAACAGCCTTTGCCGAATGTGGAATTTAAGCTGTCCCTTGTTTCCACGGGAAAAGAGATTTGCAAGGTTAAGACCGACGAAAACGGTTATTGCATTACTCCCATGCTTAAATATGGGCGGTACTTGTGCGAGGAAATCCCCAGCGACGCAAACGCAGGGTATAAGCTGATAGAGCCGTTTGAAATCGAGATCACGACACAAGGCAAAATTTATCGCTATATTTTGGAAAATGAAGCCTACAACAGCGAAGTAAAGATTATCAAACGAGACGCAGAAACCGGGCAGCCCGTACAAGCTGAAACGAAGTTTAAAATTATGGATAGTACGGATAATTGGGTTGTCCAAAACATCAACTACCCTACGCCGACCCAGATTGACATATTCACAACAGCCCTTGACGGTTCTCTTGTACTTCCAGAACCATTGCGACCCGGTGATTTTGAACTATACGAAGTTGAAGCTCCCAACGGGTACACGATTAGCACCGACCCCATACCATTTACGATCACGGCAGAAAACCACGCCGCAATATTGGAGGTAGAAAGTCACAACGAACCCGTGAAAGGCACGATCACAGTTTTAAAACAAGGTGAAAGCCTAGCGGGATTTACGCAAACCGAGGACGAGGAATACGGCACGATTTACAGCCCTGTTTATTCCCTTATTGGGATTTCTGACACGGTGTATGACGTTGTGGCGGCAGAAGATATTATAACCCCGGACGGGACGACAAGGGCGAACGCTGGGGACATTTTGGACACGATCACAACAGGCGAGGACGGACGGGCAACGTCAAACGAGTTATTGTATATTGGCAGCTACCAGCTTATCGAAAAATCCGTTCCGTTCCCGCTGGTGCTTGACCCTACCCCGATACCGTTTGAAATCACATATGAAGATCAGGAAACGCAGATTGTAGCAACCAAAGCAGAAACCACAAACGCGCGGCAAAAAGCGGTTGTTACCTTAAAAAAAGATTGCGAAACCACGCTAAATCAAACGTATAACCCTTACCCGGATATCGTGCTGGGTCTATTCAGTCGAAACGATATTGGCGCGGATGATGCGGTTTTGCTGGAAAGTGACGCGCTTCTTGAAGTAATCAAGTTGGACGAAAACGGAGCCGCGACAATCAAAACGGACTTGCCTTGTGGTTACAGTTGGTACATTAAGGAACTGCAAGCGGGTAACGGGTACGTGCTAAATGATTTGGAATATGATTTTGTTTTTGATTATGCAGGTATGGAAACGCCGACCGTGGAAATAGCGGTAAATGACGGCGCACCTATTCCGAACGAGTTGATGCACGGCAGTATCAAAATCACTAAGACCGCAGAGGACGGAAAGGTTGAGGGTATACCATTCAAGATCACGGGCGTATCACTTACGGGCGTACCATATGAGGGCATTTTTGAAACGGATAGCAAAGGAGGAATACAAGTCCCGATGATTCTTGCGGGTCGCTACAAAATAACCGAGGTACGTAATGATCGCACAGTGGGATATATTGAACCGGGGAGCCAAACGGTCGAAGTGACGCACGGCGGGACGGCAACGGCAAAATTTGAAAATATCTTATTACATGGGAGTGTTAAAATCGTAAAAACCGACGAAGCGGGTAACAGGCTTAACGGCGCGGTGTTTGGTCTTTTCAAGATCAAAGACATAGCCGGACAGCCCGAAGTCCCGCCCACCGCGACCGAAACATCGGAGCCGACCGCCACAACAAGCGCAGAAATCCCGAAAAACGGTGATGAGTTGCTTCAAGAATTTACGATCACGGAAAACGGCGAATACACAATCACGGGCTTACCCTACGCTCTTTATTACATCAAGGAATTACAGCCCCCCGATGAAAGCTACCAGCCCAACGAAGTACAATATAAGTTTTCACCTATCCATGACGGCGAAACGGTGGAAATCACGATTGTAAATGAGAAGATACCGACCGTACCCGTGGAGCCAGAGAACCCGGAGGAATTACCCCGACAAGCTGGAAGTCCGCCAAAGACGGGCGACAACACAAATATTTTGTTATATATCCTGCTTTCGGTGATCGGCGGCGGTATGCTTGCTATTTGGATTATAGGCAAAAAGAAAAAGATGTTTTAAAGGGGGCGTTTACGCTCCCCTTTTCGTGAAAGGAGTATAAAAACAGTTTTGAATAAAATCTTATGTGGTGACGCAATAAAAATGCTAAAAACCCTACCTAAAGGGTGTGCGGATATGTGTGTCACTAGCCCCCCGTATTACGGCTTGCGGGATTATGGTGTAAATGGACAAATAGGGTTAGAGCAATCCCCCGATTCATATATTCAAAAACTAATGGAAGTATTTCAGGAGGTATGGCGGGTATTGCGAGATAATGGCACACTTTGGATTATTATTGCAGATAGTTACGCTGGTAGCGGGAAAGGAGCAGGAGCAAAAAAGAAAAGCAAACAGTCTTACAAATATTCTAAAGACAATAAAGCCGTAAAAATGCCGAAACTATGGAATGGAATTAAACAGAAAGATATGATAGGTATTCCGTGGCAATTAGCGTTTGCATTACGACAAAAAGGCTGGTTTTTACGTTCTGATATTGTGTGGCAAAAACCTAATGCAATGCCGGAGAGCGTTAAAGACCGCCCCGCCCGCTCTTACGAACACATCTTCTTATTGTCAAAATCTCCACGGTATTATTTTAACCACGAAGCTATAAAGCAGCCTGTAAAAGCCAGCACCGTAGCGCGGTACAGACGCGCAGTAGGTGAAAATAAATATTCGGACGGTATTCCAGGGCAAACGATGCAAGGATTGTTCCGAACACGGCGGGACAGTTTGAAGATGCCTCTTATGCGGAATTGCAGGGACGTGTGGACAATACCGACCAAACCGTACAAAGGGGCGCATTTTGCGACTTATCCTGTAGACCTCATAATCCCCTGTATTCTTGCGGGATGTCCGAAAGGCGGCATTGTGTTAGACCCTTTTTTGGGGGTCGGAACAACGGGCATTGCCGCGATTCGTACCGAGCGACAATATATTGGAATTGAATTAAATCCAAATTTTTGCAACTTGGCGCGAGACCGGATAGAAAAAGAAACGGAAAGGAGCTGATTTATTGGCAGTATACCGGGTGGAGCGTACAAAGGACTATACCGTCACGGCAAACCACCACTTACGCAACACCGCCTTATCGCTCAAAGCAAAGGGGCTTTTGTCCTTAATGCTATCTCTCCCAGATAATTGGGATTATACCACAAGGGGGCTTGCTGCTATATGCCGTGACGGTGTGGACGCAATTAGGGCAACAGTGCGGGAATTGGAGCGTAACGGGTACGTTATCCGCAAGAGGATAAGGAACGCGCAAGGGCAGCTTGCGGAAACAGAATACACGATATTAGAGCAGCCCCAGCCTAAACTGGAAAATCCAGTCTTGGGTAATCCAGTACAGGAAAACCCAGCATTGGGAAAACCAATACTGGAAAATCCCGCACAATTAAATACTAAGAAATCAATTATACAAGAATTAAGAACGGAGGTATCAAAGAAAGATCAATCTATCAACCCTACTGGCGCGATCGAAGCGATTGAAAATTGCAGGGCGCAGCTATGCACCAATATTGAATATGAGACATTATGCGAACGGTACGGCACGGAACAGGTAAACGAGATCGTGGAGCTTATGACTGAAACGTTGTGCTGCGGAAAAGCCCGCATACGGATTTCCGGGGACGATAAGCCCGCCGAGTTGGTGAAAGCTAGGTTTTTACAACTTAAATTCATGCACGTTGAATATGTTTTAAGCTGCATGAGGAACAACACAACCAAGATCAGAAATATCAAAGGATATCTTTTGACGGCATTGTTTAACGCCCCGGCGACGATAGATAACTTTTACCGAGCCGAGGTAAACCACGATTTGTATTTGTAAAGGAGTGATGCTATATGATTATGTGTATTGAATCGCTGGGAAAGACCCAGCAGGAACAAGAGGACACGGGCGGCGGTGATGACGATTGCAAGAAAGCGTAAATGAAAAAGCCGTTGGTTTTATTTTGCGGGGAACAAAGATAACAGCGGATATGATACGTGATGCAATGCGACGTTTTATATCAATGCAGGGCAAGACAAAAAATAACAAAGGAAAGGAGATTTACAAAGGGAAACAGAGCTTAAAACATCTTAAAGCGGCGACAAATGGGAATGTTGAAAGCATAGAGATCACGGACAAAAATATTAGAGCATTCGACTGTCCGGCAAGGAAATATGGTGTTGATTATTCCATAAAAAAGGATAAATCCGTTAATCCACCCCGGTGGTTGGTGTTCTTCAAGGGAAAAGACGCTGATTCCCTGCAAGCTGCTTTCCGCGAGTTTACAGCCAAAAAGTTAAAGAAGCAGGAACGCCCCTCTGTCCGGGAGCAGCTTAAAAAATTCAAAGAACAGGCTAAAAATCGCGTCAAGACAAAGACGATCAAACGGGATAGGGGGCGTGACCGATGAAGATTACCCCCGGACTAAAAAAGCGGCTCTTATTCCTTTTCCCTTTTAGTCTTATTTTTTGTATAGCGGATAAGCTAGGGTTTGTCTATCGCCTGTCCGCCGGAACGGGCGCGGTCAAACTCTCAAACACGGTGCGGAATTTACCGCACCTTTTTGATTTCCCGCCAATCAGTATACACGGCATGGATTTACTATTTGCGGTGATCGTTTCGGCGGCTCTCCTGCTTGTTCTATATGCAAAAAGAAAAAACGCAAAGAAATACCGCAAAGGCGAGGAATACGGGAATGCCCGCTGGGGAACCCCGGCAGATATTAAGCCGTTCATGGACGCTGCCCCCCGAAAGAATGTCATATTGACGCAGACCGAGGGCTTAACGCTTAACGACCGCCCTAAAAATCCGAAGTACGCGCGGAATAAAAACGTTGTAGTGTATGGTGGAAGCGGGAGCGGAAAAACGCGCTTTTTTTTGAAACCAAGTGCGCCCGTAAGGGCGGTATAAATCCTACCTTGAGCAAGTAGTAGGTAAAAGTATCAAGCGGCATTGTGCCGCAACCTATCATTCCCCGTCTTACCCCAAAAGGGAAACCGGAGGGCGACCATAGCATGACGGAGGACACGGGGCGCTGAAGCCTCAGAAGCGCCGGCGTGACGGAATGAAAATCCACGTATGAGGATGGAAGCTAGACTGCTTGAATGACAGCCTGAAATCGGGACCAAGAGCGTACCCCTGACGTAGAGAGGTTGTACTCGTCAGTGTTCCTGACAGTCGCATTGTTTGGCTATGCGGCTGCTGATACTCGGAGCAGGTTCAGCCACGGGAAAGTGGAAAAAGGCGAACGTCACATACCGACAACGTGGAACGCTTGTTTATACCGTACTAAACGGGGATTGCCTAAAGTGAAATGCCGAAAGGCTATGAAAACGCTGAAATGCGGGGTTCTGAATATTCACCATGGCAACAGAGTTCCCATAGTAGTCTGCGGACGGGAAAGCCGTCTACATGGCAAAGGGGAACAGTGAATCATTTTCAAAACAGAAAGGATGGTGTGTGAGACACTATGAGAAATCCGATTCATGTCTTGAAAAGCCTTGAAGAAAAGGCAAGTGTAAGTAACTACAAATATGAAAGATTATATCGCAACCTATACAATCCAGAGTTCTATCTCCTTGCATATGCGAACATTGCGAAATCGCAGGGGAGCATGACGCAGGGGGTAGACGGGCAGACGCTGGACAACATGAGCCTGCCGAGAATTAACCGGATTATTGAATCCATACGCAACAGGACATATCAGCCAAAGCCTGCAAAAAGAAAGTACATTCCTAAAAAGAACGGGAAACTTCGCCCGTTGGGAATCACTTCTACTGATGATAAGTTAGTGCAGGAAGTGGTCAGAATGATTCTTGAAGCAATCTATGAGCCGACATTCAGCAACAATTCACACGGTTTCAGACCAAAAAGAAGCTGTCACACGGCACTTACGCAAGTGAAGAAAAACTTCACAGGTGTTACATGGATTGTCGAGGGAGACATTAAGGCGTGCTTTGATAACTTCGACCATCATGTGTTGGTTGAATTACTGCGGAAAAGGATTTCAGACGAGGCTTTTATCGGTCTAATCTGGAAGTTCCTGAAAGCCGGATATATGGAACAATGGCAGTACAACTGCACCTACTCCGGTGTTCCGCAGGGCAGCGGTATCAGTCCGATATGTGCAAACATCTACCTCAGCGAACTGGACAACTATATGCAGGAATACAAAGAAAAGTATGATTGCGAGCCAGAACGCAGAAGGACGACCAGAGAATACGAGCGGGCGTCCCGGAGATACAGAAAGGCACGTAAAGCGTTAATGGGCGCAGAAAAATCAACTCCTGAACTGGTAAAAGAATTTAAGGATTCCAGAAGGAAGAAGATGAATCAGCACTATTACAATCCGTTTGAGGAAGGCTTCAAGAAAATCCAGTACAACCGTTACGCCGATGATTTTGTAATCGGCGTTATCGGCTCCAAAAAGGACGCAGAAAAAATCAAGGAAGATGTAAAAATCTTTCTCCAAGAAAAACTGCATTTGGAAATGTCCGAGGAAAAGACGAAAGTCACCCATTCCAGTAAGCCGGTACGCTATCTGGGGTACGATTTCAAAGTAATCCATTCCAAGAACATGAAGCGTTGTAAAAACGGCGACATGAAACGGGTGTGGTATGGAAAAGTATTCCTGTATATGCCGAAAGAAAAATGGATTAAAAAAGCGATGGAACGGGGAGCGATACAGGTGAAACGCAACAATGACACAGGCAAAGAAATGTGGCGGCCTATGCCAAGGAAAGACCTGATGAACCGCAGCGACGCAGAGATTGTGTCTACTTTCAATTCCGAAATTCGAGGGTTATATAACTTCTATCGGATAGCAGAAAACGTAGGCGCATTGCACAAGTATTACTACATGGTGCGGTACAGCATGTTAAAAACTCTGGCAGGAAAGCACAGAACGAATGTCAGTGTTATTAAGAAGCGGCACATGGTAAACGGAGTACTGAGAATCCCATACGATACAACTAAGGGACGTAAATACTGCGAATTTTACCATGATGGATTCAGAAAGCACAGCGACGGCTATGACAATGTGGCAGACGTTATGCCGAGTTATAGGAAATATGACAGCAGGCACACGATAGTAAACCGCATAAAAGCCGGAGTATGCGAGATTTGCGGGGAACATGCAGACTATTTATGTATGCACCACGTAAGAACGCTGAAATCGCTGAAAGGCAGGGATATATTTGAGCAGAAAATGCTGAAAATGAGAAGAAAATCTCTGGCTCTCTGCCCTGACTGCTTTGAACTCTTACACGAAACCAAAGAATCAAGGTGATTCATGGAAAGCCGGATACGCTGAGAGGTGTACGTCCGGTTTGGGAGGCGGCTCCCTGAAACCTACTGATGAAAGTCAGCAAGGCGCAGGGTGCCTACCTCATACCTTATGCAATGTCACAGTTCATATGTTGTGACGGATAGCAAAGGAACGGTAATTCTTGAATGCGGAAAAATGCTTGAACAGACCGGGTATCGTATCAAGATTTTTAATACGATCAATTTTTCAAAGTCAATGCACTATAACCCGTTTGCCTACATTCACAGTGAAAAAGACATTTTGAAACTGGTTAATACGATCATTGAGAATACCAAAGGCGAGGGAGAAAAAGCGGGTGAGGATTTTTGGGTTAAGGCAGAGCGGCTATATTACACGGCTTTAATCGGATATATCCATTACGAAGCCCCGGCAGAAGAACAAAATATGATTACCCTGCTGGAAATGATAGACGCTTCCGAAGTGCGCGAGGATGACGAGAATTTTAAAAATGCAGTTGATTTAATGTTTGATCGGCTGGAAGAAAAAGCCCCAGAGCATTTCGCGGTCAGGCAATACAAGAAATATAAACTTGCGGCAGGAAAAACCGCAAAAAGTATTTTGGTTTCATGTGGTGCGCGGCTTTCTCCCTTTGACATTGCGGAGCTACGCGAAGTTATGGCTTATGATGAATTGGAGCTTGACACGCTGGGCGACGAAAAGACCGCCCTGTTTATTATCCTGTCCGATACAGACGGAACATTTTCATTTTTGGCGGCTCTTATCTTTTCCCAGCTATTTAATTTGTTGTGCGAAAAAGCCGATGACGTATACGGCGGGCGGCTTCCTATTCATGTTCGCTGTCTAATCGACGAGGCGGGAAATATCGGTAAAATTAACCAGCTTGAAAGGCTTGTAAGTGTGGTAAGATCGCGCGGAATTAGCATTTGTCCTATCTATCAAGCCTATTCGCAATGCAAGGCTACCTACAAGGACAATGCGGAAACGATCATAGCGAGTATGGACAGCACCTTATTTTTAGGGGGTCGGGAACCGTCCACGATCAAAGACATTTCCGAAGCATTGGGGCGTGAAACGGTGGACTTGTTCAATGAAACGGAAAACAGAGGACGCGAGATCAGCCACGGACTGAATTATCAAAAAATTGGAAAGGAGTTGATGACAAAAGATCAGCTTGCAGTAATGGACGGCGGGAAATGTATTTTACAAGTGCGCGGTGTACGTCCGTTTTATTCGGATAAGTACGATATTACAAAACACCCGAATTACAAATATCTTGCCGATTACGACGAGCGGAACACATTCAACATTGAACAGTTTTTAAGCACAAGGTTAAGGGTCAAGCCAGATACAGTGTTTGACCTATACGACATGGGGGCGTGAAGATCACGCCCCCTTTTCTATTTCATGAAAGGATGAATGAAACATATGGAATTTTTTACAGAAGCAGTAAAGGTATTGCAAATGCTTGTAATCGCGCTGGGCGCGGGTCTTGCAATTTGGGGTCTTGTCAATCTTTTAGAGGGCTACGGCAACGACAATCCCGCCGCTAAATCACAAGGGATTAAGCAGTTCATGGCTAATTAAAGGGAACAAAAAGAAAGGAAAAGCCAATCCAGACGGTATCAGCGGCAGGCTACAAGAATAAATTGTGATTTCACAAGATTGGTGCTATAATAAGAGAAAAGTTCCTGCCGGGGCAGCCGCTCCGGTGGTATGGATAGAAAGGCAGGAAAACAATATGCACATCAGCTATAAACCACTCTGGCACACACTGTTAGAGCGTGATATGAGAAAAGAGGATTTAAGGCTTGCCGCTGGTATGACAACAAATATGATTGCCAACATGAGCAAAGAGGGAAAGCACATCAGCATGGATACATTAGCCCGTATCTGCGAAACGCTGAATTGTGAGATTACCGATGTGATTGAGTTAGTACCAGACGAGCCTGCTTCCACAGGAGGTAAGGAACATGAGCGAATTGAAACCAAGAATAAAAGAAAACGGAATTGATTATATCCTTGTTGGAGATTACTACATCCCGGACTTGAAGTTGCCGGAGGAACACCGCCCCATCGGAAAGTACGGACGGATGCACCGGGAATATTTAAGAGAAGTCTGCCCAGCCAGATTACACACATTGACCCTGACCGGGGAATTGTGGACATATCTTGCAGACCTGAACGAACAGGCACAGAAACGGTTAGACACCATCATGGAGCAGATGAAAGCTGCCGAGGGCGTGACCGAGGAATTGAAGCGTACCCGTCAAATGGAATGGGTGCAGCGTTGCAATAACATTCACAACCGGGCAGAAGAAATTGTTTTACATGAGATGATTTATTCATAACGGTATGGTAGAATGATTATTACAAATTAGAAGTTGTAAAGGAGACTTTGTATGGGTAGAAAAGAAATAACAACAAAAGAAGATTTAATGAAAGTAATAGAATTATTCGAAAATACTGGAATTACATACTGGTTGGATGGCGGATGGGGTGTAGATATTTTAGCTGGTAAACAAACAAGAATTCATAGAGATATAGATATAAATTTTGATGCTCAACATACGGAAAAATTGTTAAATGTGCTTTTGAATCTGGGCTATAAAATTGATACAGACTGGAAACCGGTTAGAATAGAGTTATATAGTGATGAACTTGGTTACTTAGACATTCACCCGTTCGTTTTAAGTGAGGACGGAACTTCAAAACAAGCTGATTTAGAGGGTGGCTGGTATGAGTTTGAAAAAGATTACTTTGGTAGTGCTTTTTTTGAAGGAAAAACAATTCCTTGTATATCCTTAAAAGGCCAAAGAGTTTTCCATTCAGGTTATGAATTAAGAGATAAAGATAAGCATGATATTTCAATTCTTGAAAGTTTATCAAAATAACATTGCTGTAATTTCTAAGATAAATTCCACTTTATCGCTTTGAAATTTTAACTGAATAAGTATAGCACCAACCGCTGCTACATGGAAGCAAACACAACCATGCAACAGCGGTTTTTCTTTACCGTTTTTTCCTTTGACTGATAGGAGTTCCTGTTTTCTTTGATTTTTGTAGAATCCGAATGAGCCAGCGAAATTCTTCGTCTGACAGATTTTTATAGTTGATGCCGAGCTGCTTGCAGTAAAGGACAACCAGCTTTTCATCCCGACTGCCCTTGAAATTTTCAACCGCTTCCAAATTTTCTTTCAATTCATCGGCAACGGTGGTCTGGGGCGCACTCTCGCTGTCCTTTTTGTGGGCTTCCCGAATATCCCGGATAATGAGATTGAGGTCATCAAGAACCATGTGGCTGAAATATTCATCATCGCTGATATGGGCGGCTTGCAGCACTTTCAAATGCGGGTCGTCTTCGCCGGGGCGATACCGTTCAATGATTTCATGCCGGACAGTATCGACAAGGGCGTTGAGGTTTTGAATCTGCATGGTGGCAATCCCATCTACATAAATCTCAATGTCCGCAAGAAACTTGATAAAGTCCTTATGAGTGGCAAGCTCACAGAGCAGACGGTTGTTAATCCGACCGCCTTTCAGAAGTGCCACCATCTCATCATTCAAATGCAGCTCTGTTAGTGGCGTGTTGATCTGCTCCCGGTTCTCTGTCCGGCACAGCAGATAATCAACGGAAACCCCATAGAAGTCTGCCAGCGTGATAAGGTTGCCATGATTGATTTCCTTATAATCCTCTTTTTCATAACTGCCAAGAGCTGATTTGGAAATGCCCGTCAGCTCTGATAATTCTTCCAGATTTAAGCCTTTGTCCTTGCGGAGTTCCCAAAGGCGTTCCTGTATGCTTGTCGCTCCTTTCATGGGCGCACGCTCCTTTCCGGCGGTTTCATTACTGCCGCTTAACTGGATTATATCATACTTTCCGCAATCGTGGAAATTTCTGATTTTTACCCTTAATTCCTACTTTGTGGACATACGGCACAGGGCACAAAAATGTTCTATGATACAGGTAGTTCATCGATGGATTATTCCAATCGAATGACCAGCCTGTGTGGGATATGCTTCCCCGGCGATGTAGCGCCATGACTTTTGGCAGGGATATGGAGGAACCCTGACCGAAACGAGCGTACCAAAGGGAGCAATACGCCGCTGTGAGATTCAGGGGAGGAACGACACCGGGGAGAACTGGCGAACTGATACCGAAATGATACCGAAACACGACAATCTGATAGGGGGATAGTCTACCCTATTGCTGATACTTCTGGAGATTTTAGACGGCTCTATGACCGTAATTTTGCCGAAAATCGCCCCGAAACTATACACTAAAACGGGAGGAAACGCAATATGCCGAGAATGAGCAAAAAGAGGAAGCATGAGCTTTCTTTTTACCTCAATGACCGGGGGCGTGTCACTTACAACGAATTATGCCGGAAATGCAAGCATGGGTGCAAGCAGAGCTTCCGGGCGGTTGTGGTTGACTGCCCCCGTTATTTATCCAAAAGAGCAAAGAAAAAGGAGGAACACACCGAATGAATTTTGAATTTATGACGATAGGCACACCGTTGCCGCCCTGTATGCCCTTTCCCAGAGCGTTGACAGGATTTCCAGTCAGCAGCACCGCAAAGGTCATGTACTGCCGGATGTTGGACGCTATGCTATCCAACGGACAGGAGGACGAGAACGGAATCCTGTTTATCTGCTTCCCTGTCACAGCCATTGCCGCAGTCCTGTCCCGCAGCCCCATGACGGTCAAGCGTTCTCTGAATGAACTGGAAACCGCCGGACTGATCATGCGAGTGCGTCAGGGCGTTGGAGAACCAAACAGGATTTATGTGCTGATACCGGGAAAGGAGGACGCTGCCCTTGCCTGATACCTCAAAGCTGGAAAAGCTCAACCGAGAGTTGGAAAAGAGTGAAAAGAAACTGCGGAAAGCCATCAATGATGAAAAGGCATTGCAGCACCAGCTAAAGCAGCTTACCCGAAAAGAACGGACACACCGGCTCTGTACTCGTGGCGGTATGCTGGAAAGTTTTCTGCAAGAGCCGGAACGCCTGACAGATGATGATGTCATGCTGTTGTTGACACTCATTTTTCACAGGCAGGACACGCAGGAACTATTGAAGAAACTGCTGGAACGTGAGAAGCCGGAAACCCCTTAGTTTACTAAGGGCGCAATTATACACCACCCAGAGGTTGGTGCATTGCGTTCTCCGAAGGCTCCTCGCCGGGGGGCTGTGATTTTCCGCAGTCATGGTCTGCTCCAAATCAAACAGGGGACGCTACGCTTCCCCTGCGCTGGCTGCCGCCAGCTACCCTTTTGTGGACTTGCCATCTGGGGAGACCTTGCGCTGCAAGCTGTTCCCAGCCGACAAGTTTCATAAAATATGCTATCTTTTCGATAGGCAATAAAGTATAATAAAGTCAGCAATAAATCGGAATTTTACGGTCAGTAAGGAATGCGTAAAGTTATATGATTGTATTATAAGCGATTTGTTAAATTTTTATAACCACTTGTATTTGCCTGCGATTTATGGTATAATATTTTGAAATTTAGAAAGAGGTGGGAAGATGATTAACTTTTCTTGCAAATAAAATCAAAATATGCGGTAGTGCTATACTTTGGCATTATTGTGTCTATTGCAAGAAAGTTATATGTCTATCTTACTCAATATAGTGCTGTTGCCACTTTTGCTTAGTGGTGTTATTTTATGCTATGACGAGCTGCAAGGATAAACTTTCTTGTGGCTCTTATTTTGTTTTGGAGGTGCTTTATGAATAGTGCAGAACAGATAGTTACACATGATTCACTCCGTATAGTGTCGGTTCCTTTTGGTGAAATCTATACGTAGTAAACATTCACCGAACCGACTTTGTATCGTATGACATGCAAAGGAGGATAATATTTATGTCAATGATTAAAATTGAAAACCTTACGTTTTCATATCCGACAAGTTATGATAATGTTTTTGAAAATGTCAGTTTCCAGGTTGATACCGATTGGAAGCTTGGTTTTGTGGGCAGAAACGGACGAGGTAAAACAACCTTTCTGAATCTTCTGCTTGGGAAATATGAGTATAGTGGAAAAATCCTATCATCCGTACAGTTTGATTATTTTCCTTATCCCGTTTCAGATAAGAATCGTATTACAGAGGATATATTGCAGGAGATTTGCCCACTTGCGGAAGAATGGGAACTTATGCGAGAACTTTCTTATCTTGATGTTGATGTCGATGTGCTTTGGCGACCTTTTGAAACACTTTCCAACGGAGAGCAGACAAAGGTTTTGATTGCCGCTCTTTTTCTTAATGAAGGGCATTTCCTACTGATTGATGAACCTACCAACCATTTGGATGCCAAAGCGAGAAAAAGTGTGGCGGCATATCTGAAAAAGAAAAAGGGATTCATCTTAGTTTCTCACGATCGTCGCTTTCTTGACGATTGTGTTGACTATATTCTATCGATTAACCGAGCGAATATCGAAGTGCAAAGAGGAAACTTTTCATCATGGATGTCAAATTTTGAGCGACAGCAAGAATTTGAACTGGCTCAGAACGAACGTTTGCAAAAGGACATCAGACGATTACAGCAGTCGGCAAAACGCGCTGCAGTATGGTCTGAACGTGTAGAAGCTTCCAAAATTGGGGCAGCAGATAAAGGTTATGTCGGTCATAAAGCCGCCAAAATGATGAAGCGTTCAAAATCTATAGAAGCGAGACAACAACAGACAATCGAACAAAAATCAGCATTGCTGAAAAATATGGAAACCGCAGAAGCCCTCAAGATACAACCGCTTAATTACCATACAGATTTGCTTGCATCATTATCGAATGTAGTAGTTTATTATGATGGCATTTCAGTTTGTGAACCCGTTTCGTTTGAAATAAGACAGGGAGAACGCATTGTGCTTGATGGAAAGAACGGCAGTGGCAAAAGTAGCCTGTTAAAGTTGGTAGTCGGGCAGTCCATAGATTATACGGGTACAGTAACACTTGGCTCTGGGCTTGTAATTTCTTATGTGCCACAGGATACATCGTATTTATGTGGAACCCTTTCCGAGTTTGCAGAAGAAAACAACCTTGATGAAAGTTTGTTCAAGGCAATTCTTAGGAAAATGGACTTTGAGCGTGTACAGTTTGAAAAGGATATTAAAGACTTTTCTGGCGGGCAAAAGAAGAAAGTCCTAATTGCGAAAAGCCTTTGTGAAAAGGCACACTTGTATGTATGGGATGAACCGCTCAACTTTATTGATGTGTACTCACGTATGCAGATTGAACAACTCATAACGGAGTTTGCCCCGACCATGCTCCTGGTAGAACATGACAGTGTTTTTCGAGATACTGTGGCAAGTAAAATTGTGAATATCTAAATTGGTTCTTCCGCAATTTTACGTTTTTCGCTTTAATAAAAATGGAGAATGCTGATTTACACTGGCATTCCAGTATTGAAAAATTACAAAATACGGATAATTGCGTAAGAACCTCTAAATTAAAATAATTGTATGGGTTAATTCCAGCTTTACAGAGACTCAAATTCCAGTTTGTAGAATTAAGAAAATCGTAATTTGTGGAGGTAAAATATAGATGAATCAAGGTAGAATTATTGTAATCACAGGTGCGCCGGGGACAGGAAAAACTACAACGGCATCTGCTGTTGCAAAAGAATCAGATTTGGAAAAGTCTGTGCATATGCACACAGATGACTTTTATCATTATTTGAGTAAAGGGGCAATACCACCGCATTTGCCGGAATCAAATGAGCAAAATTTGATTGTCATTGAAGCGTTTTTAGAAGCTGCGAAGCGATATGCTCGTGGTGGATATGATGTAATTGTTGACGGTATTATCGGACCGTGGTTTTTAAAGCCGTGGCAAAGTCTTGTTCGGGAACATTATGAGGTGCATTATATTATTTTAAGGGCAAGTAAGGAAGAAACCTTGAAGCGAGCTGTTGAACGCTCAAAGTTAGACCGAAAGACAAATATCGAATTGGTAGAAACCATGTGGGAGCAATTTTGCAATCTGGGAATATATGAATCGAATGTTATAGATACGACCACTTATTCCATTCAAGAAACTGTTTCCGCAGTACAAGAAAAAATCGTAAGTAGGGCAGCGTTGTTGTCTTAGATTGTTTTGGTGCAATTCCAGTTTGTTAGCTTTACATCGGGTCAACTTGTCCCGAACTTTTACAACTAAATACCCGCCGCTCACACAGTGGCACACCGAGCAGGAAATCTGAAAAAGGTCTCCTGCTTTTTTTCTGCCCAAAATGAGGTGGTAAAACGCCACCCCATCCACCAATTAGCGAAAGGAGGGACACGAAATGCCTTGTCCACACAACGAAATCACGATTGTTCAGCGCAGCCAGCGGCAGTCTGCGGTTGCCGCCGCTGCTTACCAAAGCGGCGAAAAGCTGTTCTGTGAATACGACCAGCAAGTAAAGCACTACCCGGAAAAGCGTGGTATCGTCCACAATGAAATCCTGCTCCCGGCAAATGCTCCACAGGAATATGCAGACCGCAATACTTTATGGAATGCCGCCGAAGCGGTGGAAAAGCAATGGAACTCCCAGCTTGCAAGGCGGTGGGTGCTTACCATTCCCAGAGAGATACCGCCCGACCAGTACGCTGTCCTTGTACGGGAGTTTTGTGAACAGCAGTTTGTTTCCAAAGGCATGATTGCTGATTTTGCCATCCATGACCCCCATCCGCCGGGACACAATCCCCACGCCCATGTCCTGCTGACCATGCGGGCAATGGATGAACATGGAAAATGGCTTCCCAAGAGCCGCAAGGTTTATGACCTTGACGAGAATGGGGAACGGATAAAGCTGCCGTCCGGCAGGTGGAAAAGCCACAAGGAGGATACGGTGGACTGGAACGACCAGAAGTATTGTGAAATCTGGCGGCATGAATGGGAGGTTATCCAGAACCGCTATCTGGACGCCAATGACCGCCCGGAGCGTGTGGACTTGCGTTCCTATGCCAGACAGGGGCTTGATATAGTCCCCACTGTCCATGAGGGGACTGCTGTCCGGCAGATGGAAAAGCGAGGTATCCAGACGAATATCGGCAACCTGAACCGGGAAATCAGAGCCGCCAACCGCCTGATGAAGTCCATCCGGCAGCTTATCCAAAACCTCAAAGGCTGGATTACCGAGCTGGGAGAAAAACGGAAGGAGCTGCTTGCACAAAAGGCGGCGGAGGAAGCGACACTTCTTCCCAATCTGCTGATGAAGTATATGGAGATACGAAAGGAAGAACGGAAGGACTGGACAAGGGCTGGACAGAACCGGGGAACTTCACAGGACTTAAAGGCAGTCAGCGAAGCCCTGTCCTATCTCCGGCAAAAGGGGCTTTCCACTGTGGAGGACTTAGAAGCGTTTCTGGAATCTTCCGGGAAATCAGCCGCAGATTACCGCAATCAGATGAAGCCAAAGGAAGCCCGGAGCAAAGTGATTGACGGGATTCTTGCCAGCCGGACAGACTGCAAGGAATGTAAGGCTGTCTATGAGAAGTACCAGAAGATATTTTTTAAGAAAATAAAGGGGAAATTCAAACAGGAACACCCGGAGGTTGCCCGGTATGAGAAAGCCGCTGACTACCTTGCCAAGCACCCGGACGATAAGGATAAAACGAAAAATGAGTTGCAACAGGAGCAGGAAACGCTTCTCAGCGAAATCGCAGAGCTGAAAGTACCACTGACCGAGGTACAGGAGGATTTGAAGAAGCTGCGGGACATCCGCTACTGGGTACGGAAAGCCACACCCGGCACAGAGGAAAGCAAAGAGCCGCCCAAGAAGCAGCCCATCAAAGAAGTCTTGCAGGATAAGACTGACGAGAAAAAAGCACAAAGAACCGCCCCGGCACAGGAGAAACACAGACAACAGGATATGGAACTTTAACAGGCACTTGCCATTTTCAATTAGAGAATGTCAGGTGCTTTTCTTATTTTCAAGGAGGGATAGATTTGAATGTATTCGAAGCTGTGAAGCAGTCCGTCACAACAAGACAGGCTGCGGAGTATTATGGAATCCATGTAGGTCGGAACGGGATGGCTTGCTGCCCGTTCCATAACGATAAAACCCCAAGCATGAAGCTGGATCGGCGTTACCATTGCTTCGGCTGCGGTGCGGATGGGGATGTGATTGATTTTGCCGCCGCCCTGTATGGGCTGGGAAAGAAAGAAGCCGCCGTACAGCTGGCACAGGACTTCGGGCTTTCCTATGAGGACTGGAAACCGCCGGGAAAGGTAAAAAAGCCCAAGACCCGGCAGAAATCCCCGGAGGAACAGTTTCAGGAAGCAAAGAATCGCTGCTTCCGTATTCTTGCCGATTATCTCCATCTGCTGATGGCATGGAGAACGGACTACGCCCCGCACTCCCCGGAGGAAGCCTTTCATCCCCGGTTTGTGGAAGCCTTACAGAAGCAAGCCCAAGTGGAATATCTGCTGGATGTGCTGCTGTTCGGGGAAACAGAGGAAAAAGCGGATTTGATTACGGACTACGGAAAGGATGTGATACAGCTTGAACAGCGAATGGCAGAACTTGCAGCCGCAGACGCAGCAAGAACTAAAAAACACTATGAACGCCATGCAGCCGCCCCAGAGCGTTGAGGAAATCAAGGCGGGGCTGGAAACCACCGAGAAAGGCGGTGTCCGTCAGAGCATACGGAACTGCCTGACCGTATTCCAACGTGACCCTCTGCTTTCAGGGGCTATCGCATACAACATCCTGACTGACCGCAAGGACATCATAAAGCCCATCGGTTTTCACAGAGAAAGCACCGCCCTGAACGATACGGACATGAAGTATCTGCTTCTTTATCTGGAAGAAACCTACGGGCTTACCAATGAGAAAAAGATTGATAACGCCATCGGGATTGTGGCGAATGAAAACAAGTACCATCCCATCCGGGACTATCTCAATACCCTTGTGTGGGACGGGACAGAGCGAATCCGCTTCTGCCTGCGGCACTTTCTGGGGGCTGACGCAGACGATTACACCTATGAAGCGTTGAAGCTGTTCCTGCTGGGTGCAATCTCACGAGCCTTTCAGCCGGGGTGCAAGTTTGAAATCATGCTCTGTCTGGTAGGCGGTCAGGGGGCTGGAAAGTCCACCTTCTTCCGGCTGCTGGCAGTCCGGGACGAGTGGTTCTCCGATGATTTGCGGAAGCTGGACGATGACAATGTGTACCGCAAGCTGCAAGGTCACTGGATTATTGAAATGTCGGAAATGATGGCAACCTCCAACGCCAAGAGCATTGAGGAAATCAAGTCATTTTTAAGCCGGCAGAAAGAGGTCTACAAGATACCTTATGAAACCCACCCGGCAGACCGCCCCCGTCAGTGCGTGTTTGGCGGCACTTCCAATGCCCTTGACTTCCTGCCCCTTGACCGTTCCGGCAACCGCCGCTTTATCCCGGTCATGGTGTACCCGGAGCAGGCGGAAGTTCACATTTTGGAGGATGAAGCCGCTTCCAGAGCCTATATCGGGCAGATGTGGGCGGAAGCGATGGAGATTTATAAAAGCGGCAGGTTCAAGCTGGCTTTCAGCCCCGCCATGCAGCGGTATCTCAAAGAACACCAGCGGGATTTTATGCCGGAGGACACCAAAGCCGGGATGATACAGGCGTATCTTGATAAATACACCGGGAGCATGGTCTGCTCCAAGCAGCTCTATAAGGAAGCCTTGAACCATGCTTTTGACGAGCCGAAGCAATGGGAAATCCGGGAAATCAACGAGATTATGAACCAGTGCATTTCCAGCTGGCGGTACTTCCCAAACCCAAGAATGTTTTCCGAATATGGCAGACAAAAGGGCTGGGAGCGTGAAAACCCGGCAACGGACTCCGGCAACCCGTCTGAAAAAACGATGGACGGTTTTGTGGAGGTCACAGAACAGATGGAGCTTCCATTCTGAAAAGGACAGCCCGTTGCACCCCCTGTTGTTATCCCGTTGCCGAGCCGGTTGCCGGGAAAAACCCCTTATTTCCGGGCTTTTCTCCCTTATAACAACCAAAACAACAAAAAAATAAAAGAAAAGTATAAATAGTAACCATCGCCAGATTGAGATTGTTTGCAAGGTCTTTTGAAGTCCGTTGCCGGACTTCGTTGCCGACACCCTCTGTCTGGCTATTTTCATGTATGGAGGATAACTGCCTATGGCAAAAAACAAAACAGAGATTCATGTGACCACTGTATTTGACGGGGAGCTTGACGCCACTGATGTGTTCGTCAGCCTGATTTCCCAGAAATACGGAAAGACAAATGCAAAAGAATATCTTGCTAAAAAGAAAGATATAGGCTATAATGAAGATGAGGTTCAAAAGAGCCAGATACCGTCTGGATTGTGTGGGTAAATGGCTATGATGAACGAAATGGAATACAGAACAATCGGTTCGGCACTTGCCGGGGGTTATCGTGCGGCGGTCTATTGCAGGCTGTCAAAGGACGATGACCTGCAAGGCGAAAGTGCCAGTATCGCAAACCAGCGTGATATGCTGGAAAAATACTGCGAAAAGCAGGGATGGGAGGTTGTGGCAGTCTATCAGGACGATGGCTTCACAGGTCTTAACATGGAGCGTCCTGACCTACAGAGAATGTTGAGAGCCATTGAGCGCAGGCAGATCAACCTTGTCATCACGAAAGACCTCAGCCGACTGGGGCGTAATTATCTGCAAACCGGGCATTTGATTGAGGACTTTTTCCCAAGAAACGGTGTCCGCTATATCGCCATGAATGACGGCATCGACACCCTGCGGGATAACAACGACATTGCCCCGTTCAAGAATATCCTGAACGAGATGTACAGCAAGGATATTTCCAAGAAAGTCCATTCCTCTTATCTTCTGAAAGCGCAGAAAGGACAGTTTACCGGGTGTCTTGCCCCGTTTGGGTATCGGAAAGACCCGGAGGACAAAAACCATCTGCTCATTGACGAGGAAACCGCCCCGATTGTGCGGCTGATTTTCGGATATGCCCTGAACGGTCATGGTCCGAACTATATCCGCAGACGGCTGGAGAAAGAAAAAATCCCCTGCCCTACATGGTGGAACCGGGAACGGGGGCTTCGCAATACCCGCACCAAATGGGAAAAGAAAGACCCAGAAAACGGGCGGTATATGTGGGACTTCTCCGTTATCAAAGACCTTTTGATGAATCCCGTCTACACCGGGGCGATTGCTTCCCAGAAAAAGGACTACCGCTTCAAAATCGGCACGATTGGGGAAAAGAAGCCGGAGGACTGGATTGTGGTGGAGGGACAGCATGAACCGCTGATTGACAGCATGAGCTTTGACATTGTGCAGAACAAGCTGAAATCCCGCCAGCGTCCGGGGCAGACCAATGAAATCAGCCTGTTTGCCGGACTGTTAAAATGCGGCGAGTGTGGGAAGTCGCTGACGGTACGCTACACAAACGCTAAACATCCCCAGCGGATTTACTCCTGCAAGACCTACAATGCCTTTGGAAAGAACCACTGCACCCAGCACCGGATTGATTATGACACCCTTTACAGCCATGTGCTGCGGAAAATCCGGGAATGTGCCAGAGCTGCCCTGATGGACGGGGAAGCGGTTGCCGACCGCCTGACCAATACCTGTGAAGCCGAGCAGCGGGAACAGCGGGAAGCAATGGAACGCTCCCTTACAAGGGACGAGGAACGGATTGAGGTTCTGGACAAAATGGTCATGCGGCTTTATGAGGATATGATTGCAGGGCGTATCAGTGAGCAGAATTTCAACACCATGCTGGAAAAGACACAGACCGAGCAGACGGAGCTTAAAACAAAAGTGTCCGAGGGCAGAAAGCGGCTGTCCGATGAAGTCCAGCTTGCCAATGATGCAAAACAATGGGTGGAAGCCATTCAGGAATACGCCAACATCACAGAGCTGGACGCAGCCACCCTCAACCGCTTAATCAAAGAAATCGTTGTGCATGAGCGCATTGACGAAGATAAAACAAGACACATTTCTATCGAAATTCATTTTAATCTCAAACCCATCCCGGAGGTGGAACAGGTCACTGCCTGACCTGTCCCGCCGGGACGGTTCTCTTAACAACACCATATAGATTTTTTGTACGCCGCCGCCCGCCATCGAGCAGAGTTTTTACACCTAATTGGGGATGAAACAGCTTATGGCGGGCGGTGGTGTGATCGTCATTGGGCTTACCCTTGTGCCGACACTTGCAGGGCTATTCGGGTAATCGCCTATGGGTTGGATATTTGAACAGATAGGAAATGCGATTAAGGAATTTTTGAAAGGCGTTGTTGAGGGCAACCTAACGGATATGTTCAATGATGTAAATACCAAAGTCGGTACGATTGCCGGGGACGTTGGACAAACCCCGGTCGGTTGGAACGGTGAAATATTCGCCATGATAAAGAACATATCCGATACGGTAATTGTTCCCATTGCAGGCATGATAATAACGTTTGTGCTGGTGTACGAGCTTGTCACGATGATAACCGACCGAAACAATATGCACGATTTTGACACATTCAGCTTTTTTAAATACTTTTTGAAAGCAGGGATTGCGGTGTTCATCGTTGCAAACACAATGACAATCGTTATGGGAGTATTCGACATAGCACAATATGCTATCAATGCCAGCGCGGGCGCGATTGGAGAAAATACGGCGATTGACATTGCCGCCGTGCTGGAGCAGATGCAAGCAGGACTAAACGCAATGGGAATCGGTGAACTGCTGGGGCTGGTGCTGGAAACATACATTATCAAGTTTGCAATGCTCATTTTCTCATTGCTCATAACCTTAGTAATCGCAGGTCGCATGATCGAAATTTATTTGTATTGCAGTTTAGCACCTATCCCCTTTGCCACGTTCACCAATAAAGAATGGGGCAGCATGGGGACAAACTACTTGCGGGGCTTAGTAGCTCTTGCATTTCAAGGGCTTTTGATTATGGTGTGTGTTGGGATTTACGCCGTTCTTATCAATACGCTAACCGTCACGGAGAACATACACGCGAGCATTTGGATGATTGCGGGTTATACCGTGCTTCTTTGTTTTGCCCTATTCAAAACAGGGACATTCTCAAAGAGCATCTTTAACGCTCACTAAAAGGAATGGAGTTGATTTTTATGCCATATGTGCCAGTACCAAAGGATTTGAACAAGGTAAAAAGCAAGGTTGCCTTTAACCTCACCAAACGCCAGCTTATTTGCTTTGCGATCGCCGGGGGCGTGGGTATTCCCTTTTACCTTTTGACAAAATCACACATCGGAACGTCTTTAGCGGCTTTTATTATGATCGTAATTATGATGCCGTTTTTCTTTTGTGCTATGTACGAAAAAGACGGACAGCCACTTGAACGGATTCTAAAAAATTATATCGGTTCGCATTTCATCCGTAAGCGCAAACGACCTTATCAGACGCGCAATTTTTATGCGGAATTACAAAAGGAAATTGACGAACGGAAAAAGGAGGAAATGAATATTGCAAAAAGCAAAAAAGAAGCAGCGGGCAAGAAAAACACCACCCGCAGGAAATAACACAGGAATGAAATTACTGCACGGTTCACCCAACAGGAAATTACCACCACAGGAGAAACAGCGCGTCGTTGCCGCAATGAAAAAGCGCAAGGCGGCAAACCCACGGACGGCGCAAGATACAATCCCCTATTTGCGTATGTATCGTGACGGGATATGCAGGGTTACGGACAGGCTATACACAAAAATGCTTGAATTTCAAGATATCACATACCAGCTTGCAAACAATGAGGACAAGACGACGATTTTTGAAAATTATTGTGATTTTCTCAACTACTTTGATAGCTCAATCACGGTACAACTTACGTTTATCAATCAATCCGTCAATATGAAAAACTTTGCGAAGATCATTGATATACCACCGCAGGGAGATAGCTTTGACGACATACGCAAGGAATATGCGAGTATGTTAAAAGACCAGCTTGCCAAAGGCAATAACGGACTACAAAAGCGCAAATTCCTTACATTCGGTATTGAAGCGGACGACTTCGCAAGCGCGAAACAGCGGCTTGAACGCATTGAAATGGACGTAATGAACAACTTTAAGGTGCTGGGCGTTCGGGCATCATTGCTAAACGGGTACGACCGTTTAAAAGTGTTGCACGACATATTCCATGCGGACAGCAAAGAACCCTTTATGTTTAATTGGGATTTGACGTATCAATCGGGATTGTCCACAAAAGATTTTATTGCGCCAACATCGTTTAGCTTTCGAGATGATCGGATGTTTACAATGGGACGCAAAATCGGCGCGGTTTCGTATCTGCAAATACTTGCCCCGGAGCTTTCCGACCGTATGCTTGCCGATTATCTCGACATGGACACTGATTTGATCGTCAATCTGCATATTCAGTCAATCGACCAAAACGCCGCCGTCAAGCTCGTAAAGCGAAAGATTACAGACCTTGACAAAATGAAGATTGAGGAACAGAAAAAGGCGGTTCGCAGCGGGTACGACATGGACATTATACCGTCAGACCTTGCGACATATGGCGACGAAGCAAAAAACTTATTAAAAGACTTGCAGAGCCGCAATGAAAGAATGTTCTTAGTTACGTTCCTTGTCATGAATACGGCAGACGATAAAAAGAAGCTGGATAATGCAACATTTGCGGCGGCAGGGATTGCACAGAAATATAATTGCACGTTAAAGCCGCTTGATTTCCAACAGGAAAACGCACTTGCAAGCAGCTTACCACTGGGTCGAAACCTTGTTCCCATACAGCGCGGACTTACCACGTCCAGCGCGGCAATATTTGTACCGTTTACAACGCAAGAGCTTTTTTCACATAGTCCGCAATCCCTGTACTACGGGCTTAATGCCTTATCTAATAATATGATAATGGCAGATCGCAAACAGCTAAAAACTCCGAACGGTCTTATCTTGGGAACACCGGGAGCCGGGAAAAGTTTTTCGGCAAAGCGTGAGATCGTAAACGTGTTCCTGCTTACGCGAGATCAAATATTGGTATGCGACCCGGAAAGTGAATACGGCGCATTGACTTTGAAGCTGGGCGGTCAAGTGATCGAACTATCCCCGAACAGCAAGCAATGTATAAACCCGCTGGATATCAACCTTAACTATTCGGAGGATGATAACCCGCTAACTCTCAAAAGTGATTTTGTGCTTTCGTTCTGCGAACTCATTTGTGGCGGCAGAAATGGGCTTGAACCAATCGAACGCACGGTAATTGATCGTTGTGTTTCCCTTATTTACAGGGAATATATCGCAAACCCGAAACCCGAAAACGTCCCTGTATTGGGCGACCTTTACCGGGCATTAAGGCAGCAACCAGAGCCAGAAGCGCAGCGCGTCGCAACAGCACTTGAAATGTACGTTACGGGTACGCTTAATGTGTTCAATAACCGTACAAACATTATAGGGCTTACCGATAAGCGCATGATTACGTTTGATATTCGGCGGCTGGGAAAGGCTTTAAAAAAGCTGGGTATGCTTATACTGGAAGATCAAGCGTGGAACATGGTTACGGTAAACCGTTTTGAGGGACACAAGGCAACCCGGTTTTATATCGACGAATTTCACTTGCTTTTCAAAGACCAACAAACAGCGGCGTACAGTGTGGAAATTTGGCAGCGGTTTAGGAAGTGGAACGGCATTCCGACAGGGATAACGCAAAATGTCAAAACGCTGCTATTATCCCCGGAGATCGAAAACATCTTTGACAATTCGGATTTTGTGTATATGCTCAACCAAGCTCCCGGCGACCGTCAACGAATTGCAAAACAGTTATCTATTTCGCCGCAACAATTATCATACGTCACAAACAGCAATGAGGGCGAGGGGCTTTTGTATTTTGGGAATACGATCATTCCTTTTGTTGATCACTTCCCGAAAGACACACAGCTATATAAGATCATGACGACCAAACCCGACGAGGTAAACAAGCAATGAGCCACTTGGAGCGCAAGGAATTTGAGCTAAAGGCGAAAGATAAGGTTGTCCAAAAGATGACCCGTGACGGGCTGGTTGATGAAAACCTTGCGGACGGAACGACAAAAAAAGCACGACCCGGAGATCCAATCCATGAGCAAACGGGAAAAGGAACGCAACCGACCCCGAAACAAAAACCACGGGGGCAGCCGAAACGCCGCCCCGCTCCACGGAAACGGTCACAAGCATTACAGGAAAAGCCTACTAATAAGGCGGTTAATTCAATTCCGCCTTTTGACCGATCAGAAACAGGCGGTAAAAAGGCGGGAAATAATGCGATACAGTCAAAGGCGCAAAGCATACAAAAAAAGATATACAAAACAAAACTAATCTTTGACGATCAAGCAAAGACTGCAAGAATCACGCCGATTGCAAAGTCGGCGGGAGCCGGCGCAATGTATTTACGCAGCAAGCTACATCAACACGTCGAGGACGAAAATTTGGCGGTCAAGGCAGGACAGCGAACGGAGCAACGCACGGTAAACACGACCCTTGCGGTTGGGCGGCGGGTACGAAAGCGGAGCAACACGTTAAAAGCCCGCCGTGCGCTGGGTCTTGACCGCCGCACGGTAAGGACGCAAACAAACCGTATTTATCGCTGGACGGCAGAGAGCAGCGCAAAAAGCAAAAACGCCCCCGCAATTAAACGAGCCATACAAAAACGGGCAATTAAAAAGCAGTATGCGAAAGGTGCGCGTAAGGCGGCAAAGTCGGCGGCAAAAACAGGCGGGAGAACCGCAAGAAAAACCGCGCGGACAGCGGGCGTTTTGATGCGCCACCCCGTCGCTCTTGTGATCGCTATTGCTGTAATCGTGATCGTTATTTTTGTTGCTTCTCTTGTGGCAACCGTGGGGGCTATGATCGCGCAGAGCAGCACGGCAATGATCGGCACAGCCTACCTAGCGGCAGATCGGGACATAAACGAAGCGCAGGACTATTACACGCAAAAGGAAGCCGAGTTATTACAAGAAGCGTATAGCCTGGAGGGGCAAAACCCCGGCTACGACGAGTACCGTTATAACATTGGCGAAGTGGAGCATAACCCTTACGAGCTAATGGCATTTTTAACCGCCGCACATAAAGATTTTATTTTCGAGGATATAAGCCCCGTTTTGGATGAACTGTTTGACGAGCAATTCCAGTTATGGACGGAAGCAACGACCGAAACCCGCACCCGCGCGGTTGAAACGACAGACCCAGCCACGGGCGAGGTTATCACGAAAACCGAAGAATACGAAGTAAGAATTTTCAATATCAATGTGACAGTCAATATGTTTTCCGTGATTGCGGCGGGTCGTATGGATGACGAGCAACGAAAAATGTATGACGGGTATGTGCAGAGCCGAGGGAGCCGCCAGCATTTCGGCAAACCGATTGATTGTGATTGGACACTTTATATTACAACCCCCTACGGCTATTCGTACAATGGCGGCATTTCCTATTCGGACGGCGTAACGCTTTCCATTCCCTACGGCACAACCTTGCTTGCAGGACAGCCCGGAACAGTCACGCAAGCAGGGAGCCGCCTTATAGTCGATTGTGCGGACGGTCTGCGTTACATTTATGACGGGCTTGTAAGCGTGAGCGTGTCGGACGGTCGGGAAGTCAAGACCGGGGACGAGATCGGCACGAGCGGCGGCACGCTATACCTTGAATATTCGCAAAATGGCGAAACGCTCAACCCGTATTATTTTGTAGAGTGCGGCAGCGGCGGTTTGAATGGTGTACCGGGCGGTGGCGGCATAGGCGGTTATCCCGGCGAACCCTACGATGACGAAACCTACCAGCGACTTTTAGCCGAAGCGACAAAATACATCGGTATGCCCTACGTTTGGGGCGGCAGCACCCCGGCAACGTCCTTTGATTGCAGCGGGTATGTATGTTGGTGTCTCAATGCGTCGGGTGTGGCAAACGTCGGGCGCACGAACGCGCAGGGGCTTTACAATATGTGTACCCCTATTTCGCGTGAAGAAGCCCACCCCGGCGACCTTATATTTTTTACAGGAACGCATAGCGCGGGTCATCCTGTAACGCACGTTGCATTTTACGTCGGGAATGGAATGATGCTTGAAGCTGGAAAGCC
Organism: Christensenella timonensis; assembly: GCF_900087015.1. Taxonomy (NCBI): domain Bacteria; kingdom Bacillati; phylum Bacillota; class Clostridia; order Christensenellales; family Christensenellaceae; genus Christensenella; species Christensenella timonensis. The sequence goes on from NZ_FLKP01000001.1 coordinate 99,620, forward strand.
TATCGGCTATTCGTCATTTGAAACGCCATACTGGACAAAGCACTTTTATTCGTTCGGTCGGCTAACAGGATAAGGAAAGGAACACAATGGACAAGATCGACAAAATTATTAAAGAAATCGACAAGACAAAGGCGCAGATCGTGAGCGCACAAAAGAAGCTAAAGAATTTGGAGCAGCAAAAAACGCAGGAAGAAAATTTGCAAATTATACAGGCAGTGCGGGCAATCAAAATGACCCCGGACGAATTACGGCGTTTTTTGCAAAAACAGAAAACCCCAAAAATGAAAGACGACCAGCCGGAAACCCCGGCACATGATGAAAGCGAGGAAACTAACGTATGAGGATGAAAAGAAAACATAGAATCACAATCAATATTTTGCTGGTGCTTATTATCGTTATCATTGCCATGCTTGCAATGCCGACAGTGGCAGCCGCCCAAGCGGACGACCCCGCGGCAGGAACGCCAACCGCGGAGCCGATACCAACGGCGACGGCAGAGACAACAGCCCACAGCGCAACCCCACCCAGCACGGCGACGGCAAGCACGACCAGCGCGGAGCAGGACGGCGGCGGTAGCTCTACGGACAAAGACGAAGCCCCGGAAAAAGAATTTTTCACGATTGAAACCAAGAGCGGCAAAGTGTTCTATTTGATCGTGGACAATAAGAAAACGTCTGATAATGTTTTCCTGCTTACCGAAGTAACGGAAAACGACCTTTTGAACTTTACCGAGGACGAGCAGGAAAAAAATATTTTTGGCGGGGCAACGACGCAGCCGACCCCTACCACAGAGCCGTCATCCGAAGCATCGGCAAGCGCACAAGCTGAAAATCCGGCACCCACAGCCGAGCCGGAACAACAACCCGCCAGTAATAATACTATTATGATGATCGGTGTGGTTGTTGTGATTGCTTTGGTGGGCGTGATCGCATTTGCGGTTAAGAAGCGCAAGGCAAAACAAGCGTTGGGCAGTATGGACGATATCGAGGACTACGCAGACGATTTTGAGGATGAAAACGACCCGGACGACTTCGAGGACGAAACCAAAAACGATCAGGAGGATAGCGAGTGAAATTAGTAATTGCGGAAAAACCAAGTGTCGCGCGGTCGATTGCAAACGTGATCGGTGCGAAAGAAGTAAAAGACGGATATTGCGAGGGAAACGGTTATCTGGTCTCGTGGTGCGTTGGTCATTTGGTGGAGCCAGCCCACGCCGAAGTGTATGACCCGAAATATTCCAAGTGGACAAAGGAGGATTTACCGATCATCCCGGACGTATGGCATTACGTGATTTCAAAAGCCAAGCAAAAACAGTTTGCTATATTAAAAGAACTTATGCGGCGGGCAGATGTCGAAAGCCTTATTTGCGCGACAGACGCCGGGCGCGAGGGTGAGCTTATTTTCCGTTTGGTCTACAAGCAAACAGGCTGTAAAAAACCGTTCTCCCGCTTGTGGATTTCGTCAATGGAAGATAGCGCAATAAAACAGGGCTTTGACAACCTCAAAGACGGTGCGGAGTACGACGAGCTTTACGCTTCGGCTCTTTGCCGCCAAAAAGCCGATTGGCTGGTAGGTATCAACGCGACCCGGTTATATTCTGTCTTATATAATGGTTCGCTGAATGTGGGGCGTGTACAATCGCCGACCCTTGCCATGTTGACCCAGCGGGACGCGCAGATCAAGAACTTTATAAAAGAAAAATATTACGTCCCGCATATCCAATGTGGCGAGATCGACGCGACGGGCGCGAAAACATTTAACCCAGCAGAAGCGGAAACAATACGGACGGCTTGCGACGGAAAGCAAGCCGTTTTACGTTCCGTCATTTCCGAAAACAAAATAGCTCGCCCGCCGAAGCTGTACGACCTTACCACTTTACAGCGCGACGCAAACCGTATCTATGGATATACGGCGCAGCAATCGCTCGACTATGTCCAAAATCTGTACGAAAAGAAATTGACAACCTATCCGCGCACGGATAGCCAGTATTTGACACATGATATGACAGACACAGCCGCCGAGATCGTCAAGGTGGTTTTGAAGCTGCCATTTGCTGAAGCAATTCGGGACGAACTGAAGCCCAACGTTACACAGACCGTCAACGACAAAAAAGTTTCAGACCACCACGCAATCATTCCAACCCTGCAAGTGGGAATCGCAGACCTTACCCCCCTGCCAGACGGGGAAAGAAACATTTTATATCTGATATCTGCCCGCCTAGCGTGCGCGGTTAGCGACCCGCATATGTTTGAAGCTGTTACCGCTGAATTTGATTGCGCGGGTCATGCGTTCGCCGCGAAAGGCAGAGCCGTGACCGCCGAGGGCTGGAAAGCGGTTGAAAAGGCTTTTAAAAACAGCATAAAAGAGAAATCCGATGACGAGGAAACCGAAATGCCGCCGTTGCCCCAGCTTGTCGAGGGGCAGACGTTTTTAGAAGTGCAAGCGTCCACGTCCGAAAGCTGGACAGCCCCACCGAAGCCCTACACAGAGGACACATTACTTGCCGCAATGGAACGAGCCGGGAACGAGGACACAGACCCCGAAGCCGAACGGCGCGGGCTGGGAACCCCGGCGACCCGTGCGGGCGTGATCGAAAAGCTGGTGCAAAAAGGATTTGCCAGTCGCAAAGGAAAACAGATTATCCCGACCGAGCGCGGCACAGCCCTTATATCCGTATTGCCCGAAAAACTCACGTCCCCAAAACTTACGGCAGAATGGGAAAACACCTTAACAGAGATCGCACGGGGCAAAAGCGGAGCTGCCGAGTTTATGGACAGTATCGCGGGATATGTCCGGGAACTGGTCGAAACAGTCCCCGAAGTGACAAACGACCAGCGGAGCCGTTTTCAGTTTGATAAACCCGTCATCGGCATTTGTCCCCGTTGCGGTGGCAACGTCCACGAGAGCCGCACAAACTTTTATTGTGCAAATAAGGATTGTGGCTTTGTCATGTGGAAGAATGATAAATTTTTCCGGGACAAAAAAACAAGCCTTACTCCTCGAATGGCAACGGAGCTTTTGAAGTCCGGGCGAGTTAAGGCAAAGAACCTTTATAGCCCAAAGACTGGAAAAACATATGACGCGCAGATTATCCTTGCGGACACGGGCGGCAAGTACGTCAATTTTAGGCTGGAATTTGAGCATAAAGGCAAGGTTTTCAAAAGTTAATATCCGGGAATTGGTATCTTAACAAGCATAGGAAGTGTATTAACACACTTCCAACTTTGCCCCGGCCCGCGAAGCTGGGCGGGGCAAAGTGCTTGTTGAGGGGCAAGCCCCCAAACCCCCGAAAAACACGAAAGGAGTATAATTTTGAGCGAAGCACAAAATAATGAAGTGATAGGCGCAGGGCATTCACCCGCGCCTATTGTTTTTGAAACACATACCCGAAAAGAGCAGATGCAGGAGATTACCGACAAGCTGGAACAGGGCGTAAAGGAAATCTTTGAATCAGACCAATTTAAAGAATATCTTAGCACGATGTCAAAGTTTTATGATTATTCCATAAACAATAGTATGCTCATATTCCTGCAAAAGCCAGATGCTTCTCATGTAGCGGGTTTCCGCGCATGGGAAAAGAAATTTGATCGGCACGTTATAAAAGGACAAAAGGGTCTTAAAATCATTGCCCCTACAAAGTTTAAGGTATTAGAAAAAGAAAACAAAACCGACCCCAAGACAGGTAAGCCAGTGATCGGCAGCGACGGAAAACCCGTAAAGGAAACGGTCGAAAAGGAAATGATCGGCTATCATACCGTTACGGTTTTCGACGTTTCGCAAACCTACGGCAAAGAATTACCCGAAATTCCCATGAGTATGCTTAGCGGTAAAGTCCCAAACTATAAGCGGTTTTTTGATGCGCTGGAAAAAGTATCGCCTGTTCCTATTGATTTTGAAACGATTGAGGGCAGCGCAAACGGTTATTACAGCTTTGCGGATAAACGAATTGCGATTAAAAAAGATATGAGCGAAGCACAGACGATTAAGACCACTATACATGAAATTTCACACGCCAAGCTGCACGACCTAGATTTAAAGACAACGGAAGATAAGCAAAAGCTACCATATGACAAGCAAACCAGGGAGGTACAAGCCGAAAGTGTGGCATATTGTGTTTGTCAACATTACGGGCTGGACACATCAAGTTATTCATTTGGCTATGTTGCAGGGTGGAGCAGCGGAAAGGAAACCGCCGAATTGAAAGCGTCCCTTAACGTTATTCGTAAAACGGCGGCAGAGATTATAACGGACGTTGACGCGCAGATTGCGACGCTCAACATGGAGCAAACGCAAGAGAGCGAAAAAGCCCCGGGGCTAATCGAGAACAAGGACACTTTTTCTATTTACCAGCTTACAGACAAGGCAACAGAAAAATACGGCTTTATCTCGCTAAACAGCCTACGAGCCGACGGCGTGGCGGTTGACCCTGCAAATTACCGCTATCTATATAACGGCGAGTTTCCCAAAGACAAAACCCTTGAAGATATTTATGTTCGGTTCAACCTTTATCGCCCTGAAAACTTCATAGGGCATTCGCTATCTGTTTCGGACGTGATCGTTACCCAGCGCGACGGTATGGAAAAGGCTTATTATGTGGATAGATTCGGTTTTACCGAAGTGCCGGACTTTATGACATTGTTACAGGAGCAGCGGCAAACCCCGATCAATCCATTAGAAACCGCCGAGAAATCCACGGAACAAAATTATAACATGATCGACGGGCAGATCAACAACACGCCCACGGTTGACGAACTGGAAAAGCGGGCTAAAGCTGGGGAAACGATATCCATTACGGAAATCATCAAAGCAAATAAGGCAGACAAAGCCCGCGCTGCCAGCAAAGACGAGAAAAGACCGTCAATCCGGGCGCAACTCAAAAAGGATAAACAATCCGTCGCACGGGGCGAACGTCCAGCACAGCAACCAAAACAAAATAACAAGGAACGCGAGGTATAACGATATGGAGTATTTCACAGTAGAAGAAACAAATTTGATTTGCATTTACGACATTCGGACACGGGCGGGGCTGTTACGCGATTTGTACGCAGCTACTGAGGACGTTTACGACCCGGAATTACTGGAGGTTTTCAAAGCTGTAATTCATAAGCTGGAGGGATTGACGGACGGCGAATATTTGGAACTTGCCCCCGGTCTTGTCCCAGCCGATGATTTGGAAGTAGACGCATGAAACAGTTTACGCCCTTTCAGACGAAGCGGGCAAACGTCCTTATCCGTGCCGAGTGTTGCAATTACGTTCAAGGGAATTGTGATGCGCTGGACGCTGGGGAGCCTGTACCCTGTCCGCAAATTGCGTCACAGTCCATGTTGTGCTTGTGGTTCAAAAATGCGGTTTTACCGATTGATAAAACCCTTTGCGCGGAGCTTTCAACCCCGGACAAGCAAAAGCCTTGTGCGAAGTGCGGCGCATTGTTCCAGTCGAGCAGCAACAGAGCTAAGTATTGTAATTTATGTGTCAATCAGATTAAGCGCGATCAAGCGCGGGAGCGTATGCGGCGAAAAAGGCAATAATATGTTACGCATTAGAGCCGAAAAAACCTCTTAATAGCAGGGGCTTTTTAAGCCGTATTTGCATAAGGTAAGGTGTTTGTACCTAAACACCCGAAAAACGGGGTCTAAAGCGTAACATAACAGCAAAAAAAGAGCGTGGCAGCTTGCGAGGTTTCGCGGCCGTCACGCTATTTTTTGTTGTCTTATTTATAAGCCTTTACATAGGCACTCGCAAATGCGTTGTCGAGTTCGTTTGCGTCCTCATCAGAAAGACCAAATTCCAAGCCCTTATTTGTTGCAAAGTCACGCAAAAACTCTTTTGTGTAAGAATCCACTATCGTGATTTCAATATTTTTGAATCCTGCCGCTTCCAGTTTTTGGGTATATGTCTCAATCGAAAGAGCACCAGAAATGCAACCAACCCAAAGTTGAGCATTTTTTCGCAACTCTGCCCTTACAGGCTTTAACTCCACAACATCGGCAATCGCAATACGACCGCCCGGTTTCAAAACTCGATATGTTTCACAAAGTACCGCGCTTTTATCTTCACTTAAATTGATTACGCAATTAGAGGTAACAACGTCAACGGTATTATCATCAAGCGGAATATCTTCAATGTAGCCTTTAATAAATTCAACATTTTTCTTTCCGCTTCGTGCTTTATTTTCATTTGCCAAATGAAGCATTTCGTCAGTCATATCAAGCCCGTAAACCTTGCCCGTTTCACCTGCATATTTTGCAGAAATCAATACGTCAATTCCACCCCCGCTACCAAGATCAAGTACAGTTTCGCCTTGCTGGATATTTGCCAAGAAGATTGGATTTGCACAGCCGATTGATGCTTTCAATGCTTCTTCGGGTAATCCCTCTAAATATTCATCGTCGTACAATACTTGGCTTTTTTGGGGCTTACAGCAACAGCAGGGAGCTTCCCCTGTACCCGTAGTTACCTCGCTTGCAATACCACCATAGTATTTTTTAATCTCGTCTTTCATATTCTTATTATTACTCATGTCTTTACTCCTTTGATTTTTTATAGTCTATTCACGGCAGGAAACCACCGTTGAGTTTTATTTGCAATTTTTACAAGCGTCAGCATAACAGGGACTTCTACTAATACACCTACCGTCGTCGCAAGTGCGACTGGAGAATTTGCTCCAAATAGCGCGATTGCTACCGCTACTGCCAATTCAAAAAAATTTGATGCGCCAATCATACCAGCAGGAGCCGCTATGTCAAACGATAGCTTTAACAGCTTACAAGCAAAATACGCGATAAAGAAAATCAAAAACGTCTGAATAACAAGCGGCACTGCAATTAACAGGATATGCACTGGATTTGCAAGTATCGTCTGTCCTTGAAACGAAAATAGAATGATAAGCGTAAGGAGCAGACCAATTACTGTAACATTATTGAATTTTGGCACAAATTTTTGATTGAAATAATCTACTCCTTTTTTCTTTACCATAAATACCCTTGTGAGGATTCCTGCCGTGAGCGGTATCACTACAAACAGTAGAATGGATAAGAATAACGTGTCCCACGGAACTTCGACATTGCCTACGCCTAGCAAGAATTTTACAATCGGTACGAAAGCAAAAAGAATAATCAGATCGTTTGTTGCAACCTGTACCACGGTATATGCAGGATTTCCCTTTGTCAGTGTACTCCAAACGAAAACCATTGCAGTACAGGGCGCGGCTCCGAGAAGTACGGCTCCGGCAAGGTAATCCTTTGCAAGTTCGGGAGGAATCAAATTTTTGAACACCACATAGAAAAACAGTACAGCAATACCAAACATGGTAAACGGCTTTATCAGCCAATTAGTAACCCATGTTACAAAAAGCCCTTTCGGATTTTTCCCCACATCTTTTATACTCTTAAAATCTACTTTCATCATCATGGGATAAATCATAATCCAAATCAGTAGTGCAATAGGGATAGATACATTAGCATACTCAAATTGATTCAGAAAAGTTGGAATCTGTGGTAGAAATTGACTAATAAGAATCCCCGCAACCATACAGATTACAACCCATACCGTCAAATACTTTTCAAAAAATCCGATGCTTTGATTTGTTTTTGCTTCCATAAGCATACTCCTTTAATATATAGACGATTGTCTATATATTATTCAAAAAAAATTATTCGTTGCAAATACAAGCTTTCTCTGTAACCGTCAACATATTCATAAAATCACGAATTTCATTTAGACGTTGCTCGTTTAAAGAATAGTGTGTCCATTTTCCATCTTTTCGTGGAATAACAATCCCGCTATCACATAATATTTTCATATGGTGGGAAAGGGTCGGCTGTGTAATATCAAACTTTTCATGAATTACGCACGCACAAAGTTCTCCACACGAAAGCATATCTATAATTTGCAATCTAGTAGGTTCGGCAATCGCTTTAAATGTATTTGCATAATCCGTATAGTTTGTTTTCATATCAAACCTCACATTGATAACTGTCTATATATAATATATAACACACATAGATATTTGTCAATGTGTTTTTATTATATTAGTAAAGAGCGTGGCAGCTTGCGAGGTTTCGCGGCTGTCACGCTCTTTTGATTGGGGGTACATCATGCTTGCAAAATTTCAATCTTTTTATATCCTGCAATCTTGACGGCGGCAATGATCGTTTTGACAATATAAACGACCGCTTTTATAAGCTGGTAGACCAGCACCACCACGCCGATCACAGCGCCGACGATGATATTAAGGGCTAATATCCCGATTGTTCCGGCTAATCCGTAACCGACCGGGATAACCCAAAGGAACATACGCCGTATGCCATACGGTACGCCCATAAATAGTAAAGTATAGGCTACCCGGTGTTCGCTGGTCTGAAAGATCATGGTTGCAAACCAGTAAAGGAAAAGAGCCAGCACAACAGGCAACACGACAAATTTTAGAAAATCCTTGCGCGTCTTTTTGACGGCGCAATCGTGGCAAAGCGGGATTTTGAAAACAGCGGGGCAAGGTGCGCCGCACTCCGCACAATCGGTTACATAATCTTGTTTCATAAAATCACCCCTTTATATGACTAAAATAATACATGATACCTGTTCTGTAAAGAATGATTTATATACCTACAACGTTACAATTTTCATGTTGCAGTAATAATCATTACTTGCTTTATAAATGAGATCAAATGTCTGTTGACTTGGTATTTCTCCATATACAACAATAAGATATCCACAGGTTTCAAGCAGCCCTTTAAATATATTTCGTTCCCGCCATTACTAGGGTTTTGCTCAACACTAAAGCATAAATCTAAGGATTTGTAAGCATCATTCCAAAGCTGCCTATCTTCGATAGGCTCATCGTCAATAGATGAATTGTAAGGGAAAATTCCCGTGATGCTTAGATAATATTCTTTTCGCATTGCTTTGACAATCTCTAAAGGTATGAGATTTGCCTTGTTAAAAAAAGGAATGGCGAAGGCTTTAACATTTAAATCAATTTTCTTTTTGATTGCCGTGACTATTTTGTCCCTTAATACTGCTATTTGATTAGTTGTTAGCTGATCGGAAATATCGCTGTCGTACCAAATCCCGCACAACTGATGCCGGAATCTGTAAAATGGTATCCCGTTTATAACTTTCATTTTCTTTTATTCCTTTCAATTATTCTTTGTTTTGCAAAAATTGCCTGTTTTAATATCTTCCAATAGTTATCCGCTCTGCTCTTGACTGTCTCAATCTTACCTTGTTTCCCGTCTGTTGCTTCGGCTAAGAGGTCATTCAAAATGTCATCCTCATTTTTCCAATTCCAATAATGCTGATTGATTGTTTCATCGTTTAGCTGGATGATGCTATCTAGCAGATTGCATTTTTCATCTATGCTGGCGATTTTGGGGTAATGCTGTTTTGAAAGTAATTTGTTCTGCTCATGACTTATTTTCGGCTGCAAAATCCCTCGCATTTCAACTAAGAATGCTTTTTCGACCTCGCGCTCTAATTGCCTTTCATATTCAACGTGTTCGCGCTCAATATCGCTATTCGCAAATATCGCTTTTTGCAAGTTGCGACACCCGCGAGATTCTCGCACATTTTCAATCGTAAATTCCTTATCAACGGGATTTAAAAGATATATTGTTTTTCCTTTCTTTACGGCATATTTGTAATATTCAGAATCCCTGTTTTTGTCCATGAGGAATAAAATTCCAGATTCATTGATAACTGCTTGATACGTCATATCAAAGACAGCGGGGTCATTTGTCGCTCTTTTCCTGATATACACAACTTCATCGACAATGAGCTTAACAGCTTTTGATTCATGAGACTTTTCCCATACATAATCTTTGCATGGGGAGAACAGATATAACTTTGGCTTTTCCAATTCTGCATCAAATAAGGCGTTTTCTAAAATTTGTACAAAATACAAATTGGTTTCAGAGTTATCCATAAGTGTGTATCTCTCTATACCAATAGAATATAGGTACATAAATGTGTGGCGTAAAGCATCGGCTATTTTATAAAAAAATGAGGAATTGTGTTCATAATCGTTGTTGGATAAATTATCAATAAAGCTGCAACCAGTATTTTCTATCATTTTTTGCGCTCCTTTCCTACTACAATAATTTATGGATAGGATATGGCAGCCAGCCATACGCCTTTCCATCCCATAGTCTAAGCTACAATAAGGGGAGTAATTGGTCTGACGACTCCTTTCTTGGGTCTACACGCCCGTACGTGAGACAGTCAGCCATCCTCTTGTTGCAGCGTTCGTTTTGCAGGTAGAGCCACCACTCGTGCGTTCGTGTCACTCAGTAGATTGAATAGGCAATGGGTAAGAGATGGGCACCGATTACAATACATCAATCAGGAGGAATACTTATGAACGCTGTCGGTATCGACATTTCCAAAGGCAAGTGCATGGTTGCTATCCTGCGTCCCTTCGGTGAGGTGGTTGCTTCACCTTTTGAAATTCAGCACACCGCTCATGAACTCAGACGTTTGGTTGAACGTCTGAAAAGTTTGGACGGTGAAACCCGCATTGTTATGGAGCATACTGGCAATTACTATCTGCCTGTCGCCAGGCATCTGCACGAAGCCGGCCTCTATGTGTCCGTTGTCAATGCTATTCTTGTACATGACTACGGTCAAAATTCCCTTAGACGGGTCAAAACGGACAAGAAAGATGCTGTTAAAATCGCCAGCTATGCTCTAAGCCATTGGCTTGATCTTCCGCAATATGCGCCGGAAGAAGACGTTCGCCACATGCTTAAACCTGCGCCCGCCAGTGCAACCAGTACGTTAAGCAGAGTGTTATGCTTAAAAACAGCCTCATCGCTTTGCTTGACCAAACCTTTCCGAGTGTCAACATGCTGTTCTCCAGCCCGCCCCGCAAGGGGGACGGTCACGAAAAATGGATTGACTTCGTGGGTAAATTTTGGCATTTTGAATGCGTCAACAGCCTTTCCAAAAACGTTTTTACCCAGCGCTATCAAAAATGGTGCAAAAGAACAGGTTACAACTTTCTTTCCACTAAGGCCGCTGCCATCTACGATTTCGCCTGCATACAAGTCAGTACACTGCCTCGAAGCACCTTTGCCAAACAGCTTATTACTCAAGCTGTGTCGCAGCTTAACTCCCTATCGGAAACGCTGGCTCTGATTCGGCAGCAGATGCTTTCCCTTGCCTCCGGCTTGCCGGAATTTCCTGTTGTCATGGCTATGCAAGGGGTCGGCAATGTGTTAGGACCTCAACTCATGGCTGAAATTGGCGATGTGCGACGTTTCAACCGTAAGCAGTCGCTGGTTGCTTTTGCCGGTATCGACGCACCGCCTTTCCAGTCCGGCGCCTTTGAAGCACAGAGTACCGGCATTTCCAAACGAGGTTCTTCCTCACTCAGAAAGACGCTTTTTCAGGTCATGGACTGCCTGCTCAAACACGCGCCCTCTCATGATGCTGTATTCCAATATCTTGACAAAAAACGCGGCGAGGGTAAGCATTATTACGTCTACATGATGGCAGGAGCCAACAAGTTCCTGCGTATCTACTACGCACGGGTTAAGGAGCATCTAGGCAGTTTGGCGGTTCAGTAGCCCACATATTCTTTTTGCTTGGCTTACCAGCTTATTTCAGGGTGGTTTTATTTGATGTTCCATTTTTTACCTTTCATTTTTTATTCATTTCCGGCTTGACTTTTCTTTGCAGGTCTCACGTAGTCTTTTTAATGCGAGACGATTCGGCGATATATACTCAAATTATATAAAAACGCCGCAACGAATACTGTAATAACACACATTGAGCAAAACGTATAATTTAAGTGGATATTTTTGCGTACTTCATCCCCTATAATGAGTAATAAGGCAGGTATCATATGGACATTGATTTTATAGGTGATCGTATATCAAAATTGAGATCAAGGAAAGGCGTTTCCCAAAGGGACATGAGCCTTTCAATCGGGCAAAGTGTGGGCTATATTAACAGGATTGAAAATAAAAATGCCTTACCCTCAATACCTTTGCTATTCTATATTTGCGACTATTTAGGTGTTAGTCTTACAGATTTCTTTGACACCAGCATTGAAGAACCCGCGCTTGTTAGCGAACTTCACGAAGAAACAAAATCATTGAATGAACAAGCGTTGCGTTATATGCTGGGGATAGCCAAAGAACTAAATAAAAAATAGCAAAGTCGTTTGCTTCTTTGCGGGTATTTCAATACCCGCTTTTTGTATTTAAACATTATGATACGTCTCGCGGGACACCAAGTTTCAGCAAAAATGCTTATTTCACAACATAGGGGTCTTGGTCTTTATTCAAAATCAAGAAATTCTATGCTCTCTTTGTTTGGAACTGACTGACGCGCCCCGCCGACATATCAATATTTTATTTTTTCAATGTGCATGGCGCGTAAGGGGTAATGGATGATAATAAAAGGTGTGGGGATTCCTAATCGTCATTCCATTCCCCATATTCGCGCCAAATATTAGCAACAAATACGCATTAAAATTTGTTGCAAACCGCTTGATTTAACCCAACGATAGCGCAATCAGGTGTAGACTAGAAATGTATATAAAGGGTGTGGGTTTATATGTAGTGTTTTGGTGTGTGGGTACACATAGCCTACACCTTTTGCGCCTTTGGGATTGGTTTGCTGTTATTATACGCCTATTATCATAAAAGGACAATACTTTTACGCGATAACAGCTTAAACAAAGAGACTTACGTTAAAGGCAAGACTAATGATTGAATTATACTGATTACATGAATGAAGATAGTTTAGAATATATAAAGAAATTTGTAGCCCAAAGGGTTAATGAATTGCTTACCGAAAATGAAATAACGAACAGAAAAGCACTTAGTCATTTGGTTGGATATAATGAGCATTTTATATCCGATTTGTTATGTAAAAAACGCAGTCCGTATGTAGTCAGTATTTACGATATATGCGAATTTTTTGGTATCACACTTGAAGATTTCTTCCGTGTTGATTATAGCAAGGATAAAACGGTAGCATCGGTTATGAAGTTGTTAGTTGATCAGTACAAACCGGAGGAATTATCTTTACTATATGATATTCTAAGTCATGTTGATAAGGATAGCATAATTACCTTGCTTTCAAGTTATCGCCTTTACTTTGAATCTAAAAAAGAAGATGAAAATAAGAAAATTTGAGCAAAGCGCGGAAAATCCGCGCTTTTTTATCTCTGTTTTTCCTTGCTCTCACGTTCCAGGCGGGGCGGCTCTAAGAGACTATCCACGTTTGCCTTTATGATTTCAAGCTCCCGAACTTCCTTTTTTTGCGTCCTGTAAGATCGGTATAGACTATCTTTTTTATTCTGTAACTTCCCATACTCCTTATGCAGATCGGCGGGAATCGAGGCGCGACCCTTAATGCCGAGATCGGCAAGCCCCTTTTTGGCAGCGTGAAATAATATTAAGCTGCTTTCATGTTCGGAATAATAGCGGTCTTTGTTTTTTGCCGCAAGGTACTTGTCATAAGTCGGCTTCATACGGCGGTAATTCTCTGTATGCTTCATGGTTAGCAATACATCAGACAAGCGTTTTTCAATCCCGCGCAGATCGGCGGCGGTCTTGTCAAATTTTGTGGCAGCGTCTTTGACGATGCGGGCAAGCTGTTCCCGGTCGGTAATGTTATGCTCCGTTAAATAATTAACAGCTTTTGAGGTCTCTTTGAGGTTAAAGACTTTCGCCCAACGTTTATAGCCCTCATTTTGCTGGGCCTTTATGCTATTCTGTATATCAATGACAAGGTTTACACCCTTGTCGTCGCGCTGGGGCTTGCGTGATGCGCCGCCCGCTATCCGTTCCCGTATACGCATTTCAGTATAATCGTCATGCCCCCGTGTGAATTTATCTTGTCCCGGCGCACGGAATTTTAAAACCTTTTTTGTCCGCGATACTTCATAACCCGCCGCCGATATCCTTTGCAATAATTCATCGAAAGTTTTTACATGGGGAATTGTATCATCAATCAGACGATATAGCTTAGATTTCCAGCCCCGACCCTCGCGGGCGGCGTGATATTCTTTGCCGCTCTTGCTCTTTGCGCTGCGTTCCGTCGTTTCAATCACAGACAGACCATGCGTCCGGCAAAGATCGTCGCTTAGTCGGCGTATTTGTGCAAGGGTGCGCTCATTTGAAATATACTTGTGATGATCGACAAAATTGGTCGCGCAAAACATAATGTGATTATTGACACAACGGCTATCGGTATGTGTTGCAATCACATATTCATATTTGCCTTTTAACACCTTTTCAGCCCATTCCTGCCCCAGCTTGTGCGCTTCTTCCGGGGTGACTTCACCGGGGGCAAAGCTCTGTATCATATGGTGTGCGAGATTGTCCCCTTTGTTCATGCCTTGTGAAATCGTGTAGAAAAATTCTACATCTGCCGTTTCCGGGGTACAACCATAGGAGGACACCAGCCGCCCGCCGTCCGTCTTTTCTGGCTTGGTGACATAGTCAAGTGCTTTTCTTAGCGTTGACTTAATAGGGTGTATCTCACAATATGCCAAACCTCGTTCATCCGCTCCTTTATCTCTTGTATATCTTCGGCGTACAAATTGCCCGTGGTGTTCGCGCGGGCTGCAATTTGGTTGATATTACGACCTATACCGCCAATTTCTCGCGCAAGCTCTTTCAAAGGTGTGTGATCGACTTGTATGACATAACCGTCAATCAGCATCTTGCGGGCATATCTGCTAAAATTATTTGCGCTCCCGGCAAGCTCCATTTTTCGTTGTATTGTTTCCCGTTCATCCTCTGTTACATAGACGATCAGCGGGATTTTTCTTTTGCGTTCTGCCACGTTTCCGCTCCTTTCTTTTGGGGGTTTGGGGGTGTCCCCTCAACAAGCATTTTGCAACCAAGCCAGCTTTGCGGGCTGGGGCAAAATTCGGAAGTGTTAATACACTTCCTATGCTTGCTGTTTTTCTTTTCCTCCACTCCTAATACTCTGAGAAGCCATCAAACTACCCGCAAAATAGCGCTTTGGAAAGAAAAATTTGCAAAAAAATAAGAGGCCCTTGGCCTCCATACAACAAATGATAAACAAATGCCGAATCCGTTTGACGCGTTCGCTTGACGGTCCGTGTCTACAGCACATCGTTAAACTTACCCGTTCTTTTGTTTTACCTTTGCAGAGAATACGGTATAAAAGATTCTGTCATACTACTTTCATACTATCAATTTAGAAGAGGTAAAACACGATGAAACAAAATTACAATGAAATCTTGCGGGAGTACCGCATCTACTTGACCGAACATGAAAAATCTCACGCAACCATACAAAAGTATGTTCGTGAGTTGGTTTGGTTTCTTTCATTTTTACAGGGGGAAGAACCTACAAAAGCAAAGGTGCTGGAATATCGAGAGCAACTGCAACAGAGCCACCATGCCCGCACCGTAAATGCCAAGCTGTCCGCCATTCATTCCTATCTGGACTACCTGGGGCTGGCGGCCTGCAAGGTGAGGTTTTTGAAAATCCAGCATACGGTATTTGTGGATGACAGCCGAGATTTGACCGAAGCGGAATACCACCGCTTGTTAGACGCTGCCAAAAGGAAAAAGGACAGCCGCCTGTATCATGTGATGCTTGCCATTTGCACCACCGGAATCCGGGTCAGTGAGCTTTCCTTTCTGACTGTGGAGGCATTGCACAAAGGAAAAGCGGAAATCCGCATGAAAGGCAAAATCCGCACCATTCTCTTGACAAAAGAGCTGTGCCGGAAATTGAACGCCTATGCCAAAGAAAAAGGCATCCGAACGGGGTATCTGTTCTGCACCCGTACCGGAAAGCCCTTAGATCGAAGCAATATCTGTCATGATATGAAAAAGCTGTGCCGGGCGGCGCGGGTAAATCCTGAAAAGGTCTTTCCCCACAATTTGCGGCACTTGTTTGCAAAATGCTATTATGCCATCAAAAAGAATCTGGCATATCTTGCGGATATTTTAGGACACGCCTCCGTGGACACCACGCGTATCTATGTAGCTATGGGCACACGGGAACATGAGCGAACCTTACAGCGGATGCATCTGATCTCATAGCACCACGGAATAATGATTCTGTGGTTCCATGGCCCCCTTGCTCAGTTACAAGTAGAACTGATTAGCTCTATTATAAGTGTATCAGAGCAGATTTTCAACCATTTATTACATATAGAACAGCAAAATAAATACGAAAAATAGACCTGCACCGCGAAATATGTGCGCAGGTCTGCTTTTTATGCCTGTCAGAACGCCCTTAGTTGATTAAAATAATAATTTTCTTCCTAGAAGCAGTAACGATTACCCCAGAATCATTATTCTGCGGTAATTGAATCGTTCAGAAAAGGAAAGTTTGTGGTTAGGATATTCCCTTTGAAATGACAGGAGGTGAATAAAGTGGAAGAAAGATGGTCGGTAGAATTGTTGGAGTGCTTGGCCCAGAAGGCCGGATGTGGGTATCTGTCAGATTTGCGGTATCTCAGCCCATGGGAGCAATTCCATCTGTCCAGGGAGCTTTTACATATTCCTTCGGAAGCCTTTTCGCTAAAAACGTGGAATGACGCCTTGGCTTATCTGACGGGTCTTTCCCAGCAAGCGGATGCATCCGCCGCGAAAGAAACGTTGATGAAGCATCTATCGGAACACTGCAGCGGTTTGCAACGTCATCCGAGCCGAGAATGAATTTGAATAGAAAGGTGGTTAGAATGCTATGCAAATTACTGTTGTAGGCGCAGGTTATGTGGGGTTATCTCTTGCCACTCTGTTAGGCCAAAAGCATGAAGTAATAGTGCTTGATATTGATGAAGAAAAGGTTGCGAAAGTTAATTCCCGTATTTCTCCCGTTCAGGACGTATATCTCGAAAAGTTTTTTGCCGAAAGAAAACTAAATTTGACAGCCACTGTAGATACGGCAATAGCATATAAAGACGCCGAGTATGTAATTATTACAACACCTACTAATTATGAGGATGAAACCAATAGCTTTGATACTCATGCGGTTGATTCCACCATAGAAATTTGTATGGCAAATAATGATCATTGCATTATGATCATCAAAAGTACGGTTCCTGTTGGGTATACAAGGAGTGTGCGAAAAAAATATAACACCAGCCACATTCTATTTTCCCCTGAATTTTTAAGAGAAACGAAAGCCCTATACGACAATTTGTACCCTTCCAGAATTGTTGTTGGTACAGATATTGCAGACCCTGCTATGGTTATCCATGCACAGGTTTTTTCAACCATCTTGCAAGAGTGCGCAAATAAAGAAGATATTCCCGTCTTGATTATAGGGCTTGATGAAGCAGAAGCCGCTAAACTTTTCGCTAATACTTATTTAGCCATGCGTGTTGCGTTCTTTAACGAATTGGATACCTTTGCAGAAATGAATGGGTTAAGTACAAAGAACATCATAGATGCAATTTGTCATGATCCTCGAATTGGTAAGCATTATAACAATCCATCTTTTGGCTATGGCGGATATTGCCTCCCGAAAGATACAAAGCAGTTGAAATCAAGTTTTCATGATATTCCTGAAAATTTGATTACCGCTGTGTGTCAGGCAAACCACACCAAAAAAGGCCATGTCATAAAGGGAATTCTGAATAAACATCCTGGCACAGTTGGTATTTACCGCTTAACGGCAAAGTCTAATTCTGACAATTTCCGTTCAAGTGCTGTTTGGGGTGTTATGGAGGGGCTTTCCAAAGAAAAACAAGAAATTGTAATATATGAACCCTTATTAGGCGATGCCGCAGAGTTTATGGGTTATAAGGTTGTACATTCTTTTGCGGAGTTTAAGCGTTCATGTGATGTTATTGTTGCTAATAGAGTTTCCAGTGAACTCTCGGAAGTTATGTATAAGGTTTATACAAGAGACATCTTTGGAAGAGATTGACCCGGCGAGGCGGTGATTGTAATGTACACATTTTTCTTGATGGTCGAGGATTATATCAAAACTCATAACCTTCACCTCTTTATGTTTTTCTTCGCATTCATTTTCATTCGATGGGGAATAGTATTTTTCCATGCTATTCGATATAAGCCATATGATTATGAAGATAAAGAAATAAATTATTTTACATCGGTGCTGCTCCCAGTCGTTGACGAACCATTAGATCTATTTTATAGTGTTCTGATGAAAATAGCACGCCAGAATCCGTCTGAGATTATAGTTGTCATTAATGGGCCAAAAAACGAGGGGCTTGAAAACCTGTGTGTAGATTTCAACAGGAATTTACCAATTGGCTTTACTCCTGTTCAGCATTATTATACACCTGTTGCCGGTAAGAGAAATGGGATCCGTGTGGCAATGGAGCACATTAATCCGAATTCCGATATAACAGTGCTTGTGGATAGTGATACGGTATGGACAGAGGATACTTTGTCCGAGTTGCTGAAGCCTTTTGCTTGTGATCAAAAAATTGGCGGTGTTACAACCAGACAGAAAATACTTGATCCTGACCGCAAACTCGTAACCATGTTTGCAAATTTGCTTGAAGAGATCAGAGCTGAAGGAACGATGAAAGCAATGAGCGTTACAGGCAAAGTGGGCTGCCTTCCCGGCAGGACAATTGCTTTCCGTACTCAGATTTTGATAGATGTGATGTATGACTTTATGAATGAGACATTCATGGGATTTCACAAAGAAGTATCCGATGACAGAAGCCTCACAAACCTGACGCTCCGAAAGGGGTACAAAACAGTTATGCAAGACACCTCAGTAATTTATACAGATGTGCCCACCGAATGGAAAAAATTTATCAGGCAGCAGTTAAGATGGTCGGAAGGTTCACAGTATAACAATCTGAGAATGACTCCTTGGATGTTAAAAAACGCCAAGCTGATGTGCTTTATTTACTGGTCAGATATGATTAGTCCGATGATGCTGGTTAGCGTTTATGCCAATACTATAATTTGCAAGGTGTTAAATATACTTGGCTGCGCGATTCCAACATTGGCATATACCGCTCCATGGTGGCAGATCATTCTCTTTATTCTTCTTGGTTGTATCATTAGTTTTGGTTCACGAAATATTAAGGTTATGAGAAGTGTGAAGTGGTATTATACATTACTGCTTCCAGTATTCATCCTTGTTTTAACTGTTGTCATGGTTCCTATCCGATTGCTAGGCCTTATGCTCTGCTCTGACGATATGGAATGGGGCACCCGGAAATTGGAGGAGGACAATGATAAAGCGGAAGTTCCTTAATTGCATTTGTATATTCGCGGCTGCTATATTTATATTATGGGTTGGTTGCAACGAACAGCCTGTCGATACCGAGAAGGCCGATGGCTCTGACAGCATTGCGTCTATTGAGGCTCCGAGTAATAGTCAAGCTACACTGGAAGAACCAACTACGGAATCTATTGTAACAGAATCCTCAGTTGTCGAGTCTGAATATTATCCTATTACAGAGGGACAAAGATATTTGGGCGTTTATGTTCAAGGCCCCGAAGAGACTGATGTTTTAGCTGACAGCATCAATACTTTAGCTTGGTTTGATCGTTTTGATCAGACAAGTGATTACAAGATTTCTTTATGTTTAGACGACAATAAATATATAGCGTTTATCACTTTGCAGCCTACCGACTGGGACTTAAAATTGGTTTCTGACGGGTATTATGATGATTTAATTATTGAATATTTTAAGAAACTCTCTTCGGATAACAGAGCCAATACAGAACTTTTTGTTCGATTAGCGCATGAAATGGAAATGAGGCCCTCTTACAAATCTGGTTGGTACAGTTGGCAAACAGATGATGCTCACGCATATGTAAACGCTTGGGTTCACATTGTGAACTTGGGTAGGGAATATGCTCCCAATGTTAAGTGGGTATGGTCTCCCAACAGGGCAGACGAATACACAACGAAATATTATCCAGGTGATGAGTATGTTGATTATGTCGGATTGACATTGAATAACACATTGGATTCCCGTGAGAGTTTTCAGCAATTCTATGAAAATGAAGGTCAAAGAGACTATTTGGAAGCATATAATAAGCCAATTATTTTTGGAGAGATCGCGGAGCATAGCACCAGTGATGAAGTTCGCAATGAATACATACAATCTGTTTTTGATTATCTTGGAACCTACGATAAATGCATCGGTTTTATTTTCTTAAATCAAGATATAGAAAGTGCAAGACAATACAAGTTTACAGATTGCGAATTGATATTAGATACATTTATTGAGAATGCGAGGGATTACATTTGTGCGAAATAAGAAGTTTACAAAGTATCAGATCATGACGAGAGTTGGAACGATTATCAGCATTTTACTGTTTGTTGTCCTTGGATTTTGTATCGAAGTTATTTTCTAAAAAAATGGAGAAAGTGAAAGATGGAACATCAAACCAAAGGAACGTTGCGCAATCAGGCCGTCATTACATCAGCCGGATCGCCCCGAGCAACCACACCGCGGTTCGTAAGGTATTGGATGGGAGCAATTCCCCCTAACGCTGATCCCATTGGCGGTTTCAGGAGGGAGCCGTCATGTGTAGAACGGGATATCGACCAACGGAAATGGGAGTAACACCGTTAAAAAAAACATCCCCCGGCCCGTGGGAAATGTGGCCGGAACCATGAATTTGCGTATGCAATAAAATATCATACTATTTTTTTGTTCGCCCGGAGGGTTTATGCCCTTCCGGGCGAATTTTGTTATTTCCTTCGGCCCGCTCTATCGGTCAAACACTTTTTCAAAATTTTTTTAAAAAAGTGGTGTTTGGCGGGTAGCTGGAGGCCTTTCAACAGTAACTTTGGCGGAAAGGGAGAAAACCACCGAAATCCCCCACAGAAAGGGGGTGAAAAGATGGAAACGATCCCCCGCAATGATTTTATCCTGCGGCACCGCTATGATGCTTTCTGCAAAGCGGTACTCCGCAATGAGGCTAAAAGCTACTGGTCGGAGATGGCGCATCGCCGCGAACGTGAAAAGTCGCTGGATGCTCTGACACAAGAGGAAATGGACAAGCTCTCAGTCGTGGATGATTACCCCAGCGACAGCTACGTTTTTTCGTCGTATGGGTATGACCTGCTGATCGACAACGAGCTTGTAGCCGAGGCGTTCGCCAGCCTGCCGGAACAGGAACAAAGCATTTTGATTTTGCACTGTGTTCTGGATTTGGCAGACGGAGAAATCGGCAGCCTCATGGGAATGTCCCGCAGCGCCGTACAGCGTCACAGGACAAGGACCCTGAAACAGTTGCGTATGAAATTGATGGCGTTCATGCCAGAGGGAGGTAAACGCGGATGAAGGAACCTACATTCAACGGCAGAGAGCTTCTTCCCCTTTCGGTGATGGAAGCTGCCCACGCTGGGGATGCAATGACTATGGAGCAAGTGCTGCGGTACTATGAGGACTACATAAACAAGCTCTGCATCCGCACCTTGTATGACAGCAACGGCATCCCCTATGTGTGCGTGGACGAGTATATGAAGCACCGTTTGGAAATCAAGCTCATTCATTCCATCATCGTTGCCTTGAAGTAACGACCCGGCCACGGTAACGGAAATGTCTTATTACTCTCTTTCCGCATTTCCGCCGGCTCGGTGGCTGATGTATGTACCTTGACAAATACGCCCGCAGGACAATGGCGGCGCGTCATAGGGCATACGGACACATTCTGTCTACACCGAGCCGGACGGCGGGTGCGCCATGATGCTGGTTTCTACGAAAACAGCGGAGCGACAACCACCCAGCCGCAAAATAAGCGTAGCTGCTTATGGGCGATGACGTGCAGGCAGGACAATGATACTCCCTTACAGCCACAGTCCGAGCGTTAAAAGCGTCACAGGCAATGGGTAGGGCCGTGTGAGAACCACACGGGGGTGAAAAGCCCGTGGAGCTGGGCCGCCAGCCGTCCGTGTTTTGCCCACATTTACAAGGAACCTTTGCTTTGAACAGAAGGAGGCCATATTATGAGTAATAACGATGTGCCTATTTGGGAAAAGTATACGCTTACCATTGAGGAAGCGTCGAAATATTTTCGCATTGGAGAAAACAAACTGCGTCGGCTTGCCGAGGAAAACCCATCCGCTGGCTGGGTGATTTTGAACGGCAACCGCATCCAGATCAAACGGCAAAAATTTGAAAAAATCATTGATTCTCTTGACACAATCTAGTGAAAAAGAGCCTTGACTATGCTATAATACTCTTAAAGCGTGTCAAGGCTCTTTCCGTCATGGAAAGGAGCATGACGAAATGTCAAAAAAAGAACGAGATGAAAAAAGGCGGGACAGCAAAGGCCGCCTTTTGAAATCTGGAGAGAGCCAGCGAACAGACGGAAGATACGCCTACAAATATACGGATACCTTTGGAGAACCGAAGTTTGTGTACTCATGGAAGTTAGTCCCTACGGACAAAATCCCTGCCGGAAAACGCCCGGATATTTCTCTGCGTGAGAAAATCAAGCAGATACAAAAAGACCTTGACGATGGGATTGACACCATCGGTAAGAAAATGACCGTGTGCCAGCTATATGAAAAGTATATCCGGCAGCGGGGCAATGTGAAACGGGGAACCCATAAGAGCCGCCAGCAGTTAATGAAACTTCTGTCCGAGGATAAAATCGGAGGGGCCAGCATCGACAGCGTGAAGCTGTCTGACGCCAAAGAATGGGCCTTGCGTATGCAGGAAAAGGGCGTGGCCTATCATACCATCTGCAACGGCAAGCGTTCCCTGAAAGCCATTTTTCACATGGCCGTACAGGACGATTGCCTCCGCAAGAATCCCTTTGACTTCCAGATCAATGAGGTTATCAACGACGATACCGTACCAAAGGTGCCGCTTACCCCTGCACAGGAAAAGGAGCTTTTGGGCTTCATGCAGAGTGACCCCGTTTATGCCAAGTATTATGACGAGGTATTGATTCTGCTGGAAACCGGACTTCGCGTTTCCGAACTCTGCGGCCTGACGCCTGCCGACCTGAATTTTGACAAGCGGTTTGTGAATGTAGACCACCAGCTTTTGAGAAGCACCGAGGACGGCTACTACATCGAAGCGCCAAAGACAGACAGCGGTTATCGCCAGGTGCCTATGAGCGCAGCGGCCTACAAAGCATTTCAGCGTGTGTTGCACAGGCGAAAGGACGGCAAAGGCGTTGTGGTGGACGGGTATAAGGGATTCCTGTTCTTAAATCGGGACGGACTGCCGAAAGCGGCTGTCAACTATGATTCCATGTTTCAGGGCCTTGCCAAGAAGTTCAACAAGTTCCATGCGGAACCGCTGCCGGAGGTCATGACGCCACACACCATGCGGCATACATTCTGTACCAGAATGGCAAATGCGGGCATGAACCCCAAGGCATTGCAGTACATTATGGGGCATTCCAATATCGTTATGACGCTGAACTATTACGCCCACGCCACGTTCCATTCCGCACAGGAGGAAATGGAACGGCTGCAAGCCAAGTCACAGACCGCCGCCGCAGTCAACGCGCAGCCTGCGTCAGAGAGCGCCCAGGAATCCAAGGCCGCATAAGATACGCAGAATGTACTACTGTTTGTACTACGTTTGAGAACGAAAACATGAGGGGTAATAAGAATGTTTGTGAGGTTCTTCCGATAGGAAAAATGCCGGAAAAGCCCGAAGTTAAGGGCTATACCGGCATATAAGAACATCTAACGAGATAATTGGAAATCTATTAAATGATTTAATGAACAGTTGCATAGCTGTTTTAAGTGGTCGGTGTGGGTGCGGCTTATGAGAAATCCGTATAATTTTAGCATCGTTTGCTATCGCGTGACGGGGTAGCAAACTGCATCGGGCAAATTCATAACACCTTTGTAATCACAACAACGAAAGCAGCGGTTGTATTTAATACAATCGTCTTTTTTTATGGTTCTCAAAAAATTTTTCAACTTTTTTTGAAAAATGGTTCCTTTTTCCATTTTCAAATTGTGCTAGTAAGTGAAAGGGGATATTTCACCGCCCTTGCGGACGCGAGACCTGCAAAGAAAAGTCAAGCCGGAAATGAATAAAAAATGAAAGGTAAAAAATGGAACATCAAATAAAACCACCCTGAAATAAGCTGGTAAGCCAAGCAAAAAGAATATGTGGGCTACTGAACCGCCAAACTGCCTAGATGCTCCTTAACCCGTGCGTAGTAGATACGCAGGAACTTGTTGGCTCCTGCCATCATGTAGACGTAATAATGCTTACCCTCGCCGCGTTTTTTGTCAAGATATTGGAATACAGCATCATGAGAGGGCGCGTGTTTGAGCAGGCAGTCCATGACCTGAAAAAGCGTCTTTCTGAGTGAGGAAGAACCTCGTTTGGAAATGCCGGTACTCTGTGCTTCAAAGGCGCCGGACTGGAAAGGCGGTGCGTCGATACCGGCAAAAGCAACCAGCGACTGCTTACGGTTGAAACGTCGCACATCGCCAATTTCAGCCATGAGTTGAGGTCCTAACACATTGCCGACCCCTTGCATAGCCATGACAACAGGAAATTCCGGCAAGCCGGAGGCAAGGGAAAGCATCTGCTGCCGAATCAGAGCCAGCGTTTCCGATAGGGAGTTAAGCTGCGACACAGCTTGAGTAATAAGCTGTTTGGCAAAGGTGCTTCGAGGCAGTGTACTGACTTGTATGCAGGCGAAATCGTAGATGGCAGCGGCCTTAGTGGAAAGAAAGTTGTAACCTGTTCTTTTGCACCATTTTTGATAGCGCTGGGTAAAAACGTTTTTGGAAAGGCTGTTGACGCATTCAAAATGCCAAAATTTACCCACGAAGTCAATCCATTTTTCGTGACCGTCCCCCTTGCGGGGCGGGCTGGAGAACAGCATGTTGACACTCGGAAAGGTTTGGTCAAGCAAAGCGATGAGGCTGTTTTTAAGCATAACACTCTGCTTAACGTACTGGTTGCACTGGCGGGCGCAGGTTTAAGCATGTGGCGAACGTCTTCTTCCGGCGCATATTGCGGAAGATCAAGCCAATGGCTTAGAGCATAGCTGGCGATTTTAACAGCATCTTTCTTGTCCGTTTTGACCCGTCTAAGGGAATTTTGACCGTAGTCATGTACAAGAATAGCATTGACAACGGACACATAGAGGCCGGCTTCGTGCAGATGCCTGGCGACAGGCAGATAGTAATTGCCAGTATGCTCCATAACAATGCGGGTTTCACCGTCCAAACTTTTCAGACGTTCAACCAAACGTCTGAGTTCATGAGCGGTGTGCTGAATTTCAAAAGGTGAAGCAACCACCTCACCGAAGGGACGCAGGATAGCAACCATGCACTTGCCTTTGGAAATGTCGATACCGACAGCGTTCATAAGTATTCCTCCTGATTGATGTATTGTAATCGGTGCCCATCTCTTACCCATTGCCTATTCAATCTACTGAGTGACACGAACGCACGAGTGGTGGCTCTACCTGCAAAACGAACGCTGCAACAAGAGGATGGCTGACTGTCTCACGTACGGGCGTGTAGACCCAAGAAAGGAGTCGTCAGACCAATTACTCCCCTTATTGTAGCTTAGACTATGGGATGGAAAGGCGTATGGCTGGCTGCCATATCCTATCCATAAATTATTGTAGTAGAAAGGGGGTGATCTTCTGAACCCTCAATCCAGCGACAGGGCGCGGATTCAAGGACAGTTTGATAGCTACTGCAAAAAAGTAATTCGCAATGAAGCACGCAACTATTATCTTGAAAAGAAAGCGTGACCGCGAAATATCTTTAGAAATGCTATCCGAACAGGAGCTTGAACAGATTGCGGCTTTAACGGCTTATGATGAGTATGCGCTTGATGAATATGTGTTTTCCGTTTTGGGAAATGAAATCAAGATAACCGATGAAGTAATAGCCGCCGCACTGAACGCCTTGCCAGAGGATAAGCGCAACATTATTTTGTTGTTCTATTTCCTCGATATGACCGACCGAGAAATTGGGAAACTGTTAAGCCTTATGCGTCGCACGGTCACGAAGCGCAGGGCAAGCACACTAGAAAAACTCAAAAAGATTATAGAGAGGAAGTGAAATTATAGTGGGAAAAGTTGATTGTAGCCTGATTCCATATTCTGTCATTTTGGCTGCAACGGCGGGTGATATTGACGCTATCAACGCCGTGTTAGCGCACTATAAGGGGTACGTTTCCTCTTTAGCTTTTCAGCAACTTTTTGATGAAAACGGTCTGCCTTATTTTTGCGTAAATGAAGAAGTCAAGCGCAGGCTTGAAACAAAACTGATAACCCAAATTCTCAAATTTAAAGCCGCTTAACTCTATGCTCGCGACTGGGTGCGTGTTCCCCTTTCCACGCTTGCCCGGTCGCGGGCTTTTGTTTGCCACTCTACAAGAGCGCACTTATATAGCGCGGTCTTTTAGATTGACATACAGCAGCACATTGACAATTTCATACAAGCAATCAGATACATTCGGTATGCTGGGAGCCAGCCGAAAGGTGCGCCGTGACATGAGCGATTAACACCTTGACGGAAGCAAGCGCAGTCTGCTTGTGCGACGATCAGAAAGCCGTAATAATGATACTCCCGCCCAGCCACAGCTTATCACGCAATGGGGGCGGTTGCATGAGAACCATGCAAGGGGGCAACATAACCCCGTGGAGCTGCCCGACCCGCAGCCGTCTGTTTGCTAAAAAATATAATCGGGGGGTGTTGTGCCTTTTGGTGAAAAAGGATAAAAAGCAGGATATACAACCTTTACCATTTTTTAAAACGGTCGAGCAAATGAGTACCGTTTGCGGTTTGGGAGCAAACAAATTGCGTCAACTCATGGATAAAGGTGAGTTAGAATATTTACCGAATGGAAGTCATCGGCTATTGACGGATAGAGCAATATGGGATTATTACGAAAGAGCAAAGATTTACGCTCATTCAAAAACGAAAGGGGGTGATAATTCATAATGGCTATATCATCAAGAAAAGTAAAGAACAGGAGAAATGCCGAGGGTGTTTTAACGGGAAAACCGGGGACTGTATACGACGTTTACATTAAATATATGACAAACGGAGAACGTAAAACATATGGTAAGCGCGGATTCCCAACAAAGGCACAAGCTGAAAAACACGAAGCCGAAATGAAAGTGAAACTTGAAAAGCCGTCCTATACACCGCTATTGGTAATGAACGGTAAACAGACAGTCAAAGAGTATATGGAGGATTGGGTCGAAAAGCATGGAAAGGCTAACTTGCGGCCCAGCACGTTATACGGATATAGAGGGTATATTAAAAATCATATTGTGCCGTATATTGGTAGTGTTCCGATCAATCAAGTAACAGGTGCTATGCTGGATGACCTTTTCAGTAAGTTATATGCAAAAGGGCTTTCGCATAGTTCGGTTCGTTACACACAACGAATTTTGAGCGTTGCAATGGAACACGCGAGAAAGTATCGTTATATTGAATATAATCCTGCCCGCGATATCATTACCAAATTCGGGAAACATGGAAAAACACCCGACCCATACACAGTTGAGCAGATGCAACTTCTTATGGCAAATACATATGGTACAGAATGGGAAATGTCTGTCATGCTTGGGGGTATGTATGGTCTAAGGCGAAGTGAAATCCTAGGGCTAAGGTGGCGCAATGTTGACTTTGAAAACAAGACGTTTAGCGTAATCGAACAACTCCCTTTCAAAGTGCCACCAAAAACGAATATCATCAAAGAATTTGCCCCGCCAAAATCGCACGGGCGTATATTACCTATCACAGATACAACAATGCAATATTTTTTACGTCAATTTGAGAATCAACAGAAGCAAAAAAAATTGTTGAAAAGTGCAGGACAAGAATATTACGATAATGATTTAGTGGTAAGTAGACCGGACGGCGCGCCATTAAATGCGAGTAGGTTATCGTCCAATTTTGGAAAGGTGTTAGTAAAATTTGATATGCCACATATCCGCTTTCATGATCTTAGACATACGGCGGCAACCAATATGTATCAGCTTACGGGGGATTTTTATTCGGTCGGTGAAATATTGGGACATACTCTAAAGGGTGTAGGAATGACATTGGGAATTTCTTCAAACTTAGAAGCTGTAACAGCACAATATGTTGATGTACGACTTGAAAGAAAACAGACGGTGCTTGAAACTTATCATAATGCGCTGCATATGGAAAAGAGCGAACAAAAGAAAGAAAAGCCTATTGCAAAAGCGAGTAGAGATATGGAGCTTTAAAGAATAAGTTTATATATCCTTGTATAGAATTTCATATGTTACCGTGAGATTTGGGCAACAATCGGGCAACAAAAATGCAAAAATTATGTATGAGATGTATATTAGCAGATGCTCTAAAAACGTAAAATTGGCAAGTTTAGATGTGTGTATTGTAACTGATTATTTATCGGAAGAAAAAAAGAAATCCCGCATAAACCCTTTGCCTATGCGGGATTTTGGCGGAGCGGGTGGGATTTGAACCCACGTACCCTTGCGGATAACGTGATTTCGAGTCACGCGCGTTACGGCCAGACTTCGCTACCGCTCCATACAGTATTATTCAATTATTGTGCATAGTGGACATTATTTCGAGTGCGCCCCGTTATGACCACTTCGATACCTCTCCATGCGACGTTATTTATTTTACCAAAGACCCGATGCAATTGCAATATCAATGTCAAATCTGTATAATAAATGGTGTCAGGCAAGAACAAAACGGGAGTGTTTTATGAAGCGATTTTCTTTTATCCTGCAGCTGCTTTTTACCGCGATCCTTGTGTTTGCGTGCAGCCTTCCCGTGGTGGAACAATATGATAATTTTCTCGCCGATCTGGATATCGAAATGCGGCTGGATATGTGCATGAAGCAAATACACGAGGAAAATCCATCCCTTTATACGCGCGCAGACCTTGAAACGATCCAGGAAGATTTGGCGACCCTCACAATATCCGATTCGCGCATCATACAGATCAACGAGGTGTTCGCCGATACCGCGAAAGCATTGCAGGAAAGTATTGCGTTTTTGGACGAAAACGATCCGACCGGCGCGCAGCTCAGTTACCAGGAAGCGTATGATTTGCGCATGCAGGCCAAAAATTTATTGTATGATATGCATCAGGGAGGGCCTCCCAGTGTCTGATCAGGATTATATGCGTATCGCCATCGAGGAGGCAAAAAAAGCCTGGGAGATCGACGAAGTTCCCATCGGCGCACTGGTCGTCAAAGACGGCCGAATTATTGCCCGTGCCCATAACCTGCGGGAAACAGGCCGCAGTCCGCTTGCGCACGCCGAGATACTTGCCATTGGGCAGGCTTCTAAGCATTTGGGCGGCTGGCGGCTGCTTGATTGTACCTTATATGTTACGCTGGAGCCCTGCCCCATGTGCGCGGGCGCATGTATCAATGCCCGCATCCCCCGTATCGTTTTTGGCGCATACGACCAAAAAGCGGGCGCTTTCGGGACGCTTTACGATCTTTCGGAAGGCAAATTAAACCATAAACCGCAAATCACCGGCGGCGTGCTGGAGGAGGAATGCGCCTCCCTGCTCTCCGGTTATTTCAAACAAAAACGAAAGTGAGGATTTTCCGATGGAATGTAAGAAAGAAAAAAACATGGATCACTGTACCTGTACCTACGATTGTCCAAGGCGCGGCTTATGCTGCGATTGCGTAACGCATCACCGCCTTGCGGGCGAAATCCCCGGCTGTTTTTTCTCCAAAGAAGGCGAAGCGAAATATGACCGCAGTGTAAGCGCTTTCATCAGGGACTGGGAATCAAGATAGTGGCAAAGATCAACTTAAAAAAAATCAGCAAAGAACGCGAATACCTTCTGGTCGCGGATCTCGCTCACGAAATCTGGCGCGAGCACTATGCAGGTATCGTGAGCGCCGACCAGATCGAATATATGCTTGGAAAGTTCCAAAGCCCGTCAGCCATCAAGGCCGCCGTCGCCGGCGAAGGGTACGAATACTACCTGATCCGCAAAGCGTTTGTCCCCATCGGCTATGCGGGCGTCCGCCCGCACCATCCGCAGGGCAAGCTGTTTTTGAGCAAATTTTATATTCTGAAGGAATGCCGCGGGCAGGGGTATGCGCGCGATGTGGTCGCCGAGCTTTCCGACATGGCAAGGCGCATGCGCCTTACGTCCATCTGGCTCACCGCCTCCAAAAAGAACGCTTCTTCCATCGCGGCTTACGGGCATCTCGGCTTCCGGCAAACGGGCGAAGTGTGCAGCGACATCGGCAACGGCTTCGTCATGGATGATTACGTGTTCGAGCTGGAAGTCTAGCTGTCCGTATCTTCCCACCGCTCCGCGTCGGAAAGGCTCGTCTGTATCTTGGCCGAGCGCTTTTGCACCGCTTCTAAGTGGTTTTGCGCTGCGCAAAGGGAATGCTGTGTCTTTTGCAGCAGCAGTGCGAATTGTTCAAATTCCGCTTTGACCGCCGATAGCATATCGATGATCGCCGCGGAATGTTCCTTGATGGAAAGAGTCTTGAATCCTGTTTGCAGGCTCGTCAAAAACGCGCTCAACGTGGACGGCCCTGTGAGCATCACTTTATACTTGTTTTGTAATTGCTCGATCAATCCCAGCCGGATCACCTCGGCGTACAATCCTTCGGACGGCAGGAACATGATCGCAAAATCCGTTGTTTTCGGCGGGCGGATATATTTGTCGCTGATTTTTTTTGCCTCCGCGACCACCGCGGCAACGAGTTCTTTTTGCGCGGCGCGCAGCGCTTCCAGGTCTCCCGCTTCCATCAGGGCAAGCACGCGTGCATAACGATCCATGGGAAATTTGGCATCGATGGGCAACAGCGTCACGCCGCCTTCCTCGCGCGGCATGCGGATCGCAAATTCCACCGCGTTATCCCCCTCGATCCTCACGTTTTCCTCGAACTGCCCGGGGGCCATGAAATCGGCAAGCAGGCGGTAAAGCTGCACCTCACCCCATATCCCCCTCGTCTTTACGTTGGAGAGGATATTTTTCAAATCGCCGATCCCGCTCGTCAGCGCCCGCACCTCGCCCATGCTCTGGTACACTTGCTGCAGCTGCTCGTTCACGCGCGCAAACGAGGTGGACAGCCCGCTTTTGAGCGTGGTGTCCAGTTTCTGGTCAACCGACCGCTGTATCTCGGCCAGCTTATCCTCCACTGTGCGGCGCAATATTTCCACGCTTGCGTTGTTCGCGCCTGAAACCTTGCCCATCGTATCCGTCATCATATTCGAGAGTAAATTAAACTGGTTGATCAGCTCTAAGCGCAGCCGCGCACCGTCGTCCGCCTTTTTCCCCTGCCGTGCCAGGATCACGATACACAATACGGCGATCGCGATCAAAACGACCCATATCAAGTTTTCCATCATATACAAACACCTTCCTTGATACCATCATACCATGCCGGATGGCTAAACACGGTACATCCATGGGAATTTCTCCTGTTTTGTTTTAAATATGCTTCTGCTATAATAGGATTTGTAAAAAAGGATGGCGGGAGAGATATGAAAAAAAACGATAGCATCGAATGTAGCATACACGATTTAGGGACAGACGGCCAGGGTATCGGCAGGTACGAGGGCATGACCGTATTCATCGACGGCGCATTGCCGGGCGAGACGGTACGCGCGAAGCTGATCGCGCTCAAAAAGAACTATGGCGTCGGCAAACTGGAAGAAGTGATCGCTGCTTCCCCCATGCGCGTAAAGCCGCCCTGCCATGTGTTCGGCAAATGCGGCGGCTGCAGCCTGCAGCATCTTTCCTATGCCGGGCAGCTGCAATTCAAGCACAACCATGTTATGAGCTGCATCCAGCGCATCGGCGGCCTAGATATTCCGGTCGGCTTCCCTCTGCCCACACGGCACGAATACCGTTACCGCAATAAGGCGGCATTCCCCGTGCAGCAAAACGGCAGGCAGGTCGATATCGGCTTTTATGCGGCACATTCCCACCGCATTGTGGATGTTGACGACTGCAAGATACAGCCGTCGGATTTTCACATCGTCATGTCGCAGCTGCGCGTATGGATCGTCAAAAACAACATCAGCATCTACGATGAAAAGACGCATACCGGACTTCTCCGGCACGTCATCCTGCGTGAAAACAAGGAAGGGGATATCATGCTCGTCCTCTGCATCAACGGCGAGGATATCCCGCGCAAGTCCCACCTCATCATGCTGTTTGAATTTGTGCTTCCTCAGGTCAAATCCATTATGCTCAATATCAATACGCAAAAAACAAACGCGATCCTCGGACAAAAATCCGTTTGCATCCATGGACGCGACCATATTTTTGAAACGCTCGCCGGACTGACGTTCAAGCTGGGCGCACAAAGCTTTTTGCAAGTCAACTCCGCACAGACCGAAGTGCTGTACCATACATTGTTCAAGATGCTGGGGCTCACCGGCAGCGAGACCGTTTTTGACCTCTACTGCGGCGTAGGCACCATATCCCTTTTCGCCGCGCAGCACGCCAAAAAGGTAGTCGGCATTGAAATCGTGAAGCAGGCGATCAGCGATGCGCAGTTCAACGCACGCCTGAACGATATCGAAAACGCGGAATTCCTCTGCGGGGATGCTTCCGCCCTCCTTCCCGGCTTGGTCAAAACGCATGGCAGGGCCGATGCAGCGATCGTCGATCCGCCGCGCAAGGGGCTGGACGAAGCCGTCATCCGTACGCTTGCCGCTTCCGGCATTCCTAAGATCGGCTATGTTTCGTGCAACCCTTCAACGCTTGCACGCGACCTGAAGCTGTTTTATGAGCTCGGTTACGAGACCGACCTGATCCAGCCTGTCGACCTTTTTTCCCAAACTACGCACATCGAATCTGTCTGCGTCCTGGAAAAGCATTGATTTTTTGATAACAAAACACCCCGTGCCAATGGATGGTACGGGGTGTTTTGCCTATCCAGCGCAGGAGGTGCGCCATGCGTAAAGCGATGCCCGTTAGTCTTCAAACGGCTTGACGCCGTGCATCCTTACGATCTCCGGGTCGGTATAGATATCATAGTCGTCCCTGTTGTAGCTGGAAAATTCGCTGACCACACAGCCTTCCGGGCCGCCGCATATCCAGTGCGTCACATTGGGCTGCAGCGTATACTGCTCTCCCTTGTTCAGGATGATTTCGTGGAACACATGGAACGTGTCCTTCTTGTCCTCCGGGATCTGCGCCTTGACCTGCTTGGTCGGTTCCCCCTCCGTATATAGGTAAAGCGTTCCCATCCGCACGCGGAAGCTCTCCTCTTTCCCTTCATAATCCCCAAAGGGCGGATGAATCTGTTCCGGGCATATCTGGTTGGGGAAGAGCACCATCTCCTTTGCCGCGCAGCGCTTCGTGTTCACATAGATATGGATCACGATCCCGAATTCGTCAAGGCGGTCAAGCCCCATATCCGCGATTTCAAGGTTTTCTTTTTCTTCCTCCGTGAGGTAGATATGCGCCCGGTCAAAATACCCGATCGCTTTTTCCCGTGCCTGTTCCCTTGTCATATTTCCCATGATTTTTCCTCCTTGCTTTTACTTTTGGCCGCAGCCCTTGAACGCTTCTACTGCCTCATGTACCTGCATACTGTTCAAAATACTCGGTTTTCCCGCCATTTTGGCTACCAGATACGTTTTCGCCGCATCTTCTAAGTATACCGCCGCGTAAAGCGCCTGTTTCAAGTCTTCCCCCACAGTGATCACACCGTGGTTTTTTAAAATGACGGCGCGCTTGTCGTTGAGGTATTCCACTGTCTGTATCCCCATGTCCACGCTTGCCGCGGAGCTGTACTGCGTTACATTCACTTCGCCCAGCGTCACGTTCGCCAGCGTAGTCACAGCCGCAGGCAACACGTCCTCGATCAGTCCTACTGCCGTCGCATACACCTGGTGGGTATGGATGATGGAATTCACCTTTGGAAGATGCTCATAGATGTAAAGCAGCGCGACCGTGTCCACCGACGGCCTGCGGCCTCCCCCCAAAATGTTTCCCTGCGGATCCATGAGCAGGACGTCGGATTCCACCATCGCCTCATAGTCCATCCCCGACGGGGTCACCAGGATATTGCCGTCCTCAAGCCGGAGGCTTACATTCCCTCCCGATAATGAGATCAGGTGGTATTCCTTTAGTTTCAACGCCGTATCGATGACGGCTTTTTTCAATCCCTGTGTCATATTTTCTCTCCTCGTATCGTAATGATCGATTTACCCGCCGATCTTGACGTTTATCCCTTCCGCTTCCATTTTCTTTTTTATTTTCTCGATATCCTCATCCCTGGGCGTGTAGGCGTTGCAGCAATACTCCATACCCAGTTTCCGGTATTTCGCCACGCCGAATTCGTGGTAAGGCAGGATGTCGATGTCCATGACGTTTGTCTGTTTTGCAAAATCGATGACCGCGTCGATATTCGCTTCGTCGTCGTTCACCCCGCCGATCAGGGGAATACGGTAGATGATATTTGCATGCAGCGCCGCGAGCCTGCGCGCGTTTTCCAAAACCAACTCGTTCGGTACGCCCGTATAGCGCTTATGCTGGGCGCTGTCCATGTGCTTGAGGTCATAAAGCACCGTATCGCAAAACCGTATCACCGCATAGGCCTGCTCAAACGGGGCATACCCTGTCGTTTCTATCGCCAGGTTCAAAAAACGCTTTTTGACCGCCTTCGCGAGGCTTGCGGCAAAGCGCCATTGCATGAGCGCTTCCCCTCCCGAAAGGGTCACGCCCCCGCCGGAGTTTTTATAAAACATCCTGTCCTTTTCGATCTCGTCAATAATTTCCTGCACGCTCATTTCCCTGCCGGATACCTCGCGGGCAGCCGCGTTGCACACGTCCACACATTTCCCGCAGCAGGTACATTTAGCCGGATCGGTGACGCCGCCCGCCGTACATACCGCAAAGCATTTTCCGCACCCGACGCACTTTCCTGCCGTCGCCAGCACCTGGCATGCCATCTTTTGCGACTCCGGGTTCGAGCACCACTGGCAGCGCAGCGGGCACCCTTTGAAAAACACGATCGTGCGCACGCCTTCTCCATCGTTGACACTATATTTTTGGATGTTGAAAATAATCCCCTTTTCGGCCATACCACATTCTCCCCTGTATTCTGCCTTAAAGCTGCTGCTCTGTCCGTGCGATGATGCTGTCCTGCACCTCTTTTGATATTTCGTTGAAAAACGCGCTGTAGCCCGCGACCCTTACGACAAGCCCCGCGTGCTTATCAGGGTTCTTTTGCGCGTCCCGCAGCGTATCCGCCGAAACGACGTTAAACTGCACCTGCGAACCGCCGAGGTCGATGTACGAGCGGATCAGCGAGCTGAACTTTTCCAGGCCCTGCTCTGCGAACAGCGGCCCCGGGCTCATCTTTTGGTTGAAGATCACACCGTTCCCGCAGCGTACGTGGTCTAGGCAGCTGACGGATTTGAATACCGCAGTCGGCCCGTTTTTGTCCATACCGTTTTGCGGCGAGACCCCGTCCGCCAGCGGTTCTTTTGCCTTTCTGCCATCCGGCGTGGCTCCTGTCGACAAGCCGAACGCCACGTAAGAAGAAACGGGCATAAGCGCCGGGTTGAACGGGCCGCCCCGGTATGTCGTGTAGTGGGTCAGTTCGTCAAAGAACGTATCCGTAGCATACTTTGCGAAGATATCCACCTCCGGGATATCGTTGCCATATTTGGGCACCTTGTTCTGCAAATACAGCCGCAAATCTTCCCTGCCCTCAAAATTCGTTTCCAGCGCGTCGATCATTTCGCTCATACTGACGCGTTTATCTTCAAATACCGCTTTTTTCAGCGCCGCAAACGAATCCGCCGCGTTCGCAATCCCGATGCCCAGCGGCCCCGTCCAGTTGTAATGCGCGCCGCCCGAGGTAACGTCCTTCCCCTCGGCAATACAGTCGTCTACCAGCATGGATACATACGGCACGGGCGCCATGTCCTCGTGTACCATATCGATCATATTGTTGGCGGTGACCATGTGGCTGACGGCATATTTCATCTGCGCTTCAAAGGCTTTTGTCACGTCGTCAAAGGAGGTGAACTTGCGCGCGTCGCCCGTTTGCGGCCCCACCTGCTTCCCGGTGATCCTGCACACGCCGTTTGAAAGCGCGAGCTCCAAAACCTTGACCAAGCTGAAATAGCCGCCGTTCGCACGTCCCCAGGTGTTCCTCGGCATGGTCTCCAGACACCCGACCGGTACATAATCCCGCGCTTCTTCCAGCGTCACGCCCAGGCGCAGCATTGCGTTGACGAATATCTCGTCATTCGATATCTGCGGCATGCCGTTGCCCAGCCGGATCGCTTCGCACGTCCGGATGAGCAGGTCGTGCGGCGTTTTTTTATGGACGCGCACCGTGAAATTCGGCTGCCCCAAAAGGATGTGGCAGTGCGCTTCCAAACAGCGGTACGAAAGGTCGTTCGTTGCGTCCAGCCCTTGCGGCGAGACGCCGCTGATCGCTACGTTGTTGCCCGTCGGCTGCCCACCGGTCGAGGCAGCATCCACGGCATTGTAGATTTTCACGCTCTCTGAAAACTTGATCCATAACGCTTCCAGTATCTCCTGCGCCTTGATCTTGGTGAGCCTGCCCTCCGCAATATCCTTTGCATAGTACGGATACATATACTGATCCATCCGTCCGGGCGTATACGAGGTGCCGTTGTCGTTGATGAACGGTACGCAATGTACGAGCATGAACGATTGCATCGCCTCGTGGAACGTACGCGCCGGGTTTTCCGGTACATAATCGCACACCCGCGCGATCTCCAGCAGCTCGGCAGCCCTCTCCTTGTCCTTTTCCAGCGCCGCAAGCCGCCGTGCCTGCGCAGCATAGCGGTGCGCAAAGCTGATCACGCCATCGATGATGATGAGGCAGGCCTGGTAAAACAGCCGTTTCTTCATGGATGCCGGGTCGCTCATCACAAGCGCGCCGTTCTTTTCCTCGATCTCCCTGCGTACGTCCGCAAAACCGCGCGTGATGATCTTTTCATAATTGAGCGCCACATGCGCAAGCCCGCCCGTTTCGTGCAGGCCGATCGTGAACAGCTGCGCGTCATATGTCTGCAGCTTGATCTCCTCGTCGTATATTGTCTGTATCCGGTCGTTTAGGGTCTTGCCCGCCCAGTACGGATAGATTTCGTTCAGGAATTCCTCTTTCACTTCTTTGGATACGGCAAACGGATCCATGTCCCGCGTTTCAAACAGGTCGATCTCGTCTTTGATCCATTGTACGCCGAATTCCGGGAATATTTCCGCGCAGCGGTGCGCCGAAGCGGAGTGCCCGACGATCAATTCGTCTTTTAAAATATACACATTGATTTGTTCGAGCAGGTCGCGCAGCGCCATCGCCCGGCGGATGATCGGCGGCTGTCCTTCCGTCTGCTTATACGACTGCGTGATGATCCGCGCCCGGTCGCACAGCAGCCGCGGCTTTACCGCGACCACCTGGTCTTTCAGCCGTTGGCACCGTTCGTATTCCTTGCTGCCTTTGGGCATCACGTCCTCGATATCGATCTTGACTCTTTCCTGGTTCCCATTCCAATATCCTAGCATAACTTTCACTCCTTTCAGCGTTTCAAAAGCCTTTTTATCCCTGCGCCTTTTTCTGGTCGCGTTTATTGATCATGTAATTAAAGATCAGCGCTGCAATGAGGACAACGCCCCAAATGATATCCCTGTAGAAATTCGAGATGTTCTCGTACATATTGAGGCAGCTGCTCAAAAACTGCAGGATGATCGCCGCCACCACGATCCCCTGGATGTTCCCCTTGCCGCCCTCCGTACTGACGCCGCCGAGCACGGCGACCAGTACGCATTGCAGCGTGTATGCCGAACCGTAATCCGCCTTCGCGGAATTCTGTTTTGCCATCATGATGATACCCGCCGCCACCGCCATCAGTCCCGAAAGCGCGTATGTCTTGACCAGCAGCGCGCTCGTCTTCAGACCCGCGTATTTCGCCGCCGTGCTATTGGAGCCCAGCAGGTAAAGGCGCGAGCCGAATTTGGTGCGTGAGAGTACGACGCCCATCAGGACGGCGCATAAGATAAAAATCACCAGCGGCACGGGGATCACTCCCCCAAGATTTGCATTGAAGACTTTGGAATACAACGACGGCAATCCGCTCACCGAACGCCCCTGTGTCATCACGATCGCGATCCCCCAATAAAGCTGCTGCGTCCCCAGCGTTGCCAAAATCGGCGGGATCCCTATTTTGGAAATCAGCAGCCCGTTGATGGCGCCTGCGCCCAGCCCGACCCCAACAGCGATCACGATCGCCGCTATGACCACGCCTAAAACCTGTGAGTCCGGCATGTCCTTCGTCGTATTGGCCAGCATGAACAAGGCCGCCGAAATAGAGGACAGGTTCGCGATATTGACGACGCTTAAGTCGATGCCGCCCGTCAGCAGGGCGAGGCCGATCCCGATGGAAAGCAGTCCATATTCCGGAAACTGCTTGGCAATACTCTGGAAGTTCGCCCCTGTGAGGAACAGCTCCGGCTTCAATACCGAGCAAAGCACGAACACGCCCGCCAGGATCAACAGCAGCCGGAAAAAGTTTTTGTCCTTCCCATAGATATCTTTGAGCTTCAAGGGTTTACATACTGTGTCATTCATTCTTTTCTCCCCCTTCATCCTGCGATCTTGATATTGGGCTTCCGGTTGTTTTTCAGCATCTGGTATGCCGATATCCCGGTACCGATCAGGATGATCGCTCCCGTAAACACCCGCTGCCAGTAGGTCGGTATGCCCAATAAGATGAGGCTGTTCGACATCATCGTCATCAGCAGGATACCGATCACCGTCCCCGTGATCGATCCCTTGCCGCCCGTGACGCTCACGCCCCCAAGTACGCAGGCCGCGATACATGTCATTTCCATGCCCGCAAGGTTGGTCGGCTGGCAGTTCGTCATCATCACCGCACGCGCAACGCCCGTAAAGCCGGCGATCGCACCGCTGAAGCAATAGACGAACATTCGGATATGAAAGACATTGAAGCCCGCGCGTTTGGCAGACACCGCGTCGCCCCCGACGCCGTAAATACCCCGTCCCAATATGGTCTTGTTCATCAGCAGCCACACCGCCACGATCAATATGATGAAAAACAGGATCGTCACCGGCATGTCCGAGCTGATGCCCAGCGCGTCGTTTGTCGCCGTAAACAGCTTTGCTTTTCCAAGGTCGTACATCTGCTGCGGCACAGGCGTTTCGTTTGCGGCGAACACTCCTAGCAATATCCCGTTAAAAAGGCTCGCCGTTCCCAGTGTGATGATCAGCGGCTGGAACTTGAATTTAGCGATCAAAAATCCGTTCAATACGCCCATGGCAAGCCCAAGCGCCGTCCCCACAAGGAAGAACACGACCACGCTTCCCGTAAAATCTTTCATATATGCGCTCACGATATACATCGAGAGCGACGCGATCGCCGGGAATGAAACGTCGATCCCGCCCGAGACCAGCACGATCATTTCCGCGATGCAGAACATCCCGGGAATGATGAGCGAGCGCACGAGGTCGACTAAGTTATTCCCCGTAAAGAATTGCCCGCTGACCGCCTGGATCACGCAAGCGAGGATCACGACGACGATCAGCATATAGAACTCCGTTTTATGTACTACTCTTCTCAAACTCACAATAGAAGCCCCCCTTATTCAGCAGCTGTCAGATCGATTTGCCCAAGCCCCGTTGCGTCCGTTTCCCCCACGATCCTGCCGCCGTTCATGATCAGCACACGGTTACAGTTCTCCTCAAGCTCCGGCAGGTCGTCGGATATCACGATCACCGCCAGCCCGCTTTGCGCCAGCTGCCTGATGATGGCATGGATGTCATACTTTGCGCCGATATCCACCCCGACCGTGGGGCCGTTCAAAATCAGCACCTTCAAATCGAGCGCCAGCCAGCGCGCAAGCAATATTTTTTGCTGGTTTCCTCCCGACAGGGTTTGGATCGGGTCGTCTATGCTCCCGATCTTTACCTTGAATTCCTCGATCGACCGATCCACCATCCCCCGGCACGCCCCGCGATCCAAAAGCCCCAGCTTGTTTGCGAAGCTGTCCCATTTTGCCACAGCCAGGTTGTCGTTGATCGACTGGATCAGGAACAATCCTTCCGTCAGGCGATCCTCCGGTACATAGCCGATTCCGTTGCCGATGGCGTCTTCCACGCAGCGGATTTTCTTCTCCTGCCCGTCTATGAAAATCTTCCCGCTGTCTGCGCAGCGGTAACCGAACAGCGTTTCCGCCATTTCCGTCCGCCCCGACCCGAGCAGCCCTGTGATCCCGACGATCTCGCCTTTCCTGACGGAAAATGAAATGTCCCTAAAGCCGTTTTTCAGCGAAAGTCCCTGTACTTCAAGCACCGTCTGTTCTCCTGCCTGCGGCCGGAATTTTTCCACGGCTTCAAAGTCGCGCCCCGTCATATATTTCCTGAATTTTTTATCGTCTAAGTCCTTTGTCTCCCCGCTCACGACATTTTTGCCGCTGCGCAGGATCGTAAAGCGTTCGGAGATCTCGAATACCTCGTCCAGCTTATGCGATACAAAAAGGATCGCGATCCCTTCTTCCTGTAAATCCTTGATGATCCCGAACAATGCCTTGACCTCTTTTGCCGTAAGCGCCGTCGTCGGTTCATCCATAATGATCAGCTTCGCATTATTGAGCAGTGCGCGGCTGATGGCGATCAGCTGTTTTTCCGCTACGGAAAGGTTCTCCACGGTTTCATCCAGATCAACGTCAAAGTTGATTTTGGAGATCGCTTCCTGCGCCGTTTTGCGCATCCGCTTTCTACTGATCCACTTGCGTTTATTCGCAAGCTCCTGGTTGATCGACAGGTTTTCCATTGCCGTAAGGTTGGGAAAAATGGAAAA
Organism: Christensenella timonensis; assembly: GCF_900087015.1. Classification (NCBI taxonomy): domain Bacteria; kingdom Bacillati; phylum Bacillota; class Clostridia; order Christensenellales; family Christensenellaceae; genus Christensenella; species Christensenella timonensis. The sequence continues at coordinate 140,330 of NZ_FLKP01000001.1, forward strand.
GTCCTGGTAGATCACCTGTACGCCCGCCTCGATCGCCTGCTCCGGCGTGATTTTGTCGTACTTCCGGCCGTCTATCTCTATTTCGCCGCCGTCTGTCGCGTGAAAACCCGAAATCGCTTTGATCAGCGTCGATTTCCCACATCCGTTCTCCCCCGCCAGGCAATGGATCTCCCCTTTTTTGATGTGGAGCGAAACGTCCTGCAGGGCCTTTACTCCTCCAAAATGTTTGGATATATGATCCACTTTCAAAACATACTCCGACATACCTGCCCCTCCTGATACGCTGCCATTTCCAGCGGCGGTATGCGGGCAAACGTGGTTTGCCCGCATACCCGTCCGCCAGGTGTTTTTAGAAATTGTACTGGTCTACGTTCGACGCGTCGATCGTGATCATCGCTGCGCCCACCAATGTCTTATCGCTGCCCTGCGCAAAGCTGACGTTGTCGTAGCCTGCCAGGCCTAAGTCGAGGCCGTCCTTGATCTCCTCGCCATCGAGTACCTTGGCTGCCAGCGCGCACATCGCATAGCCTGCATCCGCGGGGTCCCACAGTACGACGGAATCCAGCGTGCCGTCCTTCATGAATTCACTGCATTGGCTTGGCATGCCGGAACCGCAGATGAATACTTTGCCTTTCAGTCCGAGTTCTTCCACTGCCCGCGCGATTCCCGGCGGGTCATAGGCACAGCAGCCGATAAAGCCTTTCAGGTCAGGATATTTTTTCAACATTTCTTTCGCTTTTTCATAAGCGCGTTCCGTATCGTCCTCCGTTTCGATCCTCGGCTCTTCCGCCAGGATCGTCATGTTCGGATACGCTTCTTCCTGCCTTGCGACAGCGCTGTCCGCCCACGCGTTGTGGGAAGCCGTCGTTACAAACCCGACCGACGTCGTATAGACGCCCTCTTCGCCCATCGCTTTTGCGAGGTTGTCCATCATGAACGCGCCGTAATCCGCGTTGTTGAACGCTTCGATGTCATAGTCGCACGCCTTTATGTCCGGCGCTTCATGCGTAATGACTACGATTCCTTTGCTGCGTGCTTCTTCCAGTACCGGTTCTAAGGAATCCGGCTCGATGGGTACGACACAGATCGCGTCGACGTCCTGTGCGATCAGGTCTTGCACCACCTGTACCTGCAAGGATGCGTCCGCCCCGGACGGCCCTTTCTGGTATGCGTTGCTTCCGGTATCCTGCGCATATTTCTTGACGCCCTCTTCCATCCGTACGAACCATGCGCTCGTGGAATCCTTCGGCACGACCGCGATCTTCCAGGCCCCAGCGCCGCCTGCCGTGTCATCGGACGGGCTTTCCGCCGCACTCTGTGCTGCGGAGCTTTCTGCCGCCTGCGATTCGGACGGTGCTTCCGTCTGCGCCGGTGTGGCGCATGCCGCCAGCGACACCACCATCAAGACCGCCAACAAGATCATTACTGTTTTTTTCATCTTCTTTCCTCCGTTTTTTATTTTTGGCTTTTTTATTCCCTTGCGCCGTTCATCAGCGCAAAAATGTGTTCCTTTTTCATTGCCGCGTACAATTTTTGGAAAATCCCGTAGCAGCGGTTATATTTCGCAACGTTTGCCTGATCCGGCAGGATCGGCTCGTCGCACTTCACCATCTGTGCCGCGCCCTCTTCGGGCGAAGCGAATACCCCCGCGCCATATCCTGCCAGGATCGCCGCACCCAGCACGGTCGCATCGCTTATCTTCAGCCGCCTTAAGGGAAGGCCGAGGATGTCCGCCATGATCTGCCGCCAAAGCGCCGATTTCGTGGCCCCGCCGGTGATGCGTAGCTCCTGGAAAGCTACGCCCGCTTCACGCATCGTTTCCATGATCTCGCGCATTTCATACATGCACCCCTCCATAAAAGCGCGTGCCATGTCTCCCTTTGTATGCATGAACGTCAACCCCGCCAGCACGCCCTTTGCCTCCACGTCCCAGTGCGGACACCCCGCCGAAGCAAAATAGGGCAGAAGGATCAACCCGTTTGCGCCCGGGGGCGACTGCCTGACGAGCTCGTCCATCAATACGTATGGATCCATGCCCAGCCCTTTTGCCGTATCGCGTTCCTGCGTCGCCACCACGTCGCGCAGCCAGCGGTAGACCGATGCTGCGGACAGCTGGATCCCGTTCAATTCATAATTGCCCGGCACCGCGGCGTTGACCGTCATCATCTTCAGTACGTGTTCGCTCGCAAGCGGCTGCCTGATATAGGAAATCAGGTGCCCGGCCGTGCCGATCGTCATTTCTGCCAGCCCCTCGGAAACGATGCCCGCCCCCAGCGCGCCGCAGCTCTGGTCGCCCGATCCTGCGATGAGCAACGTATCTGTGGAAAGGCCCGTCAAAGCCGCCGCTTCCCCACTGACCCGTCCCAGCACCGTGCCGCTTTTCACGACCTTGGGGAATTTCTTTGCATCAAGCCCGTAGGCGGTTATCAGTTTTTCGCTCCATACGCGCTTTTGCATATCGAATATGCCGCTGCACGAGGCGTTCCCCCAGTCGCAGTAATAATCGTCCGCGCCAAAGCGCTTCGCCAGGAACTCCGAGACCATCGAGACCACTTTGGCCTTTTCGTATTCCTCCGGATAATGCTTTTTGAACCAGAGGATATTGCTGATGCAGTAGGTGGGCGTGACGGGCATCCCAGAAAGGCGCGTCGTTTCCTTTTCGTCCAGGCATTGCTTCTGGAACTCCACTTCCTCCGTCGCCCTGTTGTCCTGCCAGCTATACATCACATTGCGCATCATCTTTCCGTCTTCGCCAATGAAGCCGACGGTCGAACGCTGCGTGGAAAAGCTGACCGCCTTGATCTCCCGCGGGTCGAGGCCGGACATATCCACCGCCTCCCTGCACGCCTCGAACGTTCGCTCGATCAGCTGTTCTGCGTCAAATTCAAACCAGTCGGGCTCTGGCGTCGCTGCGATACACTCCCGATAGCCTGTCCCCATGACCCGGGCTTCCAGGTCAAAAATCATTGCCTTCGTCCCGGTCGTACCGATGTCGACTCCCATCAAATAAATTGCCATATCCCCCATCCTTTCCTGTTTTTTGCATACACAAACTAGAGGTGAAATCAGTTTTTTTACAAATTTCAAATCCAATGCCGTTTATTTCTTTGCTTTTGTTAATCCGGAACAGCTGTTAGTTTGCTTTTAATTTTCCTTGTTTAAAAAGTTCAGTATTTTTTCTGCCGTATAGATATCTGTGACTAAAATATTGAAAATATGCGTGCGGGCCCCGCCGATGATCGAACCCACCTTATGGCTGCCCCCTCCCGTCGCGATCACGAGCGGCGTTTTCCTGATCTGCTCTAAACTGATCGCCACGATGCGCTCCGTCATCTCCGTGATGCGCTCGTTGCCCTCGATGTCGTAAAACCTTGCGCACATGCTGCCCACCACGTTCGATTCGGCAAGCTGCCGCCGGGTCTCCCCGCTCGCATTTTCCACCTTCAGCGTCATGGAATGTTCCAGGTCGCCGTCGATCGCCGTGATAGCCATATCCAGCTCATCAAATTTTTCGAGCGTGGATTTGATATTCGGCAGGTTTACATACGCTTCCTTCATGGCCGCGTTCCCCGCGAACAGGGGCGCGTACACATAGTCCACCATGCTCCCGCTGTAATTGGAAGCGATATGCTCGCAAAGGATATTCGCGAACATCGAGCAATGATCCGCCTTTCCCGGCCCTCCCAGGATCGGCATAAACGTAACGTTCCTGATGTTCTTTGCGGATACCATATTTTTCGCGATGACCTCAAGCGTCTTGCCCCAGCCAACGCCGATCCGCATATTGCTTTTGATAAACTGCTGGATGTATTGCGTTGCATATTGCGCGATACCGTTCATGATCTCTTCACTGTTGTCCGATACCGCATCCACGATCTTGACCTCGCGCAGCCCCAGCTTCTGCTTCAATTCATTTTCGATCTCCATAAACTCATTCAGCTTTTGGATATCACAAACTTCAATTTTTACGATCCCTTCCTGCTTCGCCTCCTTTAAAAACTTTGTCAATGTAGGGCGCGATATATTTAACCGCTCTGCAATTTCCTTTTGCGGTATATCTTCCAAATAATATAGGCGGGTCGCTTCCAGTTTGATGGCGTATCTCTCTTGCTCTTTCAAGATAAAATCCCCTCCGCTCATCCGGCCTGTCATTCAAATCGTATCAAACGAGATTTTAAAATATTTATTTTTCATCATCAGGAATCAAAAAATTGAAATTTACGTTTCTCTGTTTATCCACAGCATAGTACCAAAAAACCCGCTTGTCAAGCGGATTTCCGATTTTAATTTGAATTCCAAACTAATTTTACATGTGTAAAAAAACAGCCTTTGAAAACGCTTTCCGCTTTTTTACTTTTTAAAAAAACGATCCTCCTCATTTTTTATTTTTAGAAATCAACAAAAGTACGTTCCTATGAACCAGGGCGCTATTTCGCTTCGTTTTTTTATCGAAACGTGAAAACACATTATTTTTGTTTCAGTAAGGGGCGGCAGTTACCGCCGTTTCAAAAATGGCTTTACCTGCACATTTGACCGTTTCCTTCCGGTTGTCATTTCCCTCCGTTGGCGGTATAATATAGTCAAAGAACCTTACTATTTTCACATCATTTTACACATGTAAATTTTTTTGCGACGATCAAAGGAGTGTGCTTTTTATGGAAAATGCAACCGAAAAATTCTTTCAGGAGCTTGACGAACAATATGCCACCGGGGATATGGAAAAGGTGGAGCGCTTTTTACAGACCAGCGCCCGCAGCTACCGTCCCTGCTGCGGCGGCTTTAACGCAAACTATCTCGCCGTGTTGAGCGAGCTGGGCGGTTTTTACCGCGGCACCAGCAAATACACCGCTTCGGTGGAGGCGTTCAGGGCGGCCAACGAAATCATCATGGAATTCATCGGCAAGGACAGCCTTGAATATGCGACCAACTTAAACAACCTTGCGGGGACTTACCGCCTGATGGGTGAATACGACAAATCCTTGAGGACATTCACAGAAGCAATGGATACTTACCGCGCGACGGTGGGCACAGACAACTACCTGTTCGCAAGCGCCCTCAACAACGTGGCGCTGCTCCACCAGGATATGAAGGAGTATGAACAGGCTGTTTCCTGCCTGCTGCAGGCGCTCGGCGTGCTCGAAAACCTGCCCGATACACAGGGCGACGTAGCGACGACGTACAACAACTTAGCCGCCCTTTACAACCGGCTGGGAGACGACGCAAAAGCCAAGGAAGCGCTTGCGCGTTCGATTGCCCTTTACGAGAGCCTGCCGGAGGAAAGCCCGCACTATGCGGCTGCCCTCAACCTGCATGCGGCGTTTTTATACCGCGACGGCAAATACGGGGAAGCCAAAGACGCGTACCTGAAGGTGTTGCAGGAAGTGGAGCGCTTCTTTGGGCGCAATATCGAATACGGGATCGCCTGCGATAACCTGCGGCGCGTATATGAAAAGCTGGGCGACAACGCGCAGGCGGAACAATATATGAAACAGGCGGTGGATATCTACAGCGCCGTCTACGGCAAAGACCACGAGATCAGCAAGCAGGCTGTAGCGGTTTTACGGGAACTGGAAGCCGGAAGGAATTCATGCGGCGTATGAACGGACTTTCTCTTGCCAGAAAATATTTTACAGATTGCGGCCTGCCCATGATCCGGGAATCCTTTCCCGCGTATGAGCAGCGGATCGCCGCCGGCCTTGCGGGCGAAGGTTCCGAGTGCTTTGGCTTTGACGACGAGATCTCCCGCGACCATGACTGGGGCCCGTCCTTTTGCCTGTGGCTCACGGACGCGGATTTTGAAAAGGTCGGCCCCGCGCTTTCGCAGGCTTACGCCGCCTTGCCGGGCGATTTTCTCGGTTTTCCCAAACGCGAGGTGAGCGAATTCGGCGGCGGCCGTGTGGGCGTGATGCCTACGTCGCATTTTTATTGGAAATATACCGGCCTGAAGGCCGCACCCTCTACACTCCTTGAATGGAGGCGTATCCCCGAAAACTATCTTGCCGTCGTAACGAACGGTGAAGTTTTTATGGATGCACCCGGCGAATTCAGCGCTATCCGCGAAAAGCTTCTCGCGTTTTACCCGGAGGACATCCGCCTCAAAAAGATCGTCGCACGCGCGGCCATCATGGCACAAGCCGGGCAATATAATTACGCACGCAGCGTAAAGCGGCGGGAATATGTGGCGGCGCAGTGTGCGCTGGGCGAATTTATGAAGGCCGCCTTTTCCATGGTTTACCTGCTCAACAAGAGGTATATGCCCTTTTACAAATGGGCGCACCGCGGCTTAAGGGACCTTCCCATCCTCAGGGAAACCTATCCCCTCTTTTCCGACCTGTGCACAGACAGGTGTGAAGAGGACGCCTATGCGCTGCGCGAAGGGATCATTGAGCGCATCTGCGCCCTGGTCATCGCGGAACTAAAGCGGCAAGGGCTCACGGATGGGGGCAGCGATTTCCTGCAGGATCATTGCCCGCAGGTCATGCGGCGCATCCAGGACGAAACAATCCGCCAGCTCCATATACTGGCGGAATAAGGAGAGATTATGATTATTGTACAACAGATTTTAGATATGGAATGGAACATGTTCGATTCGGTCAATAATATCGGCGGGCGCGCTTCCTGCCAGGACGATTTAAAAACGTTCACCATCCAGCGCGGCAGCCAGCTGCGCGCATGGAACGACGATATGCTGCACAGCTATTTTGACGACCTGAAAGCCGCCGGTGAAGCGGGCCGGAACCTGCTTGCCGAAAAATACGGCTACATGATGGAACATACCTCCCCCGCGGAATATGATGCCATCAAAGACCAACTGCCCCCTGTCCCGGCGGAGAAAAAGGCCCTGATCGACAAGATCGCCGCCATCCAGGTCGCCTGGCTGGAAGAATTATCCGCGCGTTATCCGCGTGTCTCCGGAAATGGCAGGCCGATCCACCAAAGCGAGGACAGCCTTTACGGGACGTCCTTTGAAACCTACCTGAAAGGCGAGCTTGCGACCTATTCCGAAAAGACGCTCAACTATTATATGGCATATGTAAATGCCCTGCTCCGCGAGGAACGGAATTTAAACGAGATCATCCTTCAAAACACCTGCCTTGCTTACGGTTACCAGTCCATCGAGGATGCGGAGCAAAAAATGGCCAACCATTAAAAAGTATCAAAAAAAGCGCAGCTGCATCGCGGCTGCGCTTTTTGATAGTTCCACTTACAGGTATTTTTCGACGATGCCCGCTTGCTTCGCGTACATATCGCGAAGTGCCGGGTAAAGCTCACGGTACGATCCGTAATAGTCGTTATACCGCTTCACATTTTCCGGGATCGGCTCGGTGACGCTCGACACCTTGACCAGCTCGCCGCACGCCTCTTCGATGCTGCCGAAATGTCCGGAACCGACAGCCGCCATGATCGCGCCGCCCGCAGCAGGGCCCTCTTCCATGTTCATCGTGAGCACGTTCGCATTATAGATGTCCGCCTGGATCTGCCGCCACAGCTGGCTCTTGGCGCCGCCGCCGTTCGCCCGTACTTCATTTACCTCAATGCCGAATTCACGGCAAATTTCGATCGTATCGCGCAGGGCGAATGTCACGCCCTCCATCACGCTCCTGCACATGTCGCCGAGACCGTGGCGGTATGAAAGCCCAAAGAACGTCGCACGCGCGTTCGGGTCGGAGATCGGCGTTTTTTCCCCGTTGAAATACGGCAGGAATGTAAGCCCTTCGCTGCCCGGCGAGGACTGCGCCGCCATCTCCGTCATATAGTCATAAATATCCTTGCCCTGTGCCGCCATTTCCGCTTTTTTATCGGCAAACAGCGTATCGCGCACCCATTTGAACGATCCGCCGGCCGTCAGCACGAGACCCAAAAAGCACCATTTGCCGGGTACGGAATGCGCCATCGTCATCAGCGCGCGTTTTTTCGTATCGATCAGCGGCTCGTCCGTACAACCGAACACCACGCCGGACGTACCGATCGTCGCGCCGATCACGCCGGATTTCACGATGCCCGTGCCCACGCCGCCTGCCGGCTGGTCTCCGCCGCCTGCAACAACCGGGATTCCTGCGCAAAGGCCCCATTCTTCGGCGATATCGGGCAGGAGCTGCCCCACGACCTCCTGCGATTCTACCAATCTCTGCGGTACGATATCCTTGGAGATCGACAGCTTTTCAAAAATATTGTCCGCCCACCTGCGGTTGGGGACGTCCATCAAAAACGACAGGGAAGCGTCGCTCACTTCCGTTGCGACCTCGCCCGTCATCCGGTAACGCAGGTAATCCTTGGTAAAGAGCACCGTGTGGATTTTCTCATAAGCGGCCGGATTGTTTTTCCTGACCCACAAAAGCTTGGGCGCCCAGAAACTGTTGAGGCAGAAGTTGGCCGTCGTATCCAGCATTTCCTGCTCGGAAATCAGCTTTTCAATGTCGTGTACTTCCTCTTCCGCACGCTGGTCGAGCCAGATCATGCAGTTGCCGATCGGATCCATGTTCCTGTCCATCAGTGTGCTGCCCTGCATCTGCCCGGAAAAACCGATGCTTGCCACTTCTTTCCCGTGGCCGCTTTTATTCACTGCCTGTTGCACCGCGCGGCTGCAGGCGTCCCACCATACGAGCGGATCCTGCTCTGCCCAGCCGGGGTTAGGCGTCACGACGTCGCACTCGTGGTAGCCGATCCCGCTGATTTTTCCCGTTTCATCAATGATCATTGCTTTGATGCCGCTCGTCCCCGCATCAATACCCAAAAAATACTTCATTCTTTCCTGCTCCTTTGACCGTTTGCTATGCTTTTGTATTATGATTTTACATTTGTAAAGCTATTTTACTTAATTGTGTATACATTTACGCTAACATCTTTTTTTTCATCTGTCAATCCCTTTCGCCGTGCGTTTTTACATCCTCACAAATGTGTTTCAATTTCTTTTTCCGCATACCTCTCCCTTGTTGACAAGACAGCGCAAAAAGCTTATGATATTATTGACAAACATAAAATTGATTTACAGTTGTAAATGCATAAAAAAGGGGATCAGCATTATGTCGCTTTCGTCTGAAGAACGTTATTATGTCAAATTGAAGGCATCTTACCTATATTATAAGGAAAACAAGACCCAGGCCGAGATCGCCGAGCTTTTCAACATCTCGCGTCCCACGCTCATCAAGCTGTTAAACGACGCCAAAAAGGAAGGCATCGTGACCATCGAAGTACACGATACCCGCATGGGCAGCCACTATATCGAGCTGGAACAGACCCTGCGCAAAAAACTTGACCTAAAGGATGTAAAGATCGTGAGCGCGAGCGGCACGACCAAAGAAGCCGTCAATTTAAGCGTCGGCGCAGCGGCGGAGCAATACCTGACCAACCTGCTGCGTTCGGGGATGAGCGTCGGGCTGGGCTGGGGCCGTACGCTGGAGATCATGGCACGCTACATCAAGCCGCACCCCAGTATCGTCGACCTGCACATCGTTTCGCTGCTCGGCGGGCTGGGAAGCACCAGCGCGGGGGATTATTCCATGTTCGCCAATTCCCTGTGCGAGATCATGGCTTCCAATTATTCGAGCGCGTCCGTTTCCATGATGTACTCGCCTTTGGTCGCCCCCAACGAGGTCGTTGCCCAGACCTTCACCGATACGCTGACCGCTACTTATGAAAAGCAGCAGTCGCTTGATATCGCCATTGTCGGCATAGACAGCGATCCGGCCCATTCCACGACGCTGGAGATCGAAAAGCCCCTGCAGGCGCTTGCGGAAGAGATCCACGACAAAGGGATCGTGGGCAACGTATGCGCCCGCTTCTACAATAAAAAAGGCGAACTTTGCCCGCTTAGTATCGAAAACAATATCCTTTCCATTTCCACGGACAACCTGCAGCGTACCCCGGTCGTCATTGGCGCGGCGGGCGGGGAACACAAGGTGGACTCCATCATCGGCGGCGCACGCGCGCGGCTGTTCAACATCCTCGTAACAGACGAGCATACCGCACAGGCGATCGCGCTCAGCCGCTAAGGAGAAAGCTTGGAAACGATTTTTCCCCCAGTTGCGGATTTTTCCGCACCGCTCCTCCATTGGTATCAGGAAAATGCGCGCATCCTGCCCTGGCGCGACAAACCGACGCCCTATCGCGTATGGATCTCCGAGATCATGCTGCAGCAAACGCGCGTGGAAGCGGTAAAACCCTATTTTGAACGCTTTCTGAATGCGCTCCCGGATATTGCCTCGCTGTCTGTAGTGTCGGACGAGCAGCTGATGAAGCTGTGGGAAGGCCTTGGCTATTACAGCCGTGCGCGCAATTTAAAAAAGGCTGCGCAGGTGGTCATGCAGGACTTTGGCGGCAGCCTGCCCGCTTCGTTTGAACTCTTAAAAACGCTTCCGGGCATTGGCCCTTATACCGCCGGCGCCGTTGCTTCCATCGCCTTCGGTATCCCCGTTCCCGCGGTGGACGGCAATGTCCTGCGCGTACTTTCGCGCCTCGCCGCCAGCCCTGAAAACGTCAGCGGCGCCAAAGTCAAAAAAGCGGTCGGCGATGTCCTGTCCCGCCTGATCCCGCCTGCGCATGCGGGGGATTTCAACCAGGCGCTGATGGAGCTGGGCGCAACCGTATGCCTGCCAAACGGCATGCCCAAATGTGAAGTTTGCCCCTTGCAAAAGCTGTGCGAGGGCTATGCGCGCGGTATTGCCCACACCCTGCCCGTCAAGGACGGAAAGAAAAAACGCCGGATCGAACAGAAAACGGTTTTTATCCTGTTAAGCGACGGCAAAGCCGCGCTTTCGAGGCGTCCGCCGCACGGGCTTCTGGCAGGGCTGTTTGAACTGCCGAACGTGGACGGTGCGCTCGATGAGCCCAGTGCGCTTGCCTGGCTGGCTGCCCACAGTATCGATGCACGTTCCGCCATCCCCCTCGGCGCTTCCAAACATATTTTCACGCACGTGGAATGGCATATGACCGGTTACCTGGTGCAAAGCGCACAGCAACCGGAAGATTTTTTGTGGCGCAGCCTTCCGCAAATCGAAAAGGACTGCGCGCTTCCCTCGGCCTTCCGTTTTTATACAAAAATCCTGTGTGAAGAACTTCGCATGATGGTATAATGAAAAGATAAAATCAAAAGATATGAGGCGAAGCATGATTGATCTTGAAAACACGGCTTTACAATTACGTTCCCTGACCATTTTCCGCGGCCTGCTCAAAACCGGCGTGATCCGCTCGTTTCTCCAGCTGGCGGACGCCGTTTCAGGCGGGGATACCGCCCGCAGCGTTTCTGGGTATGCCGCGTTTGCCGAAAGCCTGTACAGGCATACGCCCGACCTCGGCGACGCTGTCTTAAGCGCCGTATTGGGCGATGAAAACTTCTATTTGTTAAAATATGTCCGCAAAGAAAAAATCGGCAGCGCCATGCAGCAGTGCCTGAAAAATGAGCTTGCCATGTTAGAGCGGTTCAGCATGGTTTCAAGCAGCGATGTCAAAAAGCACATCGCGTATGGCGGTTTTTTAGCGGACTGGGCCAACACGCCCCACGATTTTACCGCCGCCTACCAAGATTATCTGGATCATATCCCCACAAACGGCTACGGTATTTTTGCGCGGCACCATATCTTTACGGTGGAAAACCGTAAGCTCGTTCCCGTATTACATCCGGACGAAACAAGCCTCTCCCAGCTAAGCGGTTATGAATACGAACGCAAGTGCGTGGTAGATAATACGCGCGCGCTTTTGGACGGCAAACCAGCCGCCAATGTGCTTTTGTACGGCGACAGCGGTACGGGCAAATCTTCCACGGTCAAGGCGGTCGCGAGCGAATTCGCGCCCCGCGGCCTGCGTCTGATCGAGATCAAGAAAAACCAACTGCGCGACATCCCGGCGCTCATGGACAGCCTGGGCAAAAATCCGCTTAAGTTTATTCTTTTTATCGACGACCTGTCCTTTACCAGGGACGACGATGATTTCGGCGCTTTAAAGGCAATCCTCGAAGGTTCTGTTTCCGCGCGCGCCAAAAACCTCGCCGTATATGCGACGAGCAACCGCCGCCATCTCGTGCGGGAAAGCTTTTCCGACCGCGAGGGCGACGACGTGCACGTCAACGACACCGTGCAGCAGCTGACCTCCTTATCCGACCGCTTCGGCCTGACGATCACCTTCTGGCGCCCAAGCCGCGCACAATACCTTTCCATCGTGGAGCACCTCGCGGCTTTTTACGATGTCGGCGCCAACCAGGAGGAGCTCTTCCGGCAAGCGGAAATCTATGCGCTCGAACGCGGCGGCCGTTCCCCCCGTGTTGCCAAACAATTTTTAGAGCATGTACAGTCCGTCGGGCTTAGTTAAGCCTTCAAAAACAGCTGTTCTAATTATGATAGTACAGTTTAAAAAACCGCTTAGGCAGCGGTTTTTTTCTTTATTCCCTGGATACTCCCGTCAAATCGAACGGCGGGATGAAACTCTCGCTTGCAGCTGAACCTTCCTGCAAAAATCCGTTTTCCACGCCCAGTCCCACTGCAAAATCAACCAGCTCCCCGTATTCGCTTTGGCTCACTTTCCGCCGCAGCCTTGCAGGCAGCCGTTCCCCTTGCAGCGGCGTGTACTGGCTCATCAGGCTCAAATATATCCGGTTGCCATATGTATCGTAAAGATACCGCACAACCTTCTTGGCATCGCCTATATGTCCGGGCAGCAGCAAGTGCCTGACGATCACGCCGCGCTGCATCATCCCCTCCGTATCAAAGGCCGGCTCCCCTGCCTGGCGCACCATCTCCCCCAGCGCCTCCTTTGCCACCGCCGCATAATCCGGCGCATCAGAATATTGTCCCGCGGGTTTTTCGTCCATATATTTAAAATCCGCCAGGTAGATATCGGCCAATCCGTCAAACAGCCTCAGCGTTTGCACGCTTTCATACCCGCTCCCGTTGTGCACGACGGGGATCGTAAGTCCCGCCTCCTTTGCCCGGCGCAGTGCGCAGGCAATGTGCGGCGTATAATGCGTGGGCGTAACCAGGTTGATATTGTGCGCGCCCTGCGCCTCCAGTTCTAAGAATATCTCCGCCAGCCGCGCTTCCGTGATTTCCGCGCCGGCCCGTCCGCTGCCGATCTGCGCGTTCTGGCAATAGACACAGTGCAACGGACAGTACGAAAAAAACACCGTCCCCGAGCCGTTCCTCCCGGAGATACACGGTTCTTCCCAGTTATGGAGCGCCGCGCGTGCAACCTTGAGGGCTGCGCCTGCCCCACATATTCCTTTTTCCCCGCTTATCCTGTCTGCCCCGCACTTTCGCGGGCAGAGGACACAATGTTTAAGCAATTCTTCCATAGCCAATATTATATCACTTTTCCTGCTTTCTTCATCCACGAACTATGGTATAATAAATGATATTGTTATGTAATCATCGAAGAATTGTAGGGAGCATTTTTATGAAACGGGAAACTTGGGGGTCTCGCTCGAACTTTATATTTGCCGCGGTGGGCAGTGCCGTCGGCCTCGGCAACGCATGGCGTTTTGCCGGACAGGTATACCAGAATGGCGGCGGCGCCTTTTTGCTGCCGTACATCATCGCCATCCTGGCGATCGGTATCCCGGTGCTGATGATGGAGCTTGCCATCGGGAAAAAATACAGGTTGGGCGCGCCTTCCGCATTTGCCGCCATGAATAAGAAATTTGAATGGATCGGCTGGGCGGGCGTAATCATCGCCTTTGTCGTTGCCGCCTATTATTCCGTTTTGGTCGCGTGGGTGGTCAATTATATTTTTGCTTCCTTTACTATGGCGTGGGGCGGCGATCCAGCCGGTTTCTTCAACAATACCGTGCTCAACGCTTCGGGCAGCCCGGGAACCCTCGGCGGATTTTCCATCCCCGTGTTAATCGGCCTTATCATCACCTGGGTCGTTGTCATTTTGAGTATGCGCAAAGGCGTTGAAAAAATGGCAAAGCTCGTCAAATGGATCGTAATCATTCCCGTCATACTGCTTGTGATTATGTGCATACAGGCGGTCAACATGCCGGGGGCTGCCGAAGGGATCCGTTACTATATCACGCCGGATTGGTCTGCGCTCGGCAATGCCGACGTGTGGCGCGCCGCCTTCGGGCAGGTCGCCTACAGCATGAGTATCCTCTTTGCACTGATGGTAACGTACGGAAGCTTCCTTGACAAAAAGAGCGATATCCCCAAAGACAGCCTCGTTATCGGCCTTTCCGATATGGGGATCAGCCTGCTCGCAGGGTTTGTCGTGTTCTCCACGCTTGGCTACCTTTCCTTCCAGAGCGGCATACCCATCGCGGATATGAACTACCAGGGCGTCATGCTCGCTTTCGTCACCTATCCGCAGGCCTTGTCGGTCTTCCCCGGCGGACATGTGGTAGGCGTGGTTTTCTCGCTGATGTTTTTCTTCATGCTGTTTGCGCTCGCCATCGATTCCCTTTTTTCCATTGTACAGGCAGTTTCGACGGCTGTTTCCGACAAATTCAGTATAAGGCCGCGCAAGGCGCTTTACGGTACATGCATCGCCTGCTTTATCCTTGCCTTGCTTTTCGCGACAAAGGCAGGGCTATACTGGCTGGATATCGTCGACCATTTCGTCAACGAGGGCAACCTGTTGTTCATGGGCATCTTCGAGGCCATCGCTGTCGGCTGGATGGTCGGCGCGGAGCCCTTGCGGCAGTTCATCAATTCCACCGCTTCCAAAAAGATCGGCAAATGGTGGAATTTTGTCATAAAATACGCCTGTCCCGTTGTGTTCCTCTTTTTGGCGGCAAGCTTCCTTTACTCCAATATCGTATCGCCGTACGGCGGATATGACCAGCAGTATTTGATGGTCGGCGGTTGGGCGCTTATCATCGCGACCTTCGTACTTGCCCTGGTCATCCCCCGCCTCACGCGCAAACAGAAAGGAACCGAAGTACAGCCATGAAAATCCTTCAGGTAGTGCTTCTCTGCGTAACGGCCGCCCTCATCGTGCAGGTCGTCGTTTATGCGGCAAAACACGACTACGTCAAACAAATCGACTGGAAAGAAGCCTTTACGCTCCGTTACCCGCGGATCTTCCTCTGGATCGCGGTCGTATTTTTTGCCGCGATCGGTTTTTTGCTGCTCAACATGGTCATTTGGCAAGATGTCAGCCTTTTTGCCGTCATCCTGCTCGCCGTGCTCGCGGTATGCAGCCTGCCCGCATTGCTGCTGGCGCTGCGCTGGAAGATCGACGTCCTGGAGGAATACATCGTCCATACGCCTTTTCTGGGCGGCAGAAAGCAGATCTATTACAAGGACATCCGCCATGTGTCTGTAACGCCGAAGGTCGTCGTGATAGATACCACCTTAAAAAGGATTCAATTCATCTCCGGTGTTTATTATATGGAAGATTTTTTGTTCCGCCTGCGTGAAAACGGCGTGGACATCGACCGGATTTTGTAAAGCGCGGCCTTACTGGTCGCGCTTTTTGTATATCTTTCGCATGAATATTCCAAGCGCCGCCGTCAGCGCGGCAAGGATCGCAATGGAAATGAGTCCGTCTGCCCAGTCGCTTAAGTTTTGCGGTTTCACGAAAACGGCATAGCACACGGCAATCGCGGTAATCGCCGCCACCATCAAGACAATCAGGCATTTAAAAACCAGCAAGATATTTCCGCTTCTCCTTTCCCTGCTTGCCGCATCGGTAAATGCTTCCGGCCTTTGTCCTGTGTATTCCTTCCTCCATACGAAAAGGCTTGCCATCCTACCAACAAGTTCCCAGCCAAATTCTTCATATGTCCTAATATAATCCTTCGGATGCAACGCATGTAAATCCACCACATACCTGTATTGCTTTGGTTCCGTCTTTTTAAACACCATGCGAAAAGAATCGCTTTGCTTGATCCGGTCGACATTCCACCCTTCCGCCGCCATCTTTTCCATATGGTTTTCAAAATCGACAGGCGCTGCATACTTGTACGGCAGCCACCACTGCGCCATTGTATTTTTGTTTTTCATGATAATACCTCCGCAATCTTCGCCATTTCCCTGATCCGGGCAGCTTCTTCCTTCAAAATGGCAAGGCCGCTCTCGGTGATCGTGTACTTTTTCTGCCGGTCGACCTCTTGCGTGGCAACGATCAGCCCATCCCTTACCAACTTCGAGATACTCTGATAGATCGTCCCTGCTCCCAAGACGATCCGTCCGTTTGTAAGTTTCTCCACGTCTTGCATGATTCCGTAACCATGCCGCTCTCCGCGCAGGGAAAATAAGATGAAGAACATCGTCTCACTCATGGGAATATACCGTTTTTTGATATTTTTCACTTCCATATCCTTTGCTCCTATCGCAGCGTGATATATCACATCATGATATAATTATATATCACGATATGATATATGTCAACGAAAAACAACCGCGGGTTCCGCGGTTGTTTTTCTTTTCAATATTCTATGTTATTTTTTGGGGGTCGTTCCCTTCGCATCACCCGCCGGTGCCGACGCATTGCTTGTCGTCCCGGTCGCCTGTGCGGCTGTTGTGGCTGCTTGGTTCGGGGCCGCTTGCTGCGCATCCGTATCCACCACCGGAGGCATTTTCATGCCCGGAGGAAGCGGATTTTTCTTACGCATGAAGTGGTAAATGATAAACGGTATGAATATCACTACGATAAAGCTGATGATAAGGATCGTCAGGTACTGCGTGGATGCATCCGCGCCCGTGAGCTGTGACGGTGGCACAAAGGAGATCACCAGTGCAAAGACCGACATGATCAATCCTACGATAGCCATCAGCAGCTTGACCGGCTTTTTCTTCGAGATCTCAAACGCCCTCGGCAGGTCGCTGTGCTTTCTTGCCAGCTTGATATAAGCCAGGAAGAAAATGATGTAGCCCACGATGTAGATGATGACCGTAAGCGAGATCGCCGTGAAGAACGAAACGTTGCTGCCGCCGCCGCCGAATGTCAGGACTGCCGCCCAGATCGTTACGATCACGCCCTGCAAAAGCAGGAACTTTGTCGGAACGCCATGTTTGTTCGTTTCGGAGAGTTTTTTGGGAAGAAGGCCGTTTTTGCCCGCTTCCAGCATCCCCCAGGACGGGCCAACCACCCATGCGGATACTTCTGCGATAACGCCTACCGCGATCAGGATCGCGATGACGCTTACGATCCAGTCCATACCGGTTCCAAAGTGGTGTACCAAGCCTTCAAAGCCCTGGATAACACCTGTGGAAAGGCCCAGCTGGCTTTCCGGTACGACTGCCGCGATGGATGTGCCGCCGATCGTATTGAGGACGATCGCCAGGATGACCAGGATAATGATCGCCAGCGGATAGTCTTTCTTTACGTTTTTCATTTCGTTGGCATGTGTTGCCGACGCTTCAATACCGGCATAAGCCAGGATGAAGGAGACGAACACGACTAGCGTGTTGAGCTTTGAGAAATCCGGGATCAGCGCCTTTGCGTCAAGCGGCACAAGGCTCTTGCCGCCTGTGGTGAAGAAGCCAATCGCAAGGGCAAACAGTACGATCGCAGGGATCATGATACCAAAAACAAAACCGATCTTTGAAATCTTTGCCGTAAGCTTCGTGCCCTTGAACTGCGAGAACGTCAGTGCCCAGAAAATCACCAGGACGCCGATAAACTTGATCGCCGGATTACTGTTGAGTGCATCCCAGTGGAGTACATAAGAGAGTGCGCCGAGGATGAAATAGATCATCGTGACGAATCCTACCGTAATTTGGAACCACTGGAAGAAAATATTTGCAAAACCCCATTTTTCACCCAGCATGTTTCCCGACCAGGTATAGACGCCGCCCGTGTCCCAGCCCTTGACCGTCGCCATTTCGGCGGACGACATCGCTACGGGCAGGAACCAGAGGACACCTGCCAGAATCAGGAAAAATACCAGTGAAAAACCGGAGGATGCAAACGTCGGATATTCGTAGACCGTCATGACCATGGAAGCCGTGATCGCGAAAAATCCGAACAATGTCAAATGCTTTTTGCTGGAGCCTGCATTTGCAACTGTTTTCATGTCATTACCTCCTCTTTCTGTAAGAGACCGGCCCGTCGGCGGCAAAGCGTTATCCTTGCCGCCATACGGCCAGTTTCCTTACAGTAACTTAATATATATCATGTTTTGGATCAGCCGCATGGGCTGTCCTAAGTTAGTGTGTAAAGCCCTGCGCGCCCTTCTTCTCTTTTCCGGGTGCGTCTGTCTGCGTGTTCTTCTCCAGGTAATCGATCGCCATTTTCATGTCTTCGATCAGGGAATCAGCCATGTTGTAGGAGAGGTCCGCACGGACAACATAACGCTGGATCACTACGTCTGTAAGGTCTGCCGGCAGCGTGTAAGCCGGAACCTGCCAGCCCTTCATCGCGAGACGGTCCGCCAGTTCGTAAAGAGTCCATTTGTGCGCCTTGGGGTCTTTCAGCTTGTAGCACAGTACCGGAATGTTGCTGCCATCGTTGTAAATTTCAAAGATGCCGAATTTCTTGATCGCGTCGATGATGTGCAGGCCGACGTCCCTTGTATGTCCCTGTACCAGTTTCAGTCCTTCCAGCCCGTAACGCAGGAAGATGTAATACTGGCCGATGATCTGGCTTCCCGAACGCGAGAAGTTGATCGCCATCGTGGGCTGTTCGCCGCCCAAATAGTTCACATAGAAGATAAGCCTTTCCGGCAGGTATTCTTTGCTTTTCCAGAGTACCCAGCCGATACCCGGATATACGAGGCCGTATTTGTGGCCGGATGTATTGATGGAATGTACGTTTTTGAGGCGGAAATCCCATTCAAGCTTGGGGTCTACGAACGGGGCAAACATGCCGCCGGAAGCACCGTCGACGTGGATGCCGATCGGTACTTTTGCCGTCTTGTTGTGCTTTTCAATCAGTTCGTCAAGTTTTTTGATATCGTCAAATTTACCTGTATACGTGATGCCCAGGATGCCGACTACGCCGATCGTATAATCGTCCACGTAATCCATGACCTTATCCATGTTCATGCTCATATGCTGCTCGTCTAACGGAACCAGGCGCATTTCGATATCCCAGTACACACAGAATTTTTCCCAGCAGACCTGGTAACCGGAGGAAATAACGAGGTTCGGCTTTTTCGCATTGATGTCGATGCCCGCTTTTTCCGCGAGGTCACGCCACCTGAACTTCATCGCCATGCCGCCCAGCATACAAGCTTCGGACGATCCCACTGTAGAAGTTCCCATCGCTTCGCCTTCCTTGCCGTGCCAGATGCTTGCAATAATATTGACGCAGCGGTTTTCCACTTCCGTCATCTGCGGATATTCGGATTTGTCAATCGCATTTACCGCAAGTGTTTCGCTCATCAGCTTAGTTGCTTCGGGCTCCATATATGTCTGGCAGAATGTCGCTAAGTTCTGGCGCGCATTGCCTTCATCGATCAGTTCGTCCTTGATCAGCCGGTAAGCGACTTCCGCCGGAACCGATTTTTCATTCAGAGCGTTGACCGGCATTGCCTCGTCCGCTTCAAATACTGCGAGATTGGGAGATACAATTTTATTCTTCTTTAACGGTTTGTTCACATGCAACTTTAACGGTTTGTTCACATGCAACATAATTGATTCACTCCTTTAATATTACTATTGTGTTTTTTGGATTGTCCATCGCGATTTGAACAACTTACGATCATTGCATGTTCCTTTTTTAAACATCTGAAATACACCTAAACATTTAATGAGGATTTTTAATCTTATACCCGGACGGTAAGAATCCATTGTAAAAGGATTCATTTATGGTTCATAAAAAGTGGTATAATTATGATATAAGAACGCAAACGGAGAAAAAACTATGTTTCATATTTTGATCGTCGAGGACGACAAAAATTTAAGGCGGCTGATGGCGACTTACTTAGAGCGCGAGGGCTATGAGGTATATCACGCAGGCGACGGCGAACAGGCGATGGAAATACTCGACACCCAGCACATCGACCTGATCATCAGCGATATCATGATGCCCAATATGGACGGTTACCAGCTTACGGAAGAGCTGCGCCGTGCGGAATATACGCTGCCCATCCTGATGGTCACAGCCAAGGAGACATTTGAGGACAAGAAAAAGGGATTCCTCGTCGGTACGGACGATTACATGGTCAAGCCCCTTGACATGGAAGAAATGCTGCTGCGCGTTTCCGCGCTCCTTCGGCGCGCAAACATTGCCAACGAGCATAAACTGGAATTCGGCGACGTGTCCCTCGATTATGATTCGCTGACCGTTACCGCGCATGGGCAAACCTACGAGCTGCCCAAAAAGGAATTTTACCTGCTTTTCAAGCTGCTCTCTTATCCTAAAAAGATTTTTACGCGCCAGCAGCTGATGGACGAGATCTGGGGCATGGAGGCAGAGGCGGACGAGCGGACGGTAGACGTGCACATCAAGCGCCTGCGCGAAAAATTCGACGACCTGCCCGAATTCAAGATCGTGACCATCCGCGGGCTCGGGTATAAGGCGGAGAAGAACGCATGAAGCACAAATTTATCCCCCCCATCAATATGCGCAACATTTCTTCCATCCAGCTGAAGTTTGTGATGGTCTTTGTTGGTATTTTATTGATCGCGTGCGTGGCCACCATGGTCGTCGTTTCCGCATTTATGCAAAGCGCGCTTTTAAAGGACATCGAAGAGCGCCTGTCCGCTACCTCCAAAAGCATCAATAAGCTCGCGGAAGAAACAGACCTTCCTTTAGAAGAGATCATCAATATCGCCGGCAATTCTTATTATGATATCCACATTTACGATGAAGACAGCATGACGCTCCCCTCCGGGATGAGCGGGCAGCAGCTTGCTTCCCTGACGCCCGGCCAAATCTATTTTATTTCCGATAAAACAAAAACACTGCCCTTAGGCGTGCTCAAAACGCGGGATGTATATCTTGTGATGACGTCTCATACCGAGGATAACGAGATTCTTTATTTCCGCAATATCGCCTTCATGGTACTGGTCATGTGCGCGGGCATCGGCTCCATCCTGATGCTGCTCGCGGTGACGCACATCACTAAGCCGGTCAAGCGTTTGACGCGCGCCACCAAGGAAGTCGCCAAGGGTAATTTCGATATTTCCGTAGAGTATGAGGCACAGGATGAGATCGGCCAGCTGACGCATAATTTTAACCTGATGACCAAGGAACTGAAAAACATGGAATACCTGCGTAAAGATTTCGTGAGCAACGTATCACATGAATTCAAGACGCCCATTGCGTCCATACAGGGTTTTGCGCAGCTTTTGAAAACCAAGGACCTGACGCAGGAAGAGTTTGACGAATACACCGACGTGATCATCAGCGAAAGCGCGCGGCTTTCCAAGCTCTCTGAAAACCTGCTGAAGCTCTCCCGGCTGGAAAAACAGGTGATTCCCCCACAGAATACGGAATTTTCACTGGACGAGCAGATCCGCAGGACATTATTGCTTTTGGAACGCGATTGGAGCGCCAAGGAACTGGAGCTGGATATCGATCTTGACGGCGTTACCTACACAGGGGATGAGGAGATGCTGCAGCAGATCTGGATCAACCTGCTGGCAAACGCCATCAAGTTTTCCAATCCGCAGGGGACGCTCAGCGTGCGGCTCAAAGGGGAAAAGGAACAAGTACGTGCAGAGATCGCAGACACGGGCGTAGGGATCGCCAAGGACGCCCTCCCGCGTATTTTCGAGAAATTCTACCAGGGCGACACGTCCCATTCCAGGGACGGGAACGGCCTCGGCCTTTCCATTGTCAAGCAGATCGTCGAATCGAGCGGGGGCAGTATTTCCGTTACCAGCGAGGAAGGCAAAGGCACGACGTTTACCGTGCTGCTGCCCATGCCCAAAAAAACGCCGAAAAAGTAAACGCCCGGTATCCGGTCCGGCTTGCCGCAGCTTAGATGGCCATTTGCGTTCCGCCCCTGCGCGCCTCCTTGCAAAGGCGCCGGAAGCAAACGCCGCATCACGCGGATCATCATGCCGCTATAAAACATCTAAACATAAACATCTTGAAAATTCCCCCATTATTCGGTATAATGAAAATCGCTATCTGTTATTGCGTGTAGTTAAAGCCACGCCGTTTTTAAGAAACCCGTGACGATCGCGGGTGTCCGGTATACGTACCGCTTGAAAAGTAGCAAATATGAGCTTTGCGCCTTTGGCGCATCCCAAGTATTTACTTTTTAGGAGGACGTTTTTTTATGTCAAAAAATCAAACAGCAGCTATGACCATCAAGAAGTACGCCAAACGCTGGTTCATCGATGGTATGGGCGCGATGGCGCTGGGCCTTTTTGCAAGCCTGATCATCGGCCTCATCATCTCCCAGATCGCGACCATCCCCGGTCTTTCGGTACTTTCCCAGTTCACAGAGGTGCTCAGTGCGAAATCCCCTGTCGTGGGGGCGGCCATCGGCGTTGCGATTGCGTACGGCCTGAAGAACAAACCTCTCGTCATTTTCTCGTCCGCGGCTACAGGCGCGTTCGGATATGCGATGGGCGGCCCGGTCGGCGCTTATGTCGCCGCGCTTGTGGGCGCGGAGATCGGCCGGCTCGTTGCCGGAAAGACCCCGGTGGATATCATCGTATCCCCCATCGTCACCATTCTTTCGGGCTGCTTTATCGGGCTGCTTGTCGGCCCGCCGTTAAATACCTTCATGACGTGGCTGGGCGACTTTGTAAACTCCGCAACGGTTCTTGCCCCGCTCCCGATGGGTATCATCGTTTCCGTCATCGTCGGTATGGTACTGACGCTGCCCATCAGCTCGGCAGCGCTGTGTATCATGATGGGAATCAGCGGTATCGCCGCCGGCGCGGCAGTCGCGGGATGCTGTGCCAACATGATCGGCTTTGCAGTCATGAGCTTCAAAGAAAACGGCTGGGGCGGCTTTTTAGCGCAGGGCCTTGGTACGTCCATGCTGCAAGTGCCGAATATCCTGCGCCGTCCGCAGATATGGATCCCGCCCATCGTTGCTTCGGCGGTCGTCGGCCCCATCTCTACGATGGTGTTCCAGATGACGAATACGCCTACGGGCGCCGGTATGGGTACGTCCGGCCTGGTTGGGCAGTTCGGCGCGTGGGCGGCTATGAGCGCCACAACGCCTGCGCCTATGCTCATCTTTGAGATCGCCCTCGTGCATTTCATTTTGCCCGCTGTGGTCACCCTCGCAGTCGCCGCGATCCTAAGGCGTATCGGCTGGATACGCCCGCAGGATCTAAAGCTCGAAATGATGAATTAGTCCAATTTTTTTGCCATTGGCAGGGTTGCCCGTTACCTACGGGCAGCCCTTTTATTTTTCAGTCAATCCTGATCAGCTCTGCGCTTTCCACAGCTTCTTTTACCAGTGCGTCGATATCGAGCACGCTTTCCTCCTCGATGACGCGTTCCAGCTTGGGACGCGTCGTCGGGTGCTTGGGCACGAATACGGTACAGCAATCCTCGTAAGGCAAAATCGACGTTTCGTAAGTGCCGATCTCACCAGCGATCTCGATAATGTCCACCTTATCCATGCCAATGAGCGGCCGAAAGACAGGCATATCCGTAACAACGCTGTTGGTCACGCCGATGCTCTCCATCGTCTGGCTCGCGACCTGCCCGATGCTCTCGCCCGTCACGATGGCCTGCGCGTTGTCGCGCTTTGCAAGCTCTTGCGCAATGCGCATCATGAACCGCCGCATGATGATGACCAGCATCTCATGGGGACATTTTTCATAGATCTGCATCTGGATATCCGTAAAGCTCACCACGTGCAAACGGATGCGCCCCGCATACTGCGATACCAATCCCGCCAGGTCGATCACTTTCTGTTTGGCTGCCTCGCTCGTATACGGAAAGCTGTGGTAATGTACCGCCGAAAGCTCCACCCCGCGTTTGGCGATCATATATCCTGCCACCGGGCTGTCGATCCCGCCGGACAAAAGGAGCATTGCTCGCCCGTTCGAGCGCTGCGGCATACCGCCCGCGCACGGAATGATGTCCACATAGCCATAACACTTCTCCCGCACCTCGATGTGTACGGTGACCTGCGGGTTATGCACGTCTACGCTAAGGCCGGGGATCGCTTCCAGAAGCACGCCGCCCAGGTCGGCCGCCAGCTGCATGGATGAAAGCGGGAACCGCTTGTCCGCACGCTTTGCCGCCACCTTGAACGTCGCGCTTTTGATGCCTTTTTGCTCCATGTATTCCCGCACGATGCGGATCATCGTTTCATGGATCGCATCCATGTCCTTTTCCATTTCCGTAGCGGGCGAAACGGAATGCAGGCCGAACACCTTCCTGGCCGCGCCGATCACGCCCGGCATATCCGCCTCCGCGATATCCGTCACATAAAAACGCCCATAGCCCTTCTGCACCTTCACGTCCGGGAAGCCTTTGAGCGCCCGCTTGATCGCCGCCAACTGCAGCGCTTCAAAATGCGGCCGGTTGAGTCCTTTCAAATGTATCTCGCCGTAGCGTACCAATAATAACATCGTTTCTATTCCCCTATTTCCGCGTGAACCGCCGCAGCAGCTCCGCGCCTTTTTTGATCTCCGCGGCGGCAGTCCGCACATCCTCTTCCGTCGTAAACGGTGAAAAGCTGATGCGGATCGCCCCTTCCGCTTCCTCTTCGCTTAGGGAAAGTGCTTTTGCGATCCTGCTCTTTCCCTTTTTGGAGGAGCAGGCAGACCCTGTCGAAATACAGATCCCCCGCTGTTCCAATGTATGAAGCAGCGTCTCGCCGCGCACGCCCAGCACAGACAGGTTGACGATATGCCCGCATGAGCGTTCCTGGTCCTCCGGCGTAAGCAGCACAGTATCCCCGATCGCCCGGCAGGCTTCTAAAAATACCGCTTTGATGTGCGCCATATACCTATCATCCACTTCTTCCATAAAGTAAGAAACAGCCGCTGCAAACGAAAAAATGCCCAGCGTATTCTGTGTCCCGCTGCGCAGGCCGCCTTCCTGCCCGCCGCCCAGGATATATGGCTTAAGCGGCGTATTTCCCAGATAAAACACCGCGCCCGTTCCCTTGTGCGCGTGCAGCTTGTGCGCGCTCACCGTATAATAATCGATATTAGCCGTATTGGTGAGGCGTTCTTTGCAATACGCCTGTACGCCGTCCGCATGGAACATCGCCTGTGGGTTTTTCGCCTTCACTACAGCCGCGATCTTTTCGATATCGTTTTTTGCGCCCGTTTCGTTGTTGACATGCATCACGCTGACAAGCGCCGTATTTTCGTCGACAGCCTGCCCCACCTGCTCCGGCGTGACCAGGCCATGCTTGTCCGGCTTCAAAAACGCAACGGGATATCCCTGCTCCGCCAGGTATTTGAAACTTTCCTCAACGCACGGATGCTCTGCGCCGCCGCACACATAATTCATGTTCTTCTTTTGGCGTGCGCCGCGCAAAATGACCATATTTGCGCTTTCCGACCCGCAGCTCGTGAATACGCATTTATGACCGGCAGCACCAAATGCACGCAGCAGCGTCTTTTTTGCTTCCTCCACCTTTTTTAGCACATGCGTTGCGCCTGCATACAGTGCCGACGGGTTTTGCCATAAATCCCGCGCATATTCGGTATAAACATCATTGCATCTTGCGAGCGGCTGTGTCGTCGCCGCATTGTCCAAATAGATTTTCTGCATAGACCGTATTATACCATATTTCCTGTAAAGAATCACGGCGGCCAAACAAAAAACGCGGCTTGGCCGCGTTTTTTGTTTCATATGTATCCCTGAATGTTTTTGCTTACGGAAGCTCCGGGAAAAGCTGGTTGTTATCCCCGCTTTCCTGGCTTTGCGCCGCCGAAGACGTATCCATTTCGTTCAGGTCTTCCAGCGTCATCGTTACCGTATATTCCTTGCCTTCCCGCCATACCGTAGCGGATATCGTATCCCCGATATTCTTTCCGTCGAAAGACGGCATTTTGTCCGCCGCCTGAAGGTCTACGCCGTCGATCTCGGTGATTACGTCGTTCTGCCTAAGGCCAGCCTTTTCCGCAGGCCCGCCCGGCGTCACATCCGCTACCAGCGCGCCCTGCGGCGTCTGCCACAGGCTTGCATCCACCTCAGAAATCATCGTGTACGAAAGACCGATGCCCGGACGCGGGATGCTGCCGTTCTCGATCAGCTGCTGTGCGATATCGATCGCCTTGTTAATGGGGATCGCATAGCCGATGCCTTCGGAGGATAACGCATTTCCGCTGGAATCATAACCTGCATAGAACTGCTTTGCCGTTGTCATGCCGATCACATTGCCCTTGGAATCGAGCAGCGGGCCGCCCGAGTCGCCCGGATTCACTGCCGCATCCGTCTGGATCACATTCAACGTAATGCCGTTGATGCTGATCGTCTTGCTCACGTTGCTGACATAGCCGACCGTCACCGTATTGTTGAACGTATCGCCATGTACATTACCGATCACTACGGAAAGCTCTCCGACCTTGAGTTCGTCGCTGTTACCGAGGGGCGCTGCCGGCAGGTTGAGCCCGTCTACCTTGAGCACTGCCACATCAGACGCGGCATCCTTGCCTACGACCTCCGCCACATGCTCCTGGTTGTCGGAGGTTTTCACCTTGACCAGGTTCCCCTCCTCCACCACATGGTTGTTGGTCAGGATATACCCGTCGCCCGAGATCAAAAAGCCTGTTCCCGCGCTGACCGCCTGTTCCACAGGCTCCTGCCCCGATACCAGTTGCTTATTGTACGTTGTGATGCCCACCACGCTGTCTTTCATCGCTTCCGCAATATCCACGACCGGGTTCGCAGAATCTTTGATATCCGCGGATTCCCCGCCGAGCTCCGGCGCTTCTTTCTGGCTGTTTTCCTGCTGTTGCTGCTCCGTCTCCTGGCTCGGGAGCGTGGGCAGCATGCCGTTTCCGCCGTTTATGACCGGCCCGATGACAAAGGCCATCAGCAAGCAGCCAACGAGGATCCCCGCTACGGCCACCGCTGTGATGATCCCGCCGATCCCATGCCTTTTTGTCTTTTCCCGCTTCTTTTTGGGCGGCTTAGGCTGCTGGTCATAGTTATAGCTGTCATCATATACCGGCGACTGCTGTGGCTGCTGCGGCGCCTGGTATGGCTGCTGCGGCTGTGGCTCCTGCCCATACTGCGGCACGGTATTCTGCACCTCCGGCTGCGGTTGCTGCGGTTTGGGCGTACCGCCTTGCCCCTGCGGCCCTTCGCCGTTTCCGTTCATATTCTGAAACCCATTCTCATCCATATAATATGTTCCTCCTGTTATGTCAAACCTGACCGGTTTATTTTAACTATCCTCATCTTACACGCGTTTTGTGAAAAAGGTGTGAACAAACCTTTAAAAAATCTTGTATATATCAGTGATCCCTTACATCAGAGGGACATGATGTGTTATTGCGCTTGCTGCTGTCCGTTTCTCTTCGGTACCTTTTTGTATTGCCACTGCCTGGGCAGGGTTATTGACCATGATCTGGCGCATATATCCTCCCAGGCCGCGCTGCTGCATATATACCGTGAACTCTTTCAGCAGGTAATCGAGCCCCATATCCGCTCCGTATGCGCGCAAACGCTTGTTTGTCGTATCGAGCGAAAACAGCATCCGGCCTGCATAGCCCGCTTCGATCATGCCTTGGATCAATTTGAATTCCTTTTCATTGTCGTGATATTTCAAGCGGTTGATCGTATCGTATTCCATCCACGCGCCGGACTGCGCCACTTCCCGGTGATACCCGATGTCGTAGCGCGCCCGGTCAAGATGGCAGGCGATCAGCCTGTTAGCCGGGATATTGTATTGGCCAAGGTATTCGATCAACGCAAGCGCATCCGCGTCTTTATCAAAATGGGCAAGCACAGGCGCTCCCGTTTTGGCCGCCGCCGCTGCCGCCGCTGCAAAAAGCTTTTCATACGCCGCGTTCGTCCGGACTCCGTTCTTTTCGACCGCTACTTTTATGACGCCCGCACGCGCCTCCAGGCGTTTTTTTTCGTCCCGGCCTGAGGGCAGCATCCCATCTGTCACTTCGCTTGTAAAAAGCCCGGCAAGGGTTTCTTCTTTCTCGCGGAAAATAAAGCTGTCCTCATAATAAAAATTTTGTTTATGGAAGCCTGTACACGCGATAATGGATACGCCTGTCGCATAAGACGCTTCCGCCATGGCCCCGGCCATCCGCCCGCTTCCTACGGGCTGGGCGTCTACGATCGCGCCTCCTCCCGCCGCCTTGTAAGCGTTCAATTCCTCGATCGAACGGTCAAAGTCGTCCATACACAGCGCCGTGTCGATCTCATAAGGCTTTCCCTTTTGCAGAAAAAGGTGTTCATGGGTCTGGCACCACCCGAGCTCTTCAACAGGTATATCCCCTGTCACGGTACGAATCCTACGTTGCATACTGGCATTCCCTTTCCTATGCTTTTTTCAGGGTAAAGGTGAAAGTCGTCCCGCTTTGTTCATCCGACGTCACCCATATTTTCTGCCCGTGTTCTTTCAAAATATTCTTAACGATGGAAAGGCCGATACCCGTCCCCTCCTTGGTACGCGAATGTGATTTGTCGATCTTATAAAAGCGGTCGAACAGATACGGCAGGTCTTCCCTGGGGATCACATCCCCTGAATTTGTGATATTGACAAATACGCTCGCCTGCGTGGACGTGGTGGATATCTTCAGTTCCCCGCCCACGTTTACGAATTTGATCGCGTTTTCAATGATATTGTGCAATACCTGCTTTAAGCGGTTCTCATCCGCATAAACATACTGCTTCTCTTCCGGCAGCTCCACAAAGACCTCCAGCTTTTTCGCTTCGATCTTGCTTTCAAACGTGATGAGCGTGCGGCGCAGCAGCTCGCTCAATTCCACCTTCTCGATCTGCATGGGGAATTGCCCGGATTCGATCTTTGCCAGATCGAGCATATCGCTGATCAGGAATCCCAGACGTTTTGTCTCGTCGAGCACTACGCCCAGGTAATGTTCCGCCTCTTCCCGCGGGATCGTCCCGTCGATCACGCCCTGCAGCAAGCCCTGTATGGAAGTGAGCGGGCTCCGCAGCTCGTGCGACACATTGGCCACTAGGCTTTCACGCGTCGCCTCGTATTTCTTGAGCTCGCGCGCCACGCTGTTGAACGTGTCCGCAAGCTGGCCGATCTCGTCTTTAGAGGAAACGTCCAACCGGATATCAAAGTGTCCCTTTGCCAGCTGTTTGGCTCCCGTATTGACCACAGACAGCGGCCGCAGCATCGATTTGGAGAACAGGTATGTGAGGATGATCCCCAGCGCGGCAGAGATACACGCCGCCAAAACGATCTGGCGGTACATTGCCATCAGCGATGCTTCCAGCTCGTTGATCTTTTTATGTACGAACACATACCCCGTCACAGTCCCGTCCGACAGCACCGGCGTTGCTACCGTGATCACCGGGGTATTGAAAAAATTCGATTCTTCGGTAACGACCTTGACCGCGTTCCCCTTTTGCAGCTCGACAAACATGTCCTTAAAGTACATCTGTATTTCTTCCTTGGTCACGCTCGTCTGCCCGCTCGGGTCAGCCGCCGTCCAGACCGTTCCGTCGCTGTCCACGATCCAGATCACGTCCTTGTTCGTTTCCGCCTTCACAAGGATCTGCGCCGCCATCTGGTTGAAGGTCATGTAATTGCTCCTGTAAAAAGAAAGCAGGGTCTCCACATCGCCTGCAATGCCCAGCATCTGCTGTTCACTGTCGTCAAGATAGGCGTTGCGTACGACCCAGCTCATCATAATTCCGGATATAAACAAAGAGACCATGATAATGGCCATGAAAAGCAGCATGATTTTCCCAAAAATCGTTTTGATCATTCGCTTATCCCTTGTTCTTCCTGTCTTTTATTATAATGCCTTTTTCCTGCGGATATGTAAACAAAAAATGAAATATTTCAAAAAACAGGCCAATACGGCCTGTTTTCGCGCTTCCATCTATCCACTAAACTTCAAATTTATAGCCTACGCCCCATACCGTCTTGATCTGCCACGGCTCATTGTCGTCAAACTTTTCACGCAGGCGTTTGATGTGCACGTCCACCGTGCGCGAATCGCCGAAATACTCAAACCCCCACACCTGCTCCAATAGCTGGTCGCGCGTAAACACCTTGTTGGGGCGCGCCGCCAAAAAGTGCAGCAGCTCGATCTCCTTGGGGGGCATTTGCAGTTCCTTGCCGCGATAGATCACCTGGTAATTCTGGATATCGATCTTCAGGTCGGTATATTCCAGCACATCCGTCTTTTCTTCCTGCGTGCTGCGCCGGATGACCGCCTTCACACGCGCCACAAGCTCTTTGGGGTCAAAGGGCTTGACCACATAATCGTCCGCCCCCAGCTCCAGGGAAAGCACCTTGTCAAAGGTGTCGCCTTTGGCAGTCAGCATGATCACCGGGATATTGCTCTTTTCCCGTATCTTTTTCATCGTTTCAATGCCGTCCTGCACAGGCATCATGATATCGAGCAGAACCAGGTCGTACGGCCTGCCCATAAATAAATCGAAGCCGATCGCCCCGTCCGCCGCCTCCGTTACTTCGTAGCCTTCCTTGCGCAGGTAAAGCTTTACAACTTCCCTGATATTTTTGTCGTCATCAATGATCAGAATATTCTGGTTTGCCATTCCTGGTTTGCGCTCCTTCCGCGTCGCAACACGCCTTTTGCTCAATTTCGTCCATTCGCCAAAATTTTCACATGTTAGGCGGCCGCTCCTTTTCCCGCAAAAACCCACTTTGTTGGCTTTTGCGAGAGCCCTTTTTTCCTTGCTGCCCTATTCTTGATTTCGTCCTCACGGCCGTAGCAAGCAAGTGCATATCTTCACGGTATCTCCACTACCTTGATTCCGTTTTTTCTCAGCAGCGCGCACGTCACGCCGCAGCCAAAAACGGCCCTGCCGCTAAAACTGCCATCATATATTTCAGACACGCCGCAACTCGGGCTCATTGCCTTGAGCCATACTTCTGTTATACCATTTTCCAAGACAAAATCAAACAACTTTTGCGCGCCGCGCAAAAAACCATCCGTAATATCTTCTCCTTTTTTATTATAAACCCTCGCCTCCCCGTTTAAAACGTCAAAACCGTCGCCCCCGCGAATTTCGGCCGGGGGACGGGGCGAGGAAAAACCTGCCAGGATTTCCGGGCACAAGGCCACTGCCTTTTTTTCAAGCACGAGGCGCAGCGCCCCCGCGTCGGTTTTCGCCTGTCCGTCATAGCGGCAGGCAACGCCTGCCAGGCACGCACTGACTACAATGGACGCTTCTTTCCTGTCTTCATCACATATGATCGGCATACGCAGCCTCCCTATTTCAGCGTCACGACCGTCACGCCAATATCGCCCTCGCCGTATTTGCCCGGCCGGAAACTCTGCACATGCGGGTGCGTGCGCAGGTATTCCTGTACGCCGCGGCGCAATGCGCCTGTTCCACGCCCGTGGATCACCGTTACTTCACCAAGTCCTGCAAGAAAGGCGTCGTCTAAATATTTATCCAGAATGATCAGCGAATCGTCCACCGCCTGTCCGTGCAGGTCGATTTCCATCGGCACCTGCCGCCGCGCATCAAGCTCTACGCGCGAAGTACGCACACCCTTTTTGGGTGCTTCTTCCTGCCCCGGCCCCAGCTCGCTCACGGGCAAGTCCACCTTGAGGATCCCTGCCTGCAAGCGCACGATCCCCTTTGCATTTGGCGCCTTTAACACCGTTGCCGGTGCGTCCATGGAAAGGATCGTTACCGTATCCCCCACATGGATGTCCTCTGCCGTGAGGTTTTTGGTTTTCTTCTGCTGCTTTTTATGCTGCTCGATCGCCTGTTTTTTGCCGGACAGCCTGTCCCGCACTTTCTTGGTATTCACCGTGCGGCTCGCTTCGTCCTGCTTGCCCAGACGTTTCGCCTCCGCGATCGCATCCTCCGCCGTTTCCTTGGCGTCGTCTAATATCTCGATTGCCTTTTCGTTGGCCTTGGCAAGGATCTGCTTGCGTTTTTCCGCCGCCTTTTGCGCTGTCTGCTCCGCTTTCCTGCGCTCGTCCTTTGCTGCTGCCAGCGCTTCCTTGGCTTCCTTTTGCATTTTGCGCGCACGTTTTTCCGCCTGCTCCGCCGCCTCGACCAGCCTGCCGTATTCCAAATGCTCCGCGTTCATGTAGCCCTGCGCCGCACAGATCACATGCTTCGGCAGCCCCAGGCGCTGCGAAATCAGGATCGCGTTGGAATGTCCTGCAACGCCCATCATCAGGCGGTAGGTAGGCGTCAGCGTCGCCGCGTCAAATTCCATGCTCGCGTTCTCAAACCCTTCATGTTCGTTGGCAAATGCCTTGAGTTCGCCGATATGCGTCGTCGCCACTACCATGCTTCCCTTTTGCATGAGCTCTGTTAAGATCGCCTGCGCAAGTGCGCTGCCCTCCTGCGGGTCTGTGCCCGCGCCCAACTCGTCCAGCAAAACCAGAGAGCGGCCTGCCGCGTGCTTCAAGGCAAAAATAATGCTTTTCATATGCGCCGAAAAGGTAGAAAGGGATTGCTCTATGCTTTGCTCGTCCCCAATATCCGCGAACACCCCGTCAAACACAGGCAGCTTCACCGGGGATTTCGCCGGGATCAGCAGGCCCGACTGCGCCATGATCGCAAAAAGGCCGATCAGCTTGAGCGTCACCGTCTTCCCACCCGTGTTCGGCCCGGTGATCACCAGCGAGCGTATCCCGCCCGCAAGCTTGAGCGATACCGGAACGACTTTCTCCGCATCGATCAGCGGATGGCGTCCTGCGTTGATGGATATCTCGCCCTCTTCGTTAAAAGTAACGGGCGAAGCCTTCATGGCAAGCCCCAAAGCCGCCTTTGCGAACAGCAGGTCAAGCTCGGTCAGGATCTCCACGTCTGCGCGCAGCTCCTCGCGGTATACGTTCAGCCCTGCCGTCAGGCCTGCCAAAATACGCGCGATCTCCTTTTGTTCCGCGGCCTCCAACTCGCGTATACGGTTGTTTGCCTCCACAACGCTTGCCGGTTCGATGAATAGCGTCGCGCCGGACGCGCTCTTTTCATGCACGATGCCCGAAACATTCGCCTTATATTCCGATTTCACCGGCACGACATACCTGCCGTTCCGCTGCGTAATGATCGCATCCTGCAAATATTTCGATTCCCCCTGCGAACGGATCATCGACTGCAGTTTTTCCTTGATAAATTCGTTTTCCTTGCGCATCTCCCTGCGCACACGCGCAAGTTCCGTGGACGCGCCGTCCGCGATCTCGTCGTCCGCGACGACGCAATCCTCTACGCGCTTGATCATCCCGTCGTCGTAAAACAATCCCTTTGCCAAAGCGGGGATCATTTGCGCCGTCTCGTCCTTTGCCAGCGGCGCTGCCTGTTTCGCCGCCCGGAACACACTGGCCACGCGCAATATTTCGCCGCCCGAAAGGCTGGCGCCCGTTTTCATGCGCCGAAGCTCCGCGCCGATCGCGGCAAACGAACAGACCGGATAGCTCGGCCTTTTGATGAGCAGCGTTTCCGCCTCCATCGTCTGTGCCATCAATATTCGCGCCGTTTCCCCCTCGCTTACCGGACGCAGCGCCCGCGCGGCTTGCGCGCCCGACTGCGAAACCGTGCGCTCCGCAAGCTTTTCCAATATGCTGTTAAATTCCAAAGATTTCGGTATGTTCATAATGCTTTATTATACCACAATTTCCAACGGTTTGTTATGTACAAAAAAAGACCGCCCCGTTGGGGCGGCCCGAAAAGCTTTTTTACTTGCGGTAAGGCACGGTTCGGTTATTCCCCGGAGCCTGCCGCTCCAATTCTTTCTTGACGCGCTCCAGTTCCTTTTTGGTCGCCACCAGTTCGTCATGCGCTTTCGTATAATCGTCCGCGAGGTTTAAAGAGGTGAGCATGGCAAGCTGGATATTGTTGAGCGCCGGATTGGCTTTTTTCATCTCGTCCAGCTTTGCGTTCACTTTGAGCGCGACCCTATGGATATATTCCGCGCTGTCCGTCCCGCAGATCGTGTATTCCTTTCCGCCGATACTGACAACCGTTTTTATCTTCTCCACCTTTTCCACCGCCTTATCCCTCTTTTCCCTTATTATACAATAAGCCCCCGTGGGGCGCAACCGCAGATTATTCCGCGCGCAGGCTTGCCTCAAACTGCGTTTCCAAGGCCCGCAGGACTTTCTTCATGACGCGTTCCACTTCCTCGTCCGTCATCGTGCCTTCATTGCTGCGCAGGGAAAGGGAGAACGCCACGCTCTTTTTGCCCGCGCCAATCTTCTCTCCGGCATATACGTCGAACAGGCTGACCTGCTCCAGGCGCTTGCCGCCCGCCTGCCGGATGGCCTGCATCATATCCCCCGCGCCCACGTCTTCCGGTACGATCACCGCAAGGTCGCGCGTTGCCGCCGGGAATTTCGGGAGTTTCAGGTATTTGGCTTCCGCCTTTTCCATGCCGAACAATTTCTTGAGGTCGATTTGCGCAATTACCGCATCCTGCGGGATATCGAACGCTTTCATCACCTTCGGATGTACGCGTCCCAATACGCCGATCTTTTCTTCTCCCACATAAAGGTCTGCCGCAACGCCGGGATGCAGATACGGTTCTTCCGACCGCCTGCACGCAAGCTCGCGCCCGCACAGCAGCCTGACAAGGTTCTCGATCGTCCCCTTGAGGTCAAAGAAATCCTTGCTGCCATACGCCGCCATCACCAGTGTCGGGATCTCATCCGGCAGGGCTTCCCCCTCCACGGGGCAATAGACACGCGACGTTTCAAACAGCAGCAGGTCTGTGCTTTTCCGGTTTTGGTTCAGCGCTACCACGCCCAGCATATGCGGCAGGAGCGTCGTGCGCATATATGCCGTATCGTCGCCCAGCGGATTGAGGATCTTGACCGCCGCAGGCATCCCGATGCCCAGCTTCTCGTAATCCTGACTGCCTGTGAAAGAATAGGTGATGCACTCCAAAAACCCGTTGTTTTTCAGGTAATCCCTGATACGGTCGGTCTTCGCTTCCACTGCCGAAACGCGTCCGCGCCGCACTTCCAGCATCGGGTTCGTTTCCGGGATATTGTCATACCCGTACATACGTGCTACTTCCTCCGCGATATCTGCACTGCCATAAATATCACCGCGGAAGGTGGGGATCGTACAAATCAATTCGTCGCCAATCAACCCCGTCTGGATATACACGCGGTTTAATAGCCTTTGCATCTCCTTCGCGGAAATCTGCGTCCCCAGCTTTGCGTTCACCTGCGCCGCATTGACTTTGATGACCTTCGGCTTCAAATCCTCGTTTAAAATGTCGATCATCCCCTGCGCCACATGCCCCGCCTTGAGCTCGTCGACCAGCGTAAGCGCACGCTGCATCGCAAACATCGACGTCCCCGCGTCCACGCCCTTGGAAAAACGCATGGAGCTTTCCGTCGCAAGCCCTAAGCCCCTTGAGGTCTGGCGGATATTGCCATACATGAATTTTGCCGATTCAAAAATAACCGCCTTTGTATTTTCCGTGATCTCCGAATCGAGGCCGCCCATCACGCCCGCCACGCCGATCGGGCCTTCCCGGTCGCAGATGAGCAGCATATTTTTCGTGAAGGTACGTTCCTTATCGTCGAGCGTCTTCATTTTTTCGCCGTCCTGCGCGCGGCGCACGATGATCTTTTTCCCGCGTATCTTGTCCGCGTCAAACGCGTGCATCGGCTGCCCCGTTTCCAGCATGATGAAGTTGGTGATATCAACGATATTGTTGATGGGGCGGATACCCGCTTCACGCAGCCGTACGCGCAGCCATTCAGGAGACGGCTTAATCTTCACATCCGTAACGCCCGCCGCAACATAGCGCGTACACAGGTCGCTGTCACAGACCTCCACGCTGACCATCTCTTCCGTTTTCGCCGCGCCTTCCTCATATCCCGTTTCCGGCAGGCGGAACTCTGCGTCGTCCGCAGCCGCGGCCTCGCGCGCCGTGCCGATCATCGAAAGGCAGTCCGGCCTGTTTGCGCCCACCTCAAAATCAATGACCGCCCCCCGCAAGTCGAGCAAATCGCGGATATCCGTGCCCGGCTTTGGTTCGCCTTGTAAAATCATGATGCCATCCACGCCCGCGCCCGGATAGTCTTCTTCCTTTAAATTCAGTTCCCCGCCCGAACACAGCATACCAAACGATTCCACTCCGCGCAGCTTCCCCTTTTTTATGGGCCCTGCGGGAAGCATGGACGGCGCTTTTGCCACGGGGATATACGCTCCCTCAAACACGTTGTCCGCGCCTGTCACGATCTGCACGGGGGCATCTTCCCCCACGTCTACCATGCACACCTGCAGCTTGTCCGCGTCCGGGTGTTTCGTGATCTTCCCAATCTTCCCAACTACAACATTTTCAATATCTTCGCCCAGCAAAACGATCTCTTCCACACCGTTCCCGGTCATGACCATTTTATCTGCAAGCGTATTTACGTCCGATTTTACGTCCGCATAATCGCGGATCCATCTATATGGTGCCAACATTTCCCGTGCCCTCCTTTATACGAACTGGCGCAGAAAACGCGCGTCATTTTCATAGAGTAAACGAATATCCGTGATCCCGTATTTGGTGTTTGCCAAACGGTCGATGCCCATGCCAAAGGCAAACCCGGAATATTCCTCCGGATTGAGGCCGCAGTTTTGCAGTACTACCGGGTTCACGACCCCGCAGCCCAGCACTTCGATCATGCCCGCGCCCTTACACGCAGCGCAGCCTTTGCCGCCGCACACCGTGCACGTCACATCCACCTCCGCAGAAGGCTCTGTAAACGGGAAAAAGCCCGGGCGGAACTTTGTCTTTACGTCCTCCCCATAGAAGTTGCGGATAAACGTATTGATCGTGCCTTTCAAGTCCGAAAAGCGGATGTTTTTACCAACTACCAGCCCTTCCATCTGCATGAACACCGGCGAATGCGTCGCATCCACGTCGTCCGTGCGGAACACGCGTCCCGGGCACACCATGCGGATCGGGGGTTTTTGCCCCAGCATCGTGCGCACCTGCACGGGCGAGGTATGCGTCCGCAGCACCACGTCGTCGCTCACATAGAACGTATCCTGCATATCGCGCGCAGGATGGTCTTTGGGAATATTCAGCATCTCAAAATTGTATTGATCCAGCTCGATCTCCGGCCCTTCGTTCACATCAAAGCCCATGCTCAAAAAGATGTCGCGGATCTCATAATAGACCTGTGTCAACGGGTGCAATGCGCCTAAAGCCTGCGCACGCCCGGGCAGCGTGATATCCACGCGTTCGGCAGCGAGCTTGGCAGCGTCTTCCTTTTGCGCGATTTTCTCCGCTGCGCTCAGGAGCGCCTGCTCCACACTTCCCCGGGCAGCGTTGACGGCCTGTCCGAACGCCGGCCTCTCTTCCGGGGCAAGCGTGCCCATCTGCTTCATCAGCATCGTGATCTCGCCCTTTTTACCGAGGTATTTGACGCGGATATCATTGAGCTCCCCGCTCGATCCCGCCGCGCCGATCTCCCCCAGCGCCTTCTTTACGATTTCGTCGTTTGACATATTCCCTTTCCTCTCATGCTTAAAAAATTTATCTCAATTCATTATCAACTCGATCAGCAATCCCGCGCGCAGGGGACGTTTCCGCCGTGCAACGCTTCCTATCCGTTCAGCTTGCCGCTATCCCTGCTCTCCTAATACCTTGCGTACATCATATAACATTATACCCGCGGCGACGCTTGCGTTCAAGCTTTCCGCCCGCCCGTATATGCGGATCTTATACAGCACATCTGCCAGCTCCTGCACATCCTTTGATATGCCGCGCGCTTCGTTTCCAATGACCACGCACGCCTTCCGGGACGGTATAGCGATCCCATATTGCCCCGCGAGGCTTCCCGCCACGACCTGTACGCCCGTGCTTTTGAGTTTTTTGAGCGTATGCGGCAAGCTGCATACCTCGATTGGCACATGGAACGTAGAGCCCATGGCCGCACGCTGTGCCTTGGGGCCGTAGAAGTCTGCGCTGGTATCCGAGATGAATACGCCCTCCGCGCCTGCAGCGTCCGCTGTACGGATGATCGTCCCCAGGTTTTTGGGGTCGTTTACATCGTCGAGCGCCACATAAAAGCTGCCGCCGTAATCCGGAAGGTTCTCCTGCTTTTTGACGCAGGCGATATCGTTGGGAGGCGTTTTCGTATCCGCGACCTGCTGGATGATCTCGTAGGGCACGGAAATGACCTGTACGCCGTATTCCTTCGCAAGCGCGGCGGCCGGCCCGCCCGGTTCCGCCGTCAGGATACATTCCACCTCCTGCGCGGCGCCCAGCGCCTCACCGATCGTCTTCATGCCCTCGATGATATATTTGCCTTCTTCATCCCGCGCGCGTTTCTTTTTCAGGGAGCGCAGCGTCTTGATATATTCATTGGAATGGCTTTTGATCTCTTTCATGACCTTCTCCCATACGAACAAAAAAGGGGATAAAGCAGTTTTGATACCAGCTTATCCCCCAAAATCTCTTTTCGATTACGCCTGCACTTTTTTCTTTGCCGTTTCCGCCAGTTCTTTAAAAGCAGGTTTGTCGTTAACCGCCATATCAGCCAGTACTTTCCTGTTCAGATCGATCCCATTTTGCTTG
The DNA here is from genome assembly GCF_900087015.1 of Christensenella timonensis. Classification (NCBI taxonomy): domain Bacteria; kingdom Bacillati; phylum Bacillota; class Clostridia; order Christensenellales; family Christensenellaceae; genus Christensenella; species Christensenella timonensis. The sequence goes on from NZ_FLKP01000001.1 coordinate 178,767, forward strand.
AGGCCGTTCATAAACTTGGAATAGCTGAGGCCGTTCTGCCGTGCTTCCGCGTTGATCCGCACGATCCACAGGCGGCGCATATCGCGCTTTTTCAGCTTCCTGCCTGTATAGGCATAATTCATGGACTTCATGACCGCCTGTTTTGCGGACTTATATTGCTTGGACTTCGCTCCGAAATAGCCCTTTGCGAGTTTGAATACTTTCCTGCGTTTTTTATGCGAGCTTACCGCTCTTTTTACTCTAGCCATTTTTGTAAACCTCCCTTACATCCTCTCGATATTATTTGTACGGAATCAGAACTCTGACGTTCTTTTCTTCTGCCGCACAAATATAAGTACCCTTGCGGAGATTTCTCTTCCTCTTAGAGCTTTTCTTATTCAATATGTGGCTTTTGTACGCTTTGGATCTTTTTACCCTACCTGATTTCGTGACGCTGAATCTTTTCGCCGCGCCTCTGTGTGTCTTCATCTTAGGCATCTTAACGCCCTCCTTCTGTATCTCAAACTTATTATTGGCAACTTTTTAAACCCGGCCCCTTATGCTTTGGGGGCAAGGATCATAAACATGCTTCTGCCTTCCATTTTGGCATTCTTTTCGACAGCCGCGCAATCACCCAGCATTTCCAGGAACAGCTGCATGACAGTCCTGCCCTGCTCGGTATGTGCAAGCTGCCTCCCACGGAAACGGATGGACACCTTGACCTTGTCGCCCGCTTCCAAAAACTTGCGCACATTCTTAGCCTTGACCTCCATATCGTGCTTGTCGATCGTGGCGGAAAGGCGCATTTCTTTTAGGACAACGATCTTCTGGTTTTTCTTTGCTTCCTTCTGCCGTTTATTCTGTTCAAAGCGGTATTTGCCATAGTCCATGATCTTGCACACCGGCGGATTCGCCTTTGGCGAAATATTCACCAGGTCAAGATCTGCTTCATCGGCGATTCTTTGCGCCTCCTGTGAAGACATCACGCCAAGCTGCCTGCCGTCCTCGGCCACTACCCTTACTTCCGGTTCCCTGATTTGTTCATTGATGAACGGTTCGTTTGCGATTGTTCTTTCCCCCTCGCTTGTAGCGTTTCGCTTTTCATATAAAAAGCGGATAGATACTCTCTACCCGCTCATAAAAAACAATTACCTTTGTTTATTCGACCCATGCGCCCTTGCCCATAGGTGAGAAGCGGGTAGCTCCTGCTTTGTTTTACAACGATAATCTTACCACAGCGGCAGGCGCCGTGTCAAGTCATCCTTAAAAAATCACCTTTCCCCTGTCCTGCTGAACGATCAGGCCAAGCAGCTCCTCCGCCGCCATGCTGCCGATCTCGCCCTCGCCTCTGCGGCGCACGGCGAATGTCCCGTCCGCGATCTCTTTTTCGCCCGCCACCAGCATGTACGGGATGCGTTCGTTCCTCGCCTCGCGGATCTTATAGCCGATCTTTTCCTGCCGGTCGTCTACGCTGGCGCGAATCCCTGCATCACGCAGCCGCCGCGCGAACGCGTGGCAATATTCCGCCGCTTCGTCCGTTATGTTCATCAGCCGAACTTCCTCGCTCATCATCCACATGGGCAGTGCCCCCGCATATTTTTCGATCAGCATGGCGAGCGTCCGCTCGTAGCACCCGATGGAAGAACGGTGGATGATATACGGCGCTTTTTTCTGGCCGTCGCTGTCCACGTAGGTCATGGAGAAACGCTCCGCAAGCGCAAAGTCGATCTGCACCGTAAACAGCGTGTCTTCCTTGCCGAACACGTTTTTGAACTGGATATCGAGTTTCGGTCCGTAAAACGCCGCTTCTCCGTCCGCTTCATAATATTTGAGGCCGGTATGGTCAAGGATCGTGCGCATCGCGCCCTGTACGCGTTCCCATTCCTCCGCGTCGCCGATATATTTGCCCTTGTCGTTCGGATCCCATTTGGAAAATCGGTATGTGACGTCGTTTTCGATTCCCAGTATCTTCATATTGTATTGGATCAAATCGAGCACGCCCAAAAATTCCTCTTCCAACTGTCCGGGCGTACAAATGATGTGCCCTTCGGCAAGCGTGAACTGGCGCACCCGGATCAGCCCGTGCATCTCGCCAGACGCCTCGTTGCGGAACAGCGTGGACGTTTCGGCATAGCGGATGGGCAGGTCTTTATAGGAATGGTGCTCCGCATTATAGATCATGTACTGGAACGGGCATGTCATCGGCCGCAGCGCCAGCACTTCCTCGTCTTTCTCCTCGTCGCCCAGTATGAACATCCCGTCCTGGTAATGATCCCAGTGCCCGGAAATTTTATACAAGTCGCTTTTTGCCATAAACGGCGTTTTGGTGATCACATATCCCCTGCGCTCTTCCTCATCCTCGACAAAGCGCTGCAAAAGCTGGATCGTTTTCGCGCCCTTGGGCATCAGAAGCGGCAGCCCCTGTCCCACCAGCGGATTGGTGGTAAAGTAATGCAGCTCGCGTCCCAGTTTGTTGTGGTCGCGTTCTTCCGCCTCTTTTAACTGCTGCAGATAGGCGTCAAGCTCCTGCTGTGTGGGAAACGCCACGCCGTAAATACGGTGCAGCATTTTATTGTTTTCGTTTCCGCGCCAATACGCGCCCGCCGTACGCAGCAGCTTGGGTACTTTTACCCTGCCTGTGGAAACGGCGTGCGGCCCCGCGCACAGGTCGGTAAACGTGCCCTGCTCGTAAAAGCTGATGACTGCGTCCTCCGGAAGGTCTTCGATCAGCTCCACCTTGTAAGGCTCTCCCGCCGCTTTCATTTTTTCGATCGCTTGTGCGCGCGGCAGCGTATATTTTGTGAGCGGGATGTTTTCCGCCACGATCTTCTTCATTTCCTTTTCGATCTTTGCAAGATCCTCGTTCGTAAACGGGCGCTCCGTATCAAAATCATAATAAAACCCGCTGTCCGTTGCCGGGCCGATCGCCAGCTTTGCCTCCGGGTATAAGCGCTTCACCGCCTGTGCCAGCACATGCGAAGCCGTATGCCAAACCGCCTTTTTACCGTCTTCGTCTAAGAAGGTAAGGATCTCAAGGGCCGCGCCGTCCGGCACCGCCTGCGTAAGCTCGGTCACCGTGCCGTCGATCTTTGCCGCAACTGCGGCTTTCCCAAGTTTCTGGTTCAGCTCTTTTGCGATCTGAAGAGCGTTCATCCCATCCTTAAATTCCCTGACGCTGCCGTCAGCCAGTCTGATTTTCATAGTTTCGCCTCATTCTCCATAAATTTGTAAAACGTGCTTGTCATCGCTCCAATTATTTTACGCCAATTCATCCACCCAGTCAATTGATCTCCTCTACGCTCACGCTGTTGTTGAGGTATAGGAGGTAAATGGATTTTTCCTTGTTCCAGTCGGGCTTGTCCTTGATGATGTTCTCCACCGTCTTTTTAAGGGCCCGCGTCAGCTCTTTGATGCCCCCGCTGTATAACAGCGCGATATCCGCATGGCGGCGGAACACATATCCCATCTCGTTGATCAGGTCCGTCTTGATCTTCTGCGCGGTCTCCGCCGGGAACACTTCCTCCAAACGGTAAAGCTCCGCGTTGGCGGTCAGCCTCCCCTTGTAATAACGGATAAATGTCTCCAGGTCGTCGATGTTGCTGCCGCGTTCCAGTTCAAACAGGATCATGCAGTAGAGGTGCCAGTTGAAATCCACATTCATCAGCTTCTGGATGGTGATCCCCACCGTATCGATGAACTGGTCTCCCGTATTGAATCCGTGCTCCAATTCCAACGATTCGCGGAAATCCATCTCTTCCCCGGTCATGTTGCTGGTGATGTAGAAAATGTCCGTCAATATCCGGCCGTAATCTTCCATCTGCGCCGCGTTGTTCACAATAAAGAGATAGTCGATGATACTGTCGCAGCTTTCCTTGAACTGCACCACAAAACCCAAGTCATTTTTCATCTTGCGCGCGATCGTATCGTGTACCAGCTTAGAAACGATGTTTTCGATGGTTTCCTTGCGGTAATGCAGTTTGGAGCTGTTGTCGCGTTTGTACCTCTTATATAAGTCGTGCAGCTGGTGGTCGACCAGGTTCAGGTTTTCCTTGATGGAAACCAGGTTTTCAATCACCTGCTGCTCCACCATAAAGTATGACGGGTTCTTATAGATAATCCGGTGCTCGATCTCGCCCCAGAACATGTTGATCATGGACTTGATCTGTATCTCGAAATTCACACGGATCTCGTCTTCCTGCCCCTTGTTGTCCTCATAGCGCGCGTCGATCTTATAAATATCAAAGCCGTTCTTTTGCTTGACCGGCTGCTTTTCATTCAGCTTAAAGCGCATTTTGGGGAACTTGGAATTGTAAAAAAAGATCTGGTCGTCCGTTTTGCTGAACATCTGGAGCATCAGCTTATAAACATATTGCTCGTCCTCATTGAATTTACACTCGATACGGATGCCGATGATATCCTGTATATTCGCGACGACTTCCTCTTTTGAGGTATGCATGCGGTAATAACTGTTGCGGATCAGCTTTTCGCGCACGCTGTCCAGCTCCTTGACGCGGTACGAAATATTGAGCGTATACTCCGAATTCTTGACGATCACGTCTTCCAGCATATGCTTTAGGTCGTGCGCAATATTTTTGTATCGGTACTGGACGGTCTCGTAATAATCCACTACCTCGTCCACGTATTTGAAAATATCCATTTTTCCGTTTCCTTTTTGTTGTGTCGTATCCTTACTTTTTGATCCTTGTCAGGCAGTCCTTTAACAGGGTCACCTCGAACCCGTTGTGCATCAGCCAGACCACGGCATCCGAAAGCGCCGTGCCCACCTCGCCCGAAACCACGACCTTGCTTACCAGCTTGCGTTTCAGGCAGCCCGTCAGGTTCCCAAACGTACTGTTTACCGCTTCCCCATCCTTTACGCAAAACATGTTGTAATGCGCGATGGGCGTGTTGACCGTCTTGACGACCTCGTCGTAGAACGCCTGTTCCGGCGGATACTGCCCGATATACAGCACGATCTGTTCCGGGTGCGCGTTGATGTCAGCGATCGTCGTTTTCAGGATCCGTTCGTCGCCGACCTGTCCCACATGGATATGTACCGCGCTCTTTTTCTCATGGTATTCGTCCTTTAAAGACGCCGGCAAGGCGCGTTTGTGCGCCGAACGGTCGTAAGCCGCCTCCAGCTTCTCCCGTACGTCGCCTGCGATACTGTGGCCTTTGAGGTATGCGCAGATATCGTCGTAACGGATGCCCAACTCTTCCTCGTCCGTTGCCGAGATACCCAGGCCCGCCGCCGGCTGTTTTACCATCACCGCCTCCGGTGCGCCAAACGTCCGCGACATCTCATAGATATCGTCCTTCACCAACTCCTGGATGGGGTTCAAATCGCTTCCGCCGTCGCCGAATTTGGTATAGAACCCTGTGATCGCTTCGGTCGCGTGATCCGTACCCGCGACAAGCATCCCCTTGCTAAGCGCATACTGGTACATCATCCGCAGCCGCGGCTGCAAGTTTCCCAGCGTATACGCGTCCTTGGAAAACCCCCGCGCCCCTTTGAGGTCGCCAAGCGCCCCGGCATAGCCTCCCGCGATGGATACCGTATCGCACATGGCCTGCGGGTTTATTTCCATGATCCGCCTGACGCAGGCACGCGCGTCCTCAATATCAGCCTGCTGCCCATTGGGAAGGAGGACAAGGTAGAGCTTCCTCTTTGCGTTTTCGCACGCAACGGCGCACAGAGCCCCCACAAGGAAGCTGTCCACGCCGCCCGAAATGCCGAGCACGATCCCTTTGGCGTCCGAGCGCTCAAGATAGCGCTCCACAAAGCCGATAATCTGCTTTTTCTTTTTTTCGATATATTCCCCCCGCGTCTGCGTATCCCGTTTAAAGTCCGGGGAGATGTCGTTTAGTATGAGCCTTTGTTTCATTTACTTACCGCCTTATATCGTTCTGCCATTGCCCTTGCTTCACGCGCTGCCGCTTCCTTGAGTTCGCCCGGGGCCAGCACCTCCGCCTGCGCGCCGAACGAAAGGATCCACGACATCAGGTCTGGCGTGAGCGCCGCTTTCTTATAAAAGAGGAGCGCGCCGCCTTTTTCCTCCAGCCGGTCTGCCTTATGCGCGTGGAATTCCTTCACCAGCCGCGCCGCGTCGCCGGTAAAACGCACCTCCACGTCGCAGGCCGTATCCCCCGCCAGCTTATCGAAGCGCGTTTTCTGGTATTCCTCATAAAACCGTTTGGGTATGCTGAATGTATCCGACAGTATCTTGGCTTCCTCCATGCGCGACAGCCGCAGGTCGCGTACCGCGCCGCGCAGGTGGCAATGCCCGATCGTATGCCAGCAGCCCTCGCGCACTTCCAGCACATACGGATCGAATTTGCGCGTTACCGTTTCCCCTGTGGAAAAGGAACTGTATACGATCTGCAGGCTGCGCGACTCCTGCAGAGCAGCCTGCACCGCCTCCAGTATTTCCTCGTCCGTTTCCTCTTCCGCTGCCGAAGCAGGAACGATTTTGATCATTTTCTCGACATTTTCCATCGCACTCCGCGAAAGCTCAGGCATCTTGCCGAGTATCTTATCGAGTATCTTGAGTGCGTTTTTTGCAATATCAAGCGTTTTATAAGACTCCAGTACCTCACGCGTGAAGTAAAGCGACAGCACCTCCGCAATGGAAAAATCCATGTCGGAAAGCGCATATTTGTCCGCTTTATAGACAGTCCTTCCGCCGACCTCTTCCTCGTAGACAAAGAAATTCTGCGAGATATAGTCCATATCCCGCACCACCATACGCCTTGTCGCGTCGATGTCCGCCATGCGCTTCAGCGAATCGATGATTTCATTGATCGTATAACCGCTCTTTTTTTGTGCCAGCAACGACAAGATGAACAGCTGCCGCTCTGTGCTGGTAGCTTTATTATTCATGCGTTCTGGCCTGTTTCCTTTCAGTATGCTTGTCGATCAGGTATTCGTTCATTTCCGCATCGGTATTGAGCCGCATGGTATAAAAGGCCATTTCCGCGACATATTCGAGCGCCGCCGCATTATCCACCGTCTGCGGGATATCCTTGCCCCACACGAACGGCCCGTGGTTTTTGACCAGCACCGCAGGCGTGGTCATGGGGTTCTTCAAGGTAAAGGCGTCCACAATGACTTTACCGGTATTCTTTTCATAGTCCCGTGCGACTTCTTCGGCTGTCATCGTACGCGTGACCGGGATATCGTGCTTAAAAAAGTCCGCATGCGTCGTACCGAGGTTGGGGATGCTCTTGCCCGCCTGCGCGAATACGGTCGCCCATTTGGAATGGGTATGCGCCACACTGCGCACCTCTTTAAAGGACCGGTATATCTCAAGGTGTGTAAACAGGTCGGAAGACGGCGTATGCGCCCCTTCGATGATCTTTCCTTCCAGATCGCAGACGATCATGTCGTCCGGTTTGATCTTGGAGTACGGGATGCGGCTCGGTTTGATGACGATATACCCCGTATGCTCGTCCATCGCCGAAATGTTGCCCCACCGCAGCATCACAAGGCCGTATTTTTCCAGCTCCATGTTCGCCTTGTATACCTCGATCTTGATCCCTTCAAGCATAATTGCCCTACCTCAACTTATGTTCATTTTCCGGGCCGGGGATTGCGCCCCGTCCTTCTTTCCCTATTTTACATCCTGCCCCTTGTTTTCTCAAGTATTGCGTTGATTTTTCCATAAAAATCATATATCATTACGTTAGCATGCTAAAACGCATGCACAAATGATAATTTGGAGGTGGCCTTATTTTGAAATCACAGAACAAATTCCTGCCGCTTTTTGCCGGCGCAATCATCCAGCTTTGTATCGGTATCATTTATATCTGGAGCATTTTCCAGCCGGCTGTCATGGAATATTATGCATGGAGCGCGGCAGACGCTTCTGTTACATTCTCCATCATGCTTGCCACCTTTGTTTTAGGCATCGTTTTAGGCGGGCGCTTAAACGATAAAAAGGGGCCGCGCCCCGTCGTCTTTTTAGGCGGTGCGATGTTTGTAGCGGGCATACTGCTGTCGTCGTTCGTGCCGCAAAACATGCCTTGGCTAATCTACGTCTTTTACGGCGGCATGGCGGGTTTCGGCGTGGGCGCTGCCTATACGTCCACCATCTCGTGCGCGCAAAAATGGTTCCTCGACAAAAGAGGCTTCGCCACGGGCATCATCGTCTGCACGTTCGGCGCATCCACCGTTGTATTCACACCCATCGTCAATACGCTTTTAAAGGCGGTCGGCGTATCGCAGACCTTCCTTATCCTTGCGGTCATTTTTGCCGTGGTCATCCTGGTCTTCGGCTGGTTTGTTAAAAACCCGTCCAGGGAATATATGGATGCGTTCCACGTGGCGCTGCCCGACCTTTCCCGGCAGAAACAATATGCGCCGCTTGAAATGGTCAAAACGAAATATTACTATTTCATCTTCCTGTCCATGATGCTCTTGACGCCCGCATATTTTATCATCAATCCATTATTAAAGTCCCTGGGCGAGCTGCGCAACCTAAGCGAGGCCGCGGCGCTGGCAGGCGTCATGGTCACGGGCATCGCCTCGGCTGCGGGCCGCCTGGTCGCCCCGTGGCTGTCCGACAAGATCGGGCGCAGGAATGTGCTTTTTGTGCTCTACCTGGTCACGCTCGTGTGTATCCTGCTGCTGACGTTTGCACAAAGCTACCTGTTCATCGTGCTCATCGCGCTGATCGCCTTCGCATTCGGCGGAAGCGCAGGCGTGTTCCCGGCGGTCACGGCGGATTACTTCGGCATCAAAAACAACGGCGTCAACTATGGCCTCATCATGATCGCTTTTGCGGTCTCCGGCCTGTTGTTTCCCGCCATTGCCAAGGTGGTCACCATCGACGGCATCCCGACACCATGGACGTTCATCATTCCGGCTGCGGCCTGTGTTGTGGGCATTATCGTGACAGCGCTGCTAAAAAATGATTCGGCAAAAAAGGCCGGCCAATCCTAAATAAAATGAAGCAAAGAAAACAGGCGCCTTTCAGGCGCCTGTTTTCATACAAACCATGGATGGCCCGACCCCGCCTGCTTTAAAGCCCGATGCTTCCTTCCTTGATGAAACCTGTGACCGTCACGTAGGCGACGTTCGTACCAAGCTCGTCACAAACCTCCACCTCGTACAGGCATGTCCTGCGCGTTGCCGATATCTCTTTTGCGCTTGCGATCAGTTTCTTGCCTTTCGGCGGCCGGTTATAGGTGATGTTGTTTGACAGGGAAACCACGTTGCCATGCTTGCAGTTTGCCGCGACCGCAAATGTAAAATCCGCGATCGTAAAGATCATGCCTCCCTGCACCACATTGCCCGCATTCAGGTGCTTGTCCTCGATCAGCGCGCTGCAAACACATTCGCCTTCTCCCGCGCTGTCGATCACGATCCCCAGTCCTTTTACAAAGCGATCCATCTCAAAAAACTTTTTTACACGTTCAATATCCAATGCATTTCCCTCCTGCCCGAACTGTTCCCATTATACTCCTTTTTCCTGATAGATAGTGCATGTTTTTTTGACATATTTTTTTATCACTTGCCATTGACATTGCCTATTCTCTCGCTTATGATAATACTGTTTTAAATGACTTTTCGGAGGCCTTTACCCTATGTTTTCACTTGAAGATCTTCCCAGGATGATTGATATGACTTCTATTTACGCGGATTCGCAGCTGAAAGATATCGACCGCGTGTGCGATATCGCCAAGGCATACCATTGCGCTTCGACGATCGCCTTTCCCTGCTATCTTTCCTATACGATCAAGAATACCATCGGTTACGACGACGTCCTGCACGGAAGCGTCACCGGCTTTCCCTTTGGCGGCGAGCTTACGTCCGCAAAGGTATATGAAGCAAAGCAACTGGAGCTGATGGGCGCACAGGAGATCGATATGGTCATGAACGTCGGCGCATTTTTGTCCGGCAACCAAAAATATACGAAACAGGATATGACGACCGTATGCGAGTCTGTTAAAGTCCCGGTCAAGGTCATCATCGAGACGTCGTTTTTAAATGATGCGCAGATCGCCACGGCCGCAGAGCTCGCGGTCGCCGCGGGTGCGGAATTTGTCAAGACGAGCACGGGGCTCCACGGCAGGCCCACGACCGTGCACATGATCAAAACCATCAAGGATGCGATCGGCGACAGCGCCCTGATCAAAGCGGCGGGCGGTATCCGCGATGTGGATACGATGCTTGAAATGATCGACGCGGGCGCCAGCCGTTTTGGCCTCGGCGTACGCAGTGCAGAGCCTATTCTCCGTGAAATCGATACGCGGCTTGCACGGGAAAGCCTGATGGATTATATCAAATAGCAAGCGGTTTTGTAAGGAGCGCAGCCCGCGCTCCTTTTTTTGATACGCAAAAAAGCCGCATCCGGGGATGCGGCCTTCCTGCTGTTTGACAGTCTATCGGTAAGACTGTTTCAGGATATCGATGATGTCTTCCTTCGACAGCTCGTAAATATCCACGGAATCGATGCCTACATCGTCCACAACGATATCTGCGATGCGTTCAAAATCTTCCGGCTTCATGCCGTATTCCGAAAGCGCCAGCTCGCGGGCGCCTGTTTTGTCGAGCATCTTTACAAGGCCATTCACAAAATTCTGTCCTTTATCTCCCATGACAGGCGCTTCGCCCATGATGTCCCCAAGCTGCTCCAGCATATCCGGTACGAGAGCCTTGATCTTTGTATAATACGCCTCTGCAAGGACGATCAGGCTGGCGCCGTGCGGCAATTTGGGAAACAGGCCGCCCAGGCACTGCCCAATGATATGGTGGGACGTCGTATTGATGAGCGCCTGCGTATATCCGCTCAATACATCGGCTGCAAAAGCGATATTCGTCCGCGCCTCTTCGTTTTTCCCGTCCTCCGCGACAACGGGCAGCCACTGCGTCACCAGCCGCACGGATTCCGCGCCGTACATATCGACCAGCTTGTTTTTATTCTGGTTGACGATATAACATTCCGCCGCATGGAAAAATGCGTCAAAGCCCTGGTAGATCGTCAGGTGCCGCGGCAGCGACATCGTGATCTGCGGATCAATAAACGATATCTGCGGGAAGATCGCATCCACCGCAAAATCGAGCTTCTCCCCTGTTTCTTCATTGGTGATCACGCAATACGGGTCTGTCTCTGTTCCCGTACCCGCTGTCGTAGAGATCGCCACCACCGGGGCCGCGCTGCGGATCTCCTTGCGCCCGCCCGATCCCGCGCTTGCGTAATCCCACAGGTCTCCGGGGTTTTCCAGCATGATTGCGATGGCCTTCGCCGTGTCGATGGTGCTGCCTCCCCCAAGGCCGATACAAAAATCGCATCCTTCGTTCCGAGCGATATCGACGCCCTTCATCACGTCTTCGCGCGTCGGGTTGGGCATCACGTGGTCGTTCACCACAACCTCTACGCCATTTTTCTTAAGCAGCGCGACCACCCGCCCAAGCAGCCCGGACGGTTCGATGAATCCATCCTGCAGTACGCATAAAAGCGCTTTTTTGCCCGGCAGGGGCATGCTTTTTAATTCCTCCAGCCTTCCGTTCCCAAACACCACGCGCGTCGGGATAAAACTATCCGCACTAAACATTTTCCTCACCTTTCCTTTTCTATAAACTAAGCAGAAATTCCACTTCATCCGCCGGCAGGTCGTTTTCCTTTCCGATCAGCCGCGAAATGACGCATATCTTTGCCGCGCTCTCCACCGATTCCAGCTTGTTAAGCGCGTCGTACGCTGTTTTTCCTACCGCCAGCACACCGTGGTTTGCCAGCAGCATGATGTCCTTTCCTTTTTTGAGGATATCGCCTGCCCCGGCATAAATGCTGTCCGATCCGGGACGGCCGTACGGGAGGACTTCCACCTCCTTGTGATCCCACAAAAGCTCCGCGTGCGCATGCGATACAAAGGGCATGTTGCACATGGCAAACGCCGTCAAAAACGGGGCATGCGAATGTACCACGCCGCCGATATCCTCGCGCAGCCCGTACATCGCGGCATGCATTTTCAACTCGGACGACGGCGGGTATACCCCCGCAACCTGCTTTTCCTTTTCATCAAAAACAGCGATCATGTCGCCCGTCAGCCATTCCTTGTTTTTGCCGGACGGCGTGATATACAGGTATCCGTCCCGTTTGACGGATACGTTGCCTTCATAAGCATTTGCCAGCAGCTTATCGTCCATGCGCTTTGCAACGCGCAATACTTCCCTGATTGCTTCGCTTTCCATTCCCGTCCCTTTCCTACAGCGCAAATACCTGCGCAACTTCCTCGTATGTGGGGATCGAGCGGAACGATCCTTTTCTCTGTACGCTGACAGAGGACACCGCATTGGCGAACTTCGCCGCTGTAAACAGGTCTTTGTCCTTCCAGATCGCCACGGCAAGCCCCGCGTTAAACGAATCGCCCGCGCCCGTCGTATCGACGGCTTTTACCTTGTATGCTTCGACCATTTCGGTTCTTTGCCCGTCGGATACGAAAGCGCCGCGCCCTCCCAAGGTGATCACAACGTTTTTTACGCCTTTTCCATGGAAAAACGCACAGGCTTCAGCCGCGCTCTTTTCATCGTCCACTGCAAATCCGCAATATCCCGCCGCTTCGCTTTCGTTGGGTGTGATGATATCAATATATTGATAAAACCCATCCGGGATCTCCTTTACCGGCGCAGGGTTGACGATGGTCACCGCCCCGTATTCCTTCGCCATCTTCATGGCATATTCGCATGTTTCCATCGGCGGCATGAATTCCGTCATCACGACCTTTGCATCCCGTATTACATCGCGGTTCTGCTCCACATATTCGGGCGTGACCGCCCTGTCCGCCGCATGTACGATACTGATCGCGTTGGCGCCGCTTTCTTCCACCATCACAAATGCCGACCCGCACAGCATATCCTTTGCCATGCCGATCCTTTCGCAATTGACGCCCGCCCACGCAAGGTCGCTTTTCAAAAGCGGTAAATTGGGATCAAGCTCTCCCATCATGCTGATAAAACAGGTAGGGACACCGAGCCTCGCGACCGCGCCGATCTGGATCGCCCCTTTGCCGCCTATGGCCATGCTCAGGGAATCCCCAAATACCGTTTCCCCCGGCATGGGCAGCCGTTTGTTGTGTACGATATAATCTACATTGATGCTTCCGACATGCGTGATCATTTTTTCCACCCCCATATTATGCAATAACATATGTGCTTATAGTTGACTTTTGTGCTTTCCTTTATGTATAATTATATTGACGGCAGGCAAAAATGTACATCAATATATTGCCGAAAACTATCATTATCATAGCTAGGTGTTTTATGCATATCACATACTTGTCCAGCGACCAGACGCTGCGCGAATTGAATCAGGATGCTTCTCTGGATATCTATCTGGACCAAATCGAACACTCCCGCCGCGGCAACATCCCGTGGCAGCGGGACAGTATTCCCTGGCATTGGCACGCGGAGATCGAATTCGTCATCGCCAACCGCGGTACGACGGAGATATCCGTCGCGGAGGATACCGTCCTGCTGCATGAGGGCGAAGGCATGTTCATCAACGGCAGCCAGTTGCACCGCATCCGTCCGCGGCGCGGGGACGATTCGTCCCTGTTTACCGTTGCGGTCAGTCCGCGCCTTTTGGGGAGCAGCGGATTTGACCTGCTGTCCACCAAATATATCCTTCCCTATATTGGCGATACAGCGGTCAAATACACAAAATTTTCCGGTGAAATCCCATGGCAGGCACAGGCGCTTTCTTATCTTGGGCACATCCGCCAGGTATCGTCCGCGCACGCTTTCGGCTTTGAATTCGATATGCGTAACGCGGTCTGCAGCCTGTGGCTGCTGCTGCTGGAACATGTGTTTACAGGCGCCCCCACCAGCCAGCGAACCTCCACCAACGATGAACTGCGCATCAAGCAGGCGCTCGCCTTTGTACACGAGCACTATGCCGAGGATATCTCCCTTGCAGATATCAGCAACGCTATCAATTTGAGCAAAAGCGAATGCTGCCGTTCGTTTAAACGCGTCCTGCGCGTCACGCCCATCGATTCGCTGATTGCTTACCGCCTGGAACGCGCGGCTGCCCTGCTTTTGGATACCGGCCTGCCGGTCAGTACGATCGCCACCATGACCGGCTTTAACAGCCTCAGCTATTTCAGCAAGCTTTTCCGCGAACGGATCGGCTGTACCCCAAGAAGGTATCGCTGCCGTCCCAAATGACGATACAAAAAAAGGCTTTGCGCCCGCAAAGCCTTTTTATTTTCCTGTGTCAGATATTGGCAAATCCCCGCTTTAAATCATCCAGGATATCCTCGATATTTTCGATCCCCACGGAAAGGCGGATCATGCCCGGCGTGATACCCGCCGCAACGAGCTGTTCATCCGTTAACTGTCGATGTGTCTCGCTCGCCGGATGCAGGACGCATGTTTTCACGGTCGCCACATGAACCACATTCGCCGCAAGCTCCAAGCTATCCATGAAGCGGATCGCCGCCTCGCGGCCGCCCTTCAGGGAAAAGGCGATCACTCCGCTTGCGCCGTCCGGCAGGTACTTGCGCCCCAGCTCATAATATCGATCGCCCACAAGCCCCGGATAGCTCACGCTCTCCACCTGCTCCTGGGACTTCAGGAACTTCGCGGCCGCAAGCGCATTTTCGCTGTGCCGCGCTATGCGCAGGGCAAGCGTTTCCAGCCCCATGTTGAGTAAAAACGCGCCATGCGCCGTAGGGCTCGCCCCAATGTCGCGCATCAGCTGCGTCCGTGCTTTTGTGATATACGCCAGCTTACCAAACGCCTCCGTATAGACGGTGCCGTGGTAGCTTTCATCCGGCTGCGTAAGGCCGGGGTAATCCTTCCAGTCAAAGTTTCCGCTGTCGACGATCACACCGCCCAATTGCACCGCGTGCCCGTCCATATATTTGGAAGTGGAATGTGTCACAATATCCGCGCCGAATTCAAACGGGCGGCAAAGGATCGGGGTTGCAAACGTATTGTCCACAATGAGCGGAACGCCGTGCTTATGCGCGATCTTTGCAAAACGCTCGATATCAAAGACCGAAATCGCGGGGTTGGCAATCGTTTCCCCAAACACCAGCTTGGTATTCGGCCGGAACGCTTTCTCAATCTCCTCATCCGGCGCGTCCTGGTCGATGAACGTCGTTTCAATTCCCAGCTTTTCCAGCGTGACGCCAAACAGGTTGATCGTCCCGCCGTATATTTCGGAAGCACACACCATATGGTCTCCCGCGCCCATAATGTTGAGGATCGCGATCATGTTCGCACTCTGCCCGGAAGCGGTGCACATCGCGCCCACGCCGCCCTCCAAGGCCGCGATCTTTTCTTCCACATAACCGACCGTCGGGTTTGCGAGGCGCGTGTAAAAATACCCCGCCGCCTTCAGGTCAAATAAATCGCCGATATGCTCCGTCGAATCATAATCAAAGGTCGTGGACTGGTAGATCGGCAGCGCATGCGGCTCGCCGTTTTTGGGCTTCCATCCTTCATGCAGGCATTTTGTTTCGATTCTCATATGATGTTTCCCTCCATAATTATAAAATATATATTTATATCACGATGCCGCCGTTGGGGCTTATCACCTGCCCCGTAATGAATTTGCTTTTCTCCTCGGCCAGGAACAGGATCGCCTGCGCGATATCGTCCGGCTCGCCGATGCAGCCGAGCGGCGTTTCTTCCTTCAGCCCTTCCTTTGTATCCGTATCGAGCGCAGCGTTCATCTGCGTTTCCACAACGCCGGGCGCGACACAGTTGACCTGTATGCCCGATGGGCCGACTTCTTTTGCGAGCGCTTTGGTAAAGCCGATCACCGCCGCCTTGGACGCCGAATAATGCACCTCGCAGGAAGCCCCGGCGATGCCCCAGATGGACGATACATTGACGATCTTGCCGCGTTTTTCGCTGATCATCTGTCCTAAGGCCGCCTGCGCGCAGTGGAACATCCCTTTGATATTGATATCGAACATCCGATCCCAGTCGCTCTCTGTAATATCCGAAAACAGCTTTTGCTGGGCGACCCCCGCGTTGTTCACCAACACATCCACGCGGGAAAACGCCTCGCGTGCATAAGCGAACATCTCGTCCACTTCCTCGCGTTTCGAGACATCCGCATACACCATCTCCGCCGAAGCGTGCAGCGCCCTAAGCGCGTCGCGCAGCTCGCGTGCATCCTGTTCATGCGTACGGTAATTGACCAGGACATTATATCCCTCTTTTGCAAATGCCAGCGCCGTCGCGCGGCCGATCCCCCGCGAAGCGCCCGTAATGAGCACCGTCCTGTTCATAGCAGCATCCTTTCCAAAGCTTACGCCTTATTATACCGCATCCCACTTTGAAAGAAAACATCAAAAAACAGGCGCGTCCACAAGAAGGGGCACGCCTGCTTTCTGGATGAGCCGTCCTGTCCTTACTTCATGAGGGAAGCAATGTCGTCCGGGAGCGGCTGGTTATAGATCGCCGTCCAGGATTCAGCCAATGTTTCCTGCGTTACATTGACCGGGTCGATCAGCACCATCTTCGGTACGCTTTCGCCGACCGCGTCAAGCGCGCCTGCGATCATGCAGTTATAACCCACGCTGTACGGCTGCTGTGCGCCGATGCCTTTGACCATGCCGCCTTCCGCCATGATCCTTGCCACGTTGTATCCGAGGTCAACGCAGGTCACGACGAAATCGTCGCCAAGTCCCACACTCTTCGCAGAGGAGATCACGCCTTCCGCCGGGACGTCCCACTGGGCATACGCGCCGTCAAGGTCAGGATACTTCGCAAAGACACCGTCTGCAAGGGCTGCGCAGTCTGTCGCTTCCGTGAATCCCTCCTGTGTCACGATCTCGATATCCGGGAAGTTCTTTTCGATATAATCGCGGAAGCCCTGGTCGCGCGCTTTGTTGCCGAGGTTGGGTGCCGTCCAGCTGAACATCGCGATCTTTCCCTTGCCGCCAAGCTGCTGCGCCATGTCTTTGGCACATTCCATGCCCGCGCCGTAGGTGTTCGTTGTAACCAGGCTGGCATAATCGTCTTCACCGAGGTTGGAATTGATGTTATCAAAATAAACCATGGATACACCGCTTGCCGCCGCGTCCTTTTCCTGTTGTGTCATCGCTTCCACATCCACCTGCATGATAATGACGATATCAGGATTCAATGCCAGCACGCTCTCAAGGTCGGTCGCCTGCTGTTCTGCCTTCCAGTCGCAGTTGGTCTGCGCTACGATCTCGATACCCAGTTCCCCTGCCGCCTTCGTTGCGCCGTCGATCACTGCCGCAGAATAAGATTCGCCCGTCGTATGCATGACAAGCGCCGCTGTCAGCTTGCCTTCTTTGATCTTTGCCGCCTGCTCGTCCGTCAGTTTGAAATCGTTTACGCTGACCGGCTCCACCCCGTCAAAACGCACCACCCATTCGTTTGGCGTTTCCATATCCGGCAGGTCGATACTTGCCCCCTCTGCCGCCGGTGCGGATGCTTCCGTGGTTTTTGTGGCCGCTGCCGATGATTCCGCCGGGGCGGACGACTGCGCCGGTGCAGACGACTCTGCCGGTGTGGACGCACACCCTGCAAAGCATGTCACTGCGAGCAACACTGCCAAAATGAGTCCTACTGTCTTTTTCATTTTCTTCCTCCTGTTTTTCCTTATTTATATCAACCCCCGGCCTTACGCAGCCGGATGGATCGATCCATGCTTATTCTTTGCCTTTGCGCAGTGAGCTGATCGTTCCCAGCGCGGTCGCCGCAATCACGACGATACCCCGGATGATCATTTGCTGCGAAGCGGACATGCCCGCAATGACCAGGCCGTTGTCGATCATCGCCATCATCCATGCGCCGACAAAGGTTCCCACGATCGTCGCCACGCCGCCGTTCATGCTTGTGCCGCCCAGCACCACCGCTGCGATGACGTTCATTTCCGCGCCGTCGCCGTATACGTAGTTCGCCGCCTCCAGCCTTGCCGAGTAAAGGATACCTGCAAAGCTTGAAAAAAGTCCGCTTAGGAGCATGACCTTCAGCTTAATGTCCTTGACGTTCACGCCCGAATACCGCGCCGCCTGTTCGTTTCCGCCCACGGCCAGTACCTTTGGCCCGAACGGTATTTTCTTCAATAATATGAATGCGATGATAAGGCAGACGATACACCAGATGATCATGACCGGGATGCCGAATACCGTGCCGTTCCCAAACACTTCCGAATAGGTTTTGTCATAAATGGGGATGGACTGCGAATTCGCCACCCACATGGAAAGGCCTTTTAAAATTGTCATCGTACCAATGGTGATCAAAAATGAAGGAAGCCCGGTCCCCACAAGGATCCCGCCGTTTATAAGGCCGATGAGCGCCCCTGTCCCCAATGCAGCCAGGACTGCCACAAACGCGTTTCCGCCGCTTTGCATCACGAGCGCCGCCACAATGCCCGACATAGCGACGTTCGCGCCCACTGTAAGGTCGATCTGCCCGCAACCGATCACGAACACCATGCCAAAGCACATGATACCGATCGTACTCATCTGCCGGAGGATGTTCACCTGGTTGATCGGTTTTAAGAATCCCGTATCCCCGAGCAAGATCGTAAAGACCAGGAATGCCACCACGATCGCGATATACACGATCCCTTTTTGTAAATCAAACTTCTTCCATAAACTTTTACTGCTGGACTGCATTTTGCAAAACCTCCTCTGTCCCTATTTCTTCATGCCTTAACTCATTGATGATCCTGCCTTTTTTCAGGATATAGATCCTGTCGCATACCGCCATCAATTCCTGCAGTTCCGACGAAACAAAAATCGCCCCATTCCCCTCGTTGGTAAATTTGCGTATCGTTGCAATCAATTCTTTTTTGGAACTGATATCCACGCCTGCCGTCGGTTCATCCAAAAGCATGATCTTCATATCCGAGCGCAGCCACTTGGAAACGACGATCTTCTGTTGGTTCCCGCCGGATAAAAGCCGTATCATCTGGTCGATCGAATCCGTTTTGACCGCAAGTTCGTCGATACTGTATTTGGTCGCCTGTTCCATCTTTTTCTGGTCCAGGAACGGTCCCTTTTTCATTTTTCCCAAAACGGGAAGCGTCAGGTTGTCCTTTACCGAGTGCATAAGCACCAGGCCCTGCGTACGCCTGTCCTCCGGTACGAGGCCGAACCCTGCCCGAATGGCGTCCTGCACGGACTTGACGGATGTTTGCGCCCCCTGTACGGTGACCTTTCCCCCCTGCGCCCTGCGGATGCCGAAAAGCGTTTCCAATATTTCCGTACGGCCGCTGCTCAAAAGCCCGGCAAAGCCGATCACCTCGCCCTTGTGCAGCCGGAATGAGATATCCCTGATCCAACCGTCTACCTGCAGGCCAGCTACCTCCAAAAGCGTTTCATCAAAGGTATCCTGAAGCGGCGGATGCCATTCAAAAGACGTACTGTTTTCTTCGCCCATCATGTGCGTGATCATTTTCTCGATGGATAATTCCCGGCCATTAAGCTCCGCTACGATCTGTCCGTCGCGCAAAATGGTCACGCTGTCTGCGATAGACATGATCTCGTTCATGCGGTGCGAGATATAGATGATGCCAATCCCTTGCTGCTTTAAGTTCTCAATGATACGGAACAGGTTTTCTACTTCCTTGGTGGAAAGCGAAGCGGTTGGCTCGTCCATGACGAGGATGCGTGCATCCCCGGAAAGCGCCTTTACGATCTCTACCATCTGCCGTTCCCCAACGGTCAGCTTCCCAAGCGTCGTATCCGGGTCGATATCCACACCCAGCAGCTCAAGGAGCTTAAGCGCACGTTTGCGCATGTCCGCTTTGTCGAGGATACATTTGTGCTTCAACACCTCGTTGTTCAGGAAAATATTTTCTGTGACGGTCAGCGTCAGTACGCTGCTCATCTCCTGGAAAATCATGGCGATCCCATGTTTGAAGGCGTCTTTGTAACTTTTGAAATCCACTTCTTCCCCACAGAACGTCATGCTGCCATCGTCGCGTGTATATACGCCTGTGAGTATCTTCATCAGCGTACTCTTACCCGCGCCGTTCCCTCCGACCAATGCATGTACCTTGCCCGCATAAACATCAAAATTCACATTTTTCAAGACCTCATTCCCAAAAAAGCTTTTCGTGATGTTCTCAAGCTTCATAATGCATTTTTCCATATTTGCAGTTCCCTCCAATGCTCCAAAATTTTATAAAAACGGTACACAAACCCGGGGGACGTTTCCCGTCCCTCTTTTCCTGTATCCTGTTGTGCCGTAAAATGTATCGCTTATCCGCCCACCACGCACACAAGGCCCGCTTCCCGTACCTGCTGTGCGAGCGGCTCGACCTCCTTGCGGTCAAGCGTCCCGATATCTGCCAGCGCATATTCCATGTCGAGCGCCTGGTATTTATAACTGCCCAGTTGGTGGAAAGGCAGCAAGTCGATCCGCCCAATATCATTTTCCTGCGCCAGCGCGACCACCTGTCCGATGAATTCGCGCGACTGGTTGAAGCCCGGGATGACCGGGCAGCGCAGCCGGACTTTTTTCCCTTTTTTCCGCAGCCTCTTCAAATTTTCCAATATATGTCCCAGCGGATAACCGGAGAACGTGCTGAATTGCATTTCATCCAGCGTCTTAATATCGAACAATACCTCCCCTGCATATTCAAGAGCCCACCAGAACTGCTCCCACGGAGCCGCACCGCACGTTTCCACCGCAGTGTCGATGAACTCCGTGCCGCACCGCCTGATGCACTCCCGTACGAAATCCGGCTGCATCGTCGCTTCCCCGCCTGAGAAGGTGGCGCCGCCCTCGGAACGGACGTAATATTCGCTATCCTTTTGTATCTCGGCCATTACCTCGTCCACCGTCATATCCTGCCCGAACAGTGTCCGTGCATCGTAAAAACATTTGCTTACGCATGCCCCGCAGTTTATGCACAAAGCCCTGTCCGTGACGACCTCGCCGCCCGCCGCAGATATCGCCCCCTGCGGGCAGGCCGGGATGCACCGTCCGCATTGCAGGCACTTGTGCTTGCTGAACGCCAGCTGGTTCTGCATCGATTGGGATTCCGGGTTGCAGCACCACGGACAGCTTAGGGGACAGCCCTTCAAAAAAATGATGGTGCGTATCCCCAGCCCGTCGTGCATGTGGTAGCGTTCTATATTGTAGATTTTTCCTTTTATCATCCTGCTCCCCGCCTTCAGATCGTGTGGACGGTCCGCGCGATGATGTCGTCCTGCAATGCTTCGTCAATGGCCGTAAACAGGGCGCTGTATCCCGCAACGCGCACCATCAGGTCTTTGTACTTTTCCGGATTTTCCTTGGCTTCTTTGAGTACCTTCGTGTCGATCATATTGAACTGGATGTGCTGCCCTTTGAAATCACCTAAATAGGTGCGCAGCATGGCGATGAACCGTTCCCGCGCTTCCGGCGTTTCGATCGTCTTGGGGTCGACGCGCATGTTGTAAAGCGTCCCGCCGGAAAGCAGCAGGTTGGGTATCTTACCCACCGACTTTAAGGCCGCCGTGGGCCCGTTGATATCTGTCCCGTGCATGGGGGAGGTCGTGTCCGCAAGCGGTTCCCCGCTCTTCCGCCCGTCGGGCGTCGCACCGACGATCTCTCCTAAGGGCACGTTGGAGGAAACCGTGTTCGCCGAAGGCACCCATACGCCGCCAATGGGGCCGCGCCCATAGCGCGTGGTATGGTATTTGACTTCCTCTTCAAATACGAAGTTTAAATAGTCGCTCATGATGCCGTCCACATAATCGTCGTCATTTCCATATTTGGGCGCTTTCAGCAGCATCTGCCGGATCTCTTCGCCGCTGGGCGTGGTGGCCATATCCCCAAAGTTCGTCTTGAGCGCATGCATCAGTTCTTTTCCGCTGACCACCCGGTCGTCAAACACCAGCTTTTTGACTGCCGCAAGGGAATTGCCCGTATTTGCAACGCCCATGTAGAGCGGGCCGCAGAAATCATAGACCGCGCCGCCCTCCTTGACCGTCTTGCCCCGCTCGATGCAGTCGTCGATCAGCATGGACATCAGCGGATCGGCAATTCCAAACTCCGTCGCCAAGTCGAGCGTATTGTCATAGATCACGTGCTGGCGGATATAGTAGCGCATTTGCTCCTTGAACGCTTCATACAGCTCGTCATAGCTTTTGAAGGTCGTAAGGTCGCCGCTTCCCTTGTGCGGGCACTTGCCTGTCCGCGGGTCTGTCCCGCCGTTCATCGCCAGCTCCAGCGCTTTTGTCATGTTGACGAATGCCGCTCCGTCCGGGCGGTTGCTCTGCTTGCCCTCGATAAGCGGTTCGCCGCAGCCCACGCACGAATAGTCGTATGCATCCTGTAGGGATACCCCGCGGTTCACCAGCGCTAAGATATAGTTCTCATCGCTGTAATAGGCTGGTTGTCCGCCGCCCAGTTTATTGACGTCCAGTATAGCGTTCATGTAACGGTTTGAAGCCCGGTCGTGGTACCTTGCCGACATCGGGTTATTGAGCTGCATGATGGCCTGGCATTCCAAAATCAGGTAGGTCATCTCATTGGTCGCGTCGCGCCCAAAACGGTCCTGCCCGCCGATCGTCATGTTCTGCGCCACTACATAGCCGCGGAACGACGCCGTACTCTGCCAATCGAGCACACGCGTGATCTGGAACATCTTGAGCATCATATTGGAAAACAGCTCCTTGATCCCGTCCTCGCCCACGCCGTCTTTTATTGCCTTTTGGTAGTAGGGGTAAAGCTTCTGATCCACCCGCCCGAATGAAAATGCGCTGCCGTTCCCTTCGATATTAAGCACAAGGTTGGTAAAAAACATCGACTGGATCGCTTCGTGGATATCACGCGCCGGCTCCATCGGTACATGGGCGCAGACGTCTGCGATCTTAAGCAGCTCCTGTTTGCGCTGCCCATCCGTTTCTTTGTCCGCCAGTTCCCGTGCCAGCGCAGCATAGCGCCCCGCAAACAGCTCGATGCTGTCGCAGTTTAATAGCACCGACTGCAAAAACGGCAGTTTGTTTAGGTCGTCTACGACAGAAAGGTCAAGCGCCCCGATCGCCTTTTCCGCCCGCTTGCGGAAATTTTTGATCCCTTCCCGCAGCACCCTTTCCAAATTGACCGTGACATGCCCTTCCGCACAGATGATCAGGTAGTCCGTATCGATCATGCCGATCTCATACGCTTCCCACGCCTCTGCCGGTATCCTTGCAAGCACATGGTCTTTGTGCGTCTTGCCCTTCCAGTAGGGCGCGATCTCGCGGATCACCTTTTCGTCTTCCGGTTTGATGATAAATTTATCCCCCGGGCGTTTCTCAAAGCGGTATGGTTTGCCGTCAAGCTCCTCGATGAACCAATCGATCGCATAATCGGGGTAGACCTGTGCACAGCGGTCGCGCGTGCCGATCTCTCCCACGATCAGCTCCCCGTCCAGGATACGGATATCCAGGTTTTCCAGTACATTCCTAAGCGCCTTTGCCCTCCGTAATACGACAGGTTCGCCCTCCGTCTGCATATAGCTTTGCGTAACGAGCCGCGCGCGCGACGATTCAATCTGTGGTACCGCTTCAAAGATCCTGCTGCGCAGCTTGTCGAGCCGTGCGCTGCGATAAACGGTACGCCCTTCAAATACCGCTCCCGTATCCACCGGTTTTGTTCCTTTAACATCGTTATACTGCATATGTGCTCCCTCCGTTCTCTCGCCGTTCCCCCATCCATGCGGGGTTTCCTGTTCCCATCAAACGAATTGTTCTGTTATCAATGCCTGAATATTACGTTTGTATGATATGCTTTGAACGAAAAAGATTACATTTTCGGTCATCACAAAAACGCATAAAAAAAACGCCTGGCAGGCGCTGAATAGTCAAGATATCGATTGAACGGGAAATTAAACTATATGATGCAAGCTTTATAAAAATAATAGTCCCTTTTTAAAAAATTGTCAATCTTGTATATATTTATTTCACATATGTGTAATTCGTTGACCCGGCCATAAAAAAAGGCTTCCCCCACCGGAAAGCCCTTTGCACTTCTTTGTTTATGCCGTTTTTGCCTTGAGTTCCCTGTCAAACTGCCACCCCGTCTTTTTCAGCAGCAGAACCAAAACCGGAATCACGACGATCTGGATGATAATACCCGGCAGCGCGACCACAAACGAATTGGTCAGGAATATTTCAAAGCTGTATGGCGTGCCCGCCATACCAAGCAGGATCGTGTTCAATATCCCCGATACGACCCGTCCCGCGAGCATTGCGCCAATGAGCGCCAGATACACGTTCACCCTGCGGTACAAAAGCCCGCTGACGATGCCGTATACGCACAGCTCGAACATCATGACCAGCCCCACCGGGTAAAGCGGCGGCATCCCCGTCGCAAAGGACGATAAGAGCGGCAGTATAAAACCGCAGATCCCGCCGTATTTCCAGCCGCAGATCAGCCCGCACACCAGCACCGGGATGTGCATGGGCAGGAATACCTGTCCCGCTGCCGCCCCAAACGCGTGGAACACCATGGGCAGCAAAAGCCCTGCCGCAAGGCACAGCGCCGCCGCTACCAACTTCTTTGTTTCATTCTTCATTTCTTCTCCCTCTCTTTTCCAATTTATTTCAATTTTTTGAAAGCTTCGTTACCCTGCCGTCTGCGCCGCTTTCAAACACGGCTCCGGCCTTGGCGTATATCTCGTATTCTTCAAAATACCGTTCCTCCAGCGGCATCCACTGCTCAAAAAACGCCCGCGCGCCCAAATTCCCTTCCCGCGCGATGATCCGTTCCCGCTGCACCTCCCGGTGGACATGCAACGCCATGCTGTCCGTGTAATACGGCCGCAGCCGCGGGTGCAGCGCATACGAGCCTTCTATGATATAGCAATCCCTTTCCGGGATCTCCTGCAGCTCTGCCAAAACGCCGCGCGCACAATCGTACGGGCGGTAGCGCACGTTCCCGCCCTTTTGAAGCGGTTCCAGGACTTCGCCCTCGATCCGCTCATAATGGACGTTTCCCCCCGGCTCCAACAGCCGCTGTCTTGTCCGCAGCTCCTGCGGCAGGAAAAAATCATCCATATGCACCACGCCGCAGTCGAAAATTTCGCGTATCCGGTGTGCAAGCATCGTTTTTCCGCTTCCGCAGCGGCCGTCGATGGCAATCACGCACTTTCCCTTTTCGCTGCATTGGGCGATCCAGCGAAGCGCCGGGTAGCAATCCGCATATTTCTGCGCCACCACGCGGTAATGCGGGTGGTATGCTTCCCTGAATTCGTTGCTGTGCCGGATGCTCGGCACCCCAGTCCTCACATAGTCCGCCAGCTTTGTCTCTGTATCCGACCGTTTATGCGTCCCGTAAAAGCGGAACAATCCCAGCCTCTTTAATTTGCGCAAGAGCTCTGTGCGGCTTCCCCGCTTGGTATCCGCCGTACGCAAAAACATTTTTTCCAGCAAAAACAGGTCTGTTTCATCAAACCCTTCTGCGTTCATGTGCATCCTGCACAAGCCCCCGCCAATGGGTTCAAACATCGTTTCCCGCCTGCTTCCGCCCATTTCGCCATATTCGCGCACAAGCATATCGTGTGCCGCCCCCTCGTCCGGAACCAGGTGCTCCACGCCGAATTCGTTCTGGTAAAGCAGCTTCACCGCATCCTGCAGCGTCATTTTCTCATAGGTACTTCTGTGCCTGCCTACAATTTCTTCCCATTCTTCCATTTGTCTTTGCTCCAACAAAAAAGCCATGAATCGTTTGTTTTCTTTCCAGAAAACGCTAACTCTTCATGACTTAGTTTCCGATATCCCGTCCTGCTTTTCCGCCGGGCTTTTCATGGACGCATTCCCGCGTCACGGCTTTCTTCCTGAAAGCCGCTGCCCTTTGCTCAAGACCTGTTATTCAATTGCTTGATCGTTTCCACCGCCTCGGCGATGTGTGCCGAAAGCGCGTGATCCTTAAGCCCCATAATATTGATATGGCACCGTGAAACGGGAATGGCGATTTTTTCCGCCCCGCATGTCGCCAGCGCTTCCGCCATCCGCGGCGTGACCTCGCCGAGCATCGCGTTTGCAAAAAACACGCCGATCGGCCCGATCACTACATCGGCACGCGCACAATTGTAGAGCACAGCGTTCTCGCCTGTCGCCCCCTGCGCCTGCCCGCCCTTTAGCATATTCGCGGTCGCTGTGGCGTTCGTCCCCACCACGACCAGCTCAACCTCGGGCAGCTCTGCGCGCAGCCGTTCGACGATACTTCTTCCCATACCGCCGCCCTGCCCGTCTATTACCACTACCAGCATAAGCAAATCCTGTCTTTCATTATGTTGGTATTATACCATAAAGCTATCCGCGCCGCCAGCTTTTTTACAGCGAATCCCATCCTTTTCCCTTGAGGAATGCTTCCACCGTCTCGCGCTTCGGCATATTGCGCGCGCCGATGTTAAGCGCCTTCAGATATCCGCATGCGTTCCCCAGCTGCGCTGCCTTTTCCATCGGATACCCGTTCAAATATCCATATAAAAAGCCGCCTGCAAAGGCATCGCCAGAGCCTGTCGTATCCACGACGGGCGTATCGGTAAACCCGCTCACAAGAGCGCTGCGCACCATATCGCCGTCGCGCCACGCGATGACGCAGCCCTTGTCGCCGTCCGTGATGATCAGTACCTTGTTCCCAAATTTCTGCGCAATGTCCACCGCCGCCTTTAAAAGATCCGTTTCCTCCGTCAAGTCTTGTACGGCGTCCTTACACAGCTTGATGATATCCACGCATGCGAACGTCTTTTTCAAAAGTTCCGGGTCGGAATATTTATATTCATATAAGAACCGCGGCGCGATATCGATGTCCATGGAGGTGACCACCCCATTTTCACGGCACAGCTCCGCCGCTTCATAAAGCGGCCCCATCGGCATCTGCAGCATTTCCATGTGCACCGCTTTTGCCCCTTTGATATATTCGCTCGCCGCTTTGATATCCTCGCTGCCGATCATCCCTTCCGCGCACATCGGATGCATGATGTGGCAGCGTTCGCCGTCTTTTTTGTTGACCATCACCCATGCAAGCGAGCTGCGGGCTCCCTTCACTACGCTGCTGTACGAGAAATCGATCCCGCTTTCCTTCATGTCGCGCTGTGCGCACTGGGCATATTCGTCCTCGCCCATCTTTCCGATGTGCCCGCACGAAAGTCCTAAATTATTGATCATCGTCAAGCAATCGAGCGCCACGCCCGACGCCTTTGGCTCCACGAGCTCTGTCGAATTGATCTTTTGCTCCGCTTCCGGGAATTTTGAAACAAATGCGATGATATCGCAGTTGATCGCCCCGATTGAAATCACATCCACCTTTTTCATTGCCGCATCCTTTCTGGTTAGACCTCTACGTGTACATTGTTGAAATATTTCTTCGCTTCCCGCTCAAGCTCTGCGATCTGTTTCTGGCTGAGCGGCTGTGCGTCCGCCATCGGATAAACGCTCCCCAGCGCGTTGTGTTTGGAGATCGCCAGCTTATGGAAGGGCAGCAGGTCGATCCGCTTCACACCCTTAAGGCCCGCAGCGAAAGAAACGATACCCCCGATCTCCTCTTTTGTATCGTTGAAATCCGGGATCACCGGGATACGCACCGTGACCGCGGCGCCCGCTTCGCTCAAACGCCTGATGTTTTCCATGATCCTGTCCGGCTCCGTCCCCGTATATTCCCTGTGCTTTTTCCTGTCCGTGTGCTTCAAATCGAACAGGAACATATCCACCAGCCCGCTTGCTTCTTCGAGCGTTTCCCACGAAACCGCGCCGCACGTTTCCACCGCCGTATGCATGCCTGCGCGTTTTGCGCCGCTCAGCAGGGCAAACGCGAATTCCTTCTGGAAAAACGGTTCCCCGCCGGAGATGGTGAGGCCCCCTCCGCTCGTGATGTAAAAAGGCATATCCTTTTTTACGATATCGAGCACCTGCCCCGCGCTCATCCTTTTCCCGGTTATCTCGCGTGCGCCCTGCGGGCAGTACTGCGTACATTCCCCGCACAGATTGCATTTTTCACGCAGCGTCGTGACCCTGCCGTTTTCAAAAACGATGGCGTGCTCCGGGCAGTGCGCAATGCATGCGCCGCAGTGCGTGCACTGGTTGTCCCAGACATAAAGCGACTGCTCCCGCATACATTCCGGGTTGGAACACCACTTGCAGCGCAGCGGGCATCCGGATAGGAACACCAACGTCCGGATACCCGGGCCATCGTGCAGTGCGTGCCGCTCTATGTTGAAAACATTGCCCTCCGTTTGTAAGTCAAACTCCATACATCCCCCAATGTTGCTGTTTAAATTTGGTGCTCGGTACGCGCGATGATCTGATCCTGCAAATGCGGATCCAGGTTCACAAACAATGCGCTGTACCCCGCGACCTTGACGACAAGCCCTTTATACTCGTCCGGTTCTTCCTGTGCCGCACGCAGCGTTTCCGCCGCTACGATGTTGAACTGCACCTGGAATCCCTGCAGGTTGAAATACGTCTGGATCAGCGACACAAACTTCTGCAGCCGTTCTTCCCCGCTCACCGCGGTCGGATGCAGCTTAATATTGAGGATCGTACCGTCCGTCGCTAAGATATGGTCCACCTTCGCCACGGATTTGAGCGCCGCTGTCGCGCCCGATAGGTCTGTTCCCGCTTCGGGCGACACATTATCCGCCATCACGCTGCCCGCATAGCGGCCGTCCGGCGTCGCGCCTATCTCCTCGCCTTTATATGCGTTCGCGCTCAGCGTCTGCGGCGAGGGACAATAGGTACCGCCCCGTGCGGGCGTATACGAACGTATCTCGTTGAAATACCAGTCGAGCGACTGGCGTACGACGAGGTCTACGCTGTCCTCATCGTTGCCGTATTTCTCAGCGTCCAGCATCTTCCTGCGGAGCAGCGCGTTTTTCTCGCCCTCCCAGTTTGCCCTAAGCGCCTCGTACATTTCCCCCGGCGTACATACCTTTTCCTCAAACACCTTTTCCTTCAGGGCATAAAGCGCGTTTCCTACGTTGATCGCCCCGTGGCAGATGCTCAGTGTATTGTTATAGTTCGGCCCGCCGCCTTCTTCGACGTCTTTCCCGATCTCCAGCCGGTAATCCAGCACGGAAGACAGGAACGGGCAGGGCGTCAGCTCCGCATGCGCGCGCGATGTCACCTCGTCGAACATGGGGATCATCGACACATAAAATTCAAGCTGCCTGCGGTACGCCTTTTCCACTTCTTCATAACTCGTCATTTCGGCAAGCGTCTTTTCCTCCGGCAGCACACAAGTTCCCGTATGCCTGTTCCTGCCGCCGTCAAGCGCCATTTCCAGCACTTTGAGCAAATTGATGTGGCAGCAACCGCCGTTGATCGTATTGTGCTTGCCGGGTACGATCGGCTCACAGCAGCCGTCCACCGCCCAGTCGCGCGCGTCTTCCAAGGTCACGCCCGTGCTCATCAGCATGGGGATAGTGACCTGGTCGTTGAACAACCCCGGCTGTCCGCCGCCGTGCGTGACTACAGTTTTACAGCACTGCATTGCAAACTCGTTGGGCGTACCCGGATGCAGCCGCGCGATGGTCGTTGGCTCCTGCATTTTCACGGTACCGGTCGCCTCCAGCACCAGGTAACTCATATCGTTTACCGCGTCGCTTCCGTCGCGCTTTTGCCCGCCGATGGTCAGTGTCTGGAACATCGGATACCCGTGCATGGTGCGCGTATGGCTCATCGCACGGATCTTTTTGATCTGGTTACACTTCAAAAAGAAGCACTGCAGCATGCTGAGCGCCTGCTCCCGCGTCAGCCTGCCCGCCTGCACGTCCTTTTCATAGTACGGCTGCATGTACTGGTCAAAACGCCCGAACGACATGGAATGTCCATTGGATTCGATCTGCAGGATCAGGTGGATCATCCAGTAGCTTTGCAGGGCTTCGTGGAACGTTTCCGCGCCAAATTCCGGTACCTTCCGGCAGATCCGCGCGATCTCAAGCAGCTCCTGCTTTTCCACCGCGTCCATGATCCCTTCGTCCGCCATGCGCTGCGCTTCGTCTGCGTAGCGGTTTGCAAACGTGACCGCCGCTTCCATGGAAATGACCGCGCTCTTCAAAAAGATTTTCTTCTTGACGTTTTCGCTCTTTCCCCTGTCCTCGTCACATTTTGCGATATATCCCTTCGCCTCGTCGATCACCGATCTAAGGCCCCTGCGGATCGTATCTTCAAAATTGGCGATCACGTGTCCGTCGCCCGTCGTCATCCTACCTGAGTTCGTGACCGTACCGTTAAAATTCCCGTGCGCCGCGTCCCATACCTCCTGGTATTGTTCCGGCATCACCAGGGACAATTCTTCCTTGCATTTGTCGAAATGCGTCTTTCCTTTCCAGTAAGGCGCCAGCTCGGAAAGCTCCTGCGCCGCTTCCTCCGATACTTCAAATTTATCCAGCAAACGGTCGTTCATACGCGGAAGCTCTTCTAACAGCCACTCCATTCCGTATTCCGGAAAGATGGGCGCCGCGTTGGGGATTCCTGCCTGGTTTCCCACGATGAGCTCGCCTTTTTCAATGAATACATGCTGGTTTTCCAGTATTTCCTTTAAGGCAAGCGCCCTGCGGATCGCTACCGGTTTTCCCTCGGTCTGCTGCCACGAACGCGTATAATAGCGCGCACGCTCACTGCATAAAGCAGGTTTTTGCTGCATGACCAGTTCTCTTAAGCCCTGAACCCTTGTGTCCATAAAAAGCCTCCTTCAAAAAATTCAATATTTATCCCAGCGCGTGGCATTGCAAAAAACCGCCTTTGCCGTATTCCCGCTTGCCTGCGCCTTTTCCACTCCTCAAAATGCTGTACCCCTTTTCCTCAAGCTGCTGCTTAGGAAAGAAATCCTCAAAGAGCGCTGCTGCGATCGCCGCGCCCGTCGGGGTGATCAGCTCCTGTTTCACATCCGTCACGCCATATGGGATGCCATGGTCCGTAAGCGTGTTCTTCGTTGCCGGCACCGGTACCGGAAGCCTCCCGTACCGATACTTGATCGTTCCCGTCCCCTCTGTGAGCGGGGAGGAAAAAATATGTCCCGCATGCAGGTCTTCTAAGCATATCGCCGTTCCTACAATGTCGACGATCGAATCGATCGCGCCCGTTTCATGGAAATACACGCCGCTTTTTGCAACGCCGTGCGCCTTTGCCTGCGAACAGGCGGCAATCCCAAGAACAGCGCATGCCCGCTCTTTGATTTTCCTGCTAAGCGGGCTTTCCGTGATCAGCTTCCTGACGTCATAATAATTCCTTTGCACAT
Organism: Christensenella timonensis; assembly: GCF_900087015.1. NCBI lineage: Bacteria > Bacillati > Bacillota > Clostridia > Christensenellales > Christensenellaceae > Christensenella > Christensenella timonensis. Next base: position 209,902 of record NZ_FLKP01000001.1, read on the forward strand.
GGTTGTCGTATGCATCCGGGTCGATGAGTACGTCAAAGTCACTCATGATGGCGCCGTCTTTTTCCGTTTTGGTATAGCGCAGCGCATATCCGGTAAGCGATAACTTCCGCAGCTCCCTGCTTAACCGTTCAAAGCTTGCCCCGCTGTCCAAAAGCGCTGCGATCGTCATATCCCCGCTGATGCCCCACGCACAATCAAAATACAGATCCATTACGCACCCTTTTCCCGCTTCCGGCCCTGCAGCCGTATCATTTCTTCTTTTAAAAGCGCAATGCCCGTTTCCGGATCCTGTATCCCTTCCACACATTGCTCCATCGGACACATTCCCGTGCCCATCCTGCTGGTGATATTGTCCGTAACACTGCCAGCTTCCCACTCGATCCCGTACTGCACGAGCACAGGGATTGCCCTGGCGCTCAATACATGCGCGTACAACCGTTTCACGCCCGCGCGTGCCAAAATGAGGGCGGCAGCCTTGCCGATGATCTTATCAAAGACCGTGCTCCCCGCCATATGCTGCGGAAAGTTTTCATACGCTTCAAGCAGTACGCCGATCCCCCTCCCGGAAAACCGGCGTACCACTTTTTTGTTACAAATGATACACGAGCATTTTTCGTCTTCTATTTCCCTTTTGTAAATATCCGAAATGGCCATACGCCTTAGGCCTTTCCATCAGCCATGCATGTCTTGATCCATTCCATGACCGCCTGCTTGCAGCGCTCCACGCCGACAGGCATGACTTCCAGCGTGAACTGGTTTTCGCCGTCAGCCATCAGCTTGTCGCGGACGCCGTTCATATACGCGGTATAAACCGCTGTCCCTACGTTCACCTTGTTGATGCCGCCCTTGATCGCGCGGCGGATATCCTCGCGCGGGATGCCCGTGCCGCCGTGCAGCACCAAAAAGACGTCCAGCGCGTCGTTGGCTTCCTTCAGCTTGTCAAAATTCAGCTCCGGCTTTCCCACATAAAAACCGTGCGCATTGCCGATGCCGATCGCAAGCGCATCCGGCTTTGCTTCCCTGACCAGCTTGACGGCTTCGTCCAAAATGAAGAGGTAATCGTCCCCGGTATACGAGGTTTCATACGAAGATTCCCCGCGGATCCGGCCGATCTCCGCCTCCACATACGCGCCTTTTTCCCGTGCATAATCGGTTACCGCACGTACGTCGGCGATATTTTCATCGATTGGTTTATGCGAGGCGTCCATCATGACCGAGAATACGCCCAGGTCGATCGCTTCCTTGCACTGCTTTACACAAGATGAATGATCCAGATGATGGATAATGGGCACGGACGCTTCTTTTGTGGCCACATCCACCATAGCGGCGCACATCTCGTATCCGATGTCCTCGAATACCGGCGGGTCTACCCCTACCATAACGGGCGCGCGAAGTTCTTCCGCTGCCGCGACGATCGCTTTTAAGTCCCAAAGATCCGAATAATTGAACATGGGGACTGCGAATCCCTCGCTGTCAGCGTATGCAAAGAGCTCCCTGATTTCTTCTCCCGTGTACTTTTTCATATCCATATCCTTTCGTTTATGCCGGCGTGTGTTCCGGTTTATTTGCTTTCAAATTTCGTGTAAACATCCTTTAAGCCCGCACTGGAAAAAGAACGGATGGGCAGGCTTACCGGTTGTTTTGTCTGTTCCGATACATAAGAGCCGTCAATGAGGCTCATATTGGTAAATTCATTGCCCAGGTCGTTGACGATCGGTTTTCCTGAACATATCTCATCAACAAATATCCCGATCTCCGTCCGGAACGAGTCCATATGCCCGGGATAGATCCTGTCGATGGCTTCCGGCAGCACTACCTCTATTTTCTGCGCCGGCCCGTCCTCCACATACAGCGTGACATGGCGCACGTCCGTATCATAAGAGCTCAGTTCAAAATCAATCTGCCCGCGCGTGCCATAGACGCTCCCGCGGTATGTGTTCGCCGTATGGTCGAAATAGTGGCTGACAAGGTTTACCACCGCCCCGCTCTCATAGGTGATCAGGTCAAGCGTCACATCCTCTACCTCGCGTCCCGGCATTACGACCATATTGCGTCCATACACCGTCTGCGGCTGTCCCAGCCAGATGGTCGCCACATCGAGAAGGTGCTGCCCCAATTCGCGCAATATCCCGCCGCCCGACTGGTACAGGTGCTTCCATTTGATTTCCGTACGGTACATGGAATAATGGAAGTCGATATAAAACAACGTCCCGATCTGCGGCAGCAGCTCCGTTACCTTGCGGATCACCGGATGGTACTTCAGTTCGGAAGCCACGCAGAATTTTTTATCGTATCCTTCGAGCAGTTTGGCAAGGGTATTCAGCTCGTCCATATCCATACAGACCGGCTTTTCACAGATCACATGCTTGTGGTTTTTGACCGCGCATTCCATCTGTGCCATCCGCTCGTTGGTGGGGCTGCAAATGCCGATGATATCCAACCCGCCGTTCTCGATCATCTCGCGCCAATCTTCATAGAACACCGCGCCCGGATGCTCCGCCGCCGCTTCGCTTTTGCGCTTTGCGGAATGGTTGTATACCGCGCACACCTCGCAGTTTTCATTTTCAGAAAACCAGTCCGCATATACCTTTCCCATCTTGCCGTACCCGACCACGCCGACCTTCAGTTTTTCCGCCATCACGTTTCCCTTTCTATTTCCCGCCGATCCCTACTATAAATCCTTCCTTTTCAAGCATAGCCTTGAGCTCTTCCATCCGCTGCGCGGAGGGCGGCTCTATATCCGGCAGTGCATATCCCATGCGCAGGCGTTCGTATTTCGATACTCCCAGCCTGTGGTAAGGCAACAGGTCGATCTTGCACCCCGAACTGCACTTCTTTAAAAATTCCGCCATCCTGCGGAAATTGTCGTCCCCGGCGTTGATGCCCGGGATCACCGGAACCCTGACGACCACATTGGCGCCTGTTTCCAGCAACCGGACATAGTTTTCCAATATCAGCTTGTTGGAAACGCCCGTGACCCGTTTATGCACCTCGTCGTCCATACATTTAAAGTCATATAAAAAGATATCAATGTACTCTGCAACGGCCTTCAGCTTTTCCCAGTCAGTATATCCCGTGGTCTCGATACAGGTATGATATCTTCTTTTCTTCGCCGCTTTGCAAAGTTCCAGTAAAAAAGGATATTGCGCAAAGGCTTCCCCTCCGGAGAAGGTAACGCCCCCTCCGGAGTTCTCATAAAAGCCCTCGTCCTTTTCGATTTCCTTCATCACGTCCTCAACGGACATGATTTTTCCTACCATTGTAAGCGCTTCTGCATTGCACCCCTGCGCGCATAAGCCGCAATAGGTGCATTTTTCACCGTCGATCGTAATGCCGCCCGGCCCCGCGCTGACCGCTCCATGCGGACATACCGCAACGCACCCCAGGCATCCCAGGCACCGTGTTTTCCACCACATGATCTGCGGCCCGCTGATTTGCGATTCCGGGTTAGAGCACCACTCGCACCGGAGCGGGCATCCCTTCAGGAATACCAGTGTCCGTATGCCCGGCCCGTCGTTGATCGCAAAGCGCTCGATCTCAAAGACCGTCCCCGTTTTTTGTGTTTCCATCCCCAAACCTACATTCCCCAATCCTACAGATTGTGTTCCGTCCTTTCAATGATGTCGTCCTGCGTCTTTGGCTCTAAGTCATTGAACAGTGCGCTGTACCCAGCCACACGCACGACCAGGCTCTTGTATTCCTCCGGATTTTTCTGTGCGTCCTTGAGCGTGTCCGAAGAAACGATGTTAAACTGTACATGCCAGCCTTTCAGGTCAAAGAACGTTTTCAAAAGCCCCATCATTTTTGAAATGCCTTCTTCGCTCGCAAGCGCGTCCGGCGCGAATTTCAGGTTCAGCAGGTTTCCTCCGGTGATCAGGAAGTTGGGCATTTTCGCGACCGATTTCAAAACCGCCGTCGGCCCAATCTTATCCGTCCCGTGATAGGGGGAGCAGCCTTCCGTAAGGGGCTCTCCGGCAAACCTTCCTTCCGCGCTTGCCATCACGTTGACGCCGCTCGGTACGTTGCCCGAGATCGTCGCCGTACACGGATAGCTGATGCAGCCAATCGGGCCGCGCCCGTAGCGCGTGGTCTTGTATTTGGCCTGTTCGTCGATGAATATCTGGTAAAGCTCGTTTGCCAGCTCGTCCACATCGTCCGCATCATTGCCGAATTTATCCGCCTTGTTGAGCAGCATCTGGCGGATGTTCTCGCCCTGCGCGCCCGCAAAGTTGCTCTTCAATACTTTTTGCAGCTCTTCCCCGCTGATCTTCTTTTCTTCAAAGACCAGCTTGTCGATCGCTTCTAAGCTGTTTGCCGCATTCACGATGCCCGTTTCCGGCCCCGTGACCATATCGTAGATACTGCCGCCCTCTTTCGCCGTTTTCCCACGGCCGATACAATCCTGTACCAGTCCCGAGCAAAACGCCTCCGGCACAAGCTCTTCCACCGCATAATCGATGACATGCTCGCCCGTCACGCGCAGCTTCACGAAATATTCCATCTGCCGCCTGAACTCCGCCAATATCTCGTCCGTACTGCCGTACGTCGTAAGGTCTTTTGACGCCGCCAGCGGTACGATGCCCGTCACTTCGTCCTTCCCTTTATTGAGCGCAAGCTCCAGGATCTTCGAGAAATTCGTAAAGCTCATACCCGCCGAGCGGTAACCGAATTTCCCCGGGATGATCGGCTCGATGCAGCCTACGATCGCGTAATTATTCGCATCGCTGCGCGTAACGCCGCGGCTCATAAGCGATTCGATCATCAGTTCGTCCGAATGCATCGCCGGCATACCGAAACCCAGCTTGATGATCTCGATACATTTTTTAAGGTACGCATCCGGATTCAGCTTGTTGTACCGTGCCGATACGTTCGGCTGCGGAAGCTGCGTCTTGCCTACGCTGTCTAAACAGAGCATGGTAAGTTCGTTGACCGCATTTTTCCCGTCCGGCGTAATCCCGCCGAGCGTCAGGTTCTGGTATGTCGGGCCGCCGCCGGAAAAACGCGTGTGCGACCACGGCCTGATCTTGATGACGCCAAACGCCTTGATCCACAGGCACGACAGGAGCTCTACCACTTCCTCCGGCGTGATCTTCCCCTGCGCGATATCTTCCTTAAAATAGGGGAACAGGTACTGGTCCAGACGCCCAAACGACATCGAATGCCCGTTCGATTCGATCTGTGAGATCAGGTGTACGAACCACACCGACTGCAGTCCCTCGTAAAAAGTCCGGGCCGGATGCTCGGGTACCCATGCGCAAACCTCAGATATCTTCAAAAGCTCCTGTTTGCGTTTTTCGTCCGTCTCTTTTTCCGCCAGTTCTTTTGCAAGCGCGGAATAGCGCCGCGCAAAGTCGATCACGCCCTCGTAAGCAACGATGACCGATTCATAGAAAATACGTTTATGATGGCTTTGCGGATCGGCCAGGTCAAGCGCGTCCAGTTTTTCCTTTGCCTGCGCGATAATGCCTGCCGCGCCACATTCCAGTATTTTTTCAAAGTCGAGCATGATATGTCCGTCGCCCGAAGTCATGTTGCCGTTGGCGGAAAGCACGCTTGCTTTATATGCGTCCTTCACATCCTGGGGCAGCGTTGCCTGGCACCTGTCTTCCAGGGTCTTGCCCTTCCACCATTCCGCGATCTCCAGCAGTTCTGTTTTCGCCTCCGGCGCAACCTTGAACCGGTCGCCCGGGCGTTTTTCCAGCTCGTCGATCTCCTCGAAGATCCAGTTGACGCAATACTCCGGGAAGATAGCCGCCGCCCGCAGCTTACCTGCCTGGTTTCCCGCCAGAAGCTGCCCATCCTCAATAAACAGCGTCATCTTGTTTAATACGTTTTTGAGCGCCTTGGCCCGCCGCAGGATCATCGGATCCGCTTCATTCTCACGGTACGCCTCGGTCAGGTACCGCGCACGCTGTACGCAGACCTCCTGCTCCACACCGACAGATTCCTGTTTTAATTTTTCAATACGCATTTCCATTTCTATCCTCCGGTAATTCGATTTCCCCACCGATTACCACATGTTCCTGATTAAAGTGCCGGAAGCTTCATGACCTGTTCGGTCTCCGCAAGCGTGGGCATTGATTTCATCGTTCCCAGCCTTTGCACGGAAAGCGAGGCCACAGCATTCCCAAAATGTGCCGCCGTAAAGAGGTCGTGGCCTTTCCAGTACGCGTATGCAAAGCCGCCGTTGAAAGAATCGCCTGCGCCGCTGGTATCGAGCGCGTCGACCTTATAGCTTTCGACCATCATGCGCTTTTTGCCGTCCGATACGAACGCGCCCCGGCTGCCCATCGTGATGATCACGTTTTTCACGCCCTTGTTGTGGAAGAAGCTGCACGCTTCCGACGCGCTCTGCTCGTCGTCGATCGCAAAGCCGCAGAAGTCCGCCGCTTCGATCTCATTGGGTGTGATGATATCGATATACGGATAGAAGCTGTCGTCGATCGGACTATACGGCGCCGGGTTCACCAGCGTCACAATGCCCTGCTTCTTTGCCGTTTTGATCGCGTGCTCGCATGTCTCCATGGGGATCATGAACTCCACCATACAGATTTTAGCCTTATCGAGGCATGCCTTGTTCTTATCCACATAGTCCGGCGTGATCTCCCCGTTCGCACCCATGATGATGATGATGGAATTTTGTCCCGTTTCATTTACCAGTACATAGCCGGAGCCGCTGTAAACGTCGGGAACCGTTTCCACGAGTTCCGTGTTGACGTTCGCCCATTTTAAATCGTCCATGACGATATCGTTATAATGGTCAAGGCCGCCGATCTTGCTCAAAAAGACCGTTTCCGCTCCCAGGCGGGCCGCCGCCGCGATCTGGTTCGCGCCTTTTCCCCCGCCCATGATGGTCACGCCTTTTCCATAGATCGTTTCCCCCGGCACGGGAAGCCTCCTGTTGTGGATGATATAATCTACATTGATGCTTCCAATCTCTACAATCATTTTTTCTTCTCCTGCTCTGCTCTTAATTTATCCAGCTCGCGGTGTACGGATGCGATCGGCGGGCAACCATCCACGCAGATCGCGCGGTCGCCCAGCGCATAACGCAGGTTTGCCGCCGTGCTGATCGCACAATCCCCAATAAACAACGCTTTGCCTTTGATCTGTTCCACCGGTATCTGTTTGGGATTAATCCCAACAAATACGTTCGTTACGCCCGCATTGTCCGGGAAGTTTTCCGCCAGCAGGTCGTCCAGCATGATCTTTGTGCGTCCATAGCAATGCACGCACGGCCCTCCCTTGATGATCTTGAAATCCGGATAGATTCCGTCGATGGAAACGTCCGGGCGGTCAAATTTTACCTTGACGTCATCTAATTTTTCGCCAACGATATCAATATTATCCATAAATCCGTTGCCGAGACCCTGCATTCGTGCGATACGGATGGATTCCACTTCGTCAGCACCGATCTCCATCAGCTCGCTCGCCACTGCGTCAAGCGACACCATGTCGGCCGAAGCCAGGATCACGTCCATCTGTACGTTTGTCCCGCAGCGCGGCCCCAATCCCTGCATCCCCACAAGGCCGTCAAGAATCGTCAAATCCGTTTTCACCACCTTGTGCAGGTCAATGATCTTCTGCATGATCTCGTCTTTATGCCACTGTACCTTGTAATGGTCGGGCAGAATACCGTGGTAATTTTTGAGCCCAAGCGTAACAAGCGTTTCAAAATGTGTTTTTAAGGCAGGGATGTTGATGACGACATCCGTGTCCAGCATCTTTTTGGCAATAGGCGCTTCCTGCAAAATCACGCCGTCCGGGATCTGCGTCATCACGAATTCATCTTCGTCGAAATCCACGATCTGTGCGCCCGTTTCCTCCGCGACCTTTGCCATACCCGTTCTTTCAATGACGTCTTGGTTTGTCCATCGTCCCACGCCCAGTATGCTTTTGCACGAATATGCCGCGCTGTCCCCAATGTACACTTTGGAGGCTCCCGCCTCAAAGCACAGCTGCGCCACGGCTTTTACGACCCTCGGATCCGTCGTTGCCGGCGGCGGATAAGGATATGCCAGGTTCGGCTTTAAGGTCACCCGATCCCCTTCTTTTACATAACTCTGCATCCCCCCGACCAGGTCAACAGCGGTTTTGACCGCTTCATAGATCTGTTCGTCCCGGACCTTTGCAATCGATACAGTAGTCCTTTCATACTCGTGCTTCATCAATACCTTCCTCGCTTTCTTGCCCGCCTGGGTCTTCCGGGCCGGATCCCGGCCCGGAAAGTCCATTGCTGCTATATCATATATTTTTTATACTTCGTCATACACCGTGCGCTCAATGAGGTCGTCCTGTACTTCCTTGCTCAGCTCGGTGAAGTATGCGCTGTAGCCTGCCACGCGGATCAACAGGTTTTTATATTTTTCCGGCGTTTTCTGCGCCTTTTTCAAAAGATCACTGCTTACCACATTGAACTGGATATGGTAACCGCCCGCCAGGCAGTACGCACGCAGGAAGTTCGCAAATTTTGCAATATCCCTGTCTTCCTTAAGCACGGAAGGCGAGAACCTCATGTTGAGGAGCGTGCCGTTGCACGCGCTCACGCTGTCGACCTTGGCTGCCGATTTGATCAGCGATGTCGGCCCGTTGACGTCCGAACCGTTCGTCGCAGATATCCCGCCGTTCGCAAGCGGTTCTCCCAACTTCCTTCCGGACGGCAACGCGCCTGTCGCGAGACCATGTGGTACATTGGAGGACACAGTAAATTCACCCGGCCAATATTTTTCGCCGTGCGGCCCTTCGTGCTTTTCAACTTCTTTGCACCATATCCGGCCGGCTTTCTTCACGTAATTGTCTACAAAATCAATATCGTTCCCATATTTGGGCACACTGTACAAAAGCTGGTGACGCAAATCGTCGTAGCCTTCAAAGTCCTTGCGCAGCGCATCGATCAGCTGCGGCATCGTACAATACTTATCCCGGAACACCGCCTGGTCGATCGCCGCCAGCGAGTCGCCCGTATCCGGGACAGCTACGCCGTTCACGCCGATCGCTTTATACTTGCAGCCGCCGCGCGCCATATCCAGCCCGCTTTCCATGCAGCCGTCAAGCAGCGACGATGTGAAGGTATTGGGCGCCAGTTTTCCATGATATTTGATGTATGTACTGATTGCCTTCGTCGCCTGATCCACAAAATATGCAAGCTGCTGCCGGAACGCCTCCAAAACCTGATCCATGCTCTCAAACGTTTCCGGATCCTGTGTTTTGGGGCCGATCTGTTCTCCCGTCACCAGGCAAACGCCGCCGTTTAAGGCAAGCTCTAAACACTTCGCAACATTAAACTGTACCGCGTTCGTCCACCCGCAGCAGTTACCTGAGGTGGAAGGCTCCACGCAGCCCACGATGCAGAAATCACGCGCCTCTTCCAAGGTCGCGCCACGCTTTAACATGGCCGGGATGGCCACTTCGTCCATGAACATCTTCGGCTTGCCGTGTCCTAATTTGCTGACCTCCGCAAGCTTCTTCAAATATTCAAAGGGTGCGTTCTTATGGATACGCGCTGCAAATTCCGGCTGGAAAAGCGGAACCTGCGCCTCGGCCTCCAGGAACATATAGGTAAGCTCGTTTGTCGCATCAATGCCATCCTCGTCCACACCGCCGACCATAATCGTCTGTGTCAGAGAGAAACCGGCATAATAGCGTGCCGTCGTATAATCCCAAAGCACGCTCATGTGCGAGAATTTAATAAACAGCAGCTCGATCAGCTCCTGCACATCTTCGTCTGTCATGCGGCCCGCTTCTTTGTCCGCCTTATAATAAGGATAAAAATACTGATCTACACGCCCCGGGGATACCGCCGTGTCATCCTGCTCGATCCCAAAGAGTACGATCTGTGCGAACCAGAAGGACTGCATCGCTTCACGCAGCGTTTCCGCCGGATATTCCGGTACACGGTTACAAATCCGCGCGATCTCCAAAAGTTCTTCCTTGCGCGCAGCATCGTTTGTCTGTTCCGCCTGCTCCCGCGCAAGCTTCACATACCGGTGTGCAAAGTCGATCACCGCTTCATAAATGATCACGACCGCTTCATAAAAGCTTTTCTTTTCCTGTTCCTCCGGTTTGAGCGCCGCCATGCGCTCCTTTGCTTCGTCAATGATCGAACGCGCACCGCGCGCAATAAATTTTTTATAGTCAACGTTCAAATGCCCCGCACCGTGGCGAAGATGGATCTCCGTTCCCGGGGGGATGGTATGTACCTTGGCTTCCGAGGGGATCGCCGCGTTGATACATTCTTCCGGCAGCTCCCGCATCACGTGATATTCGATGGTTTTATCCGCCCAATAAGGGAAGATATCCTCCATCAATTCTTTCCTGACCGCATCAGACATCTCGTGCCTGTCATACGGCCGGTCAACCGGATTTTTTTCCGGGTCTTGAAACTCTTTATTTAAAATAGTGGTCGAATATTCCGGATCCACGACCGATGCCCTCGGTTTCGTGGCCACATTACCAACTATCAGCTCTCCGTCTAAAATATAGATAGACATTTTGGAAAGGACGTTCGCAATCGCCTTTGCGCGGCGTATCTCCACCGGCTGGCCTTCCGTTTCTTTCCAGCTTTCTGTAAAATAGCGTGCACGTTCTACGCAAACGGACGCGGTCGCGTCGATTGCATTCTGATATAATTTCTCCACCCTGGGAGTAATATTCTTCTTAAAATTTAACTGATAACTTCCTACGTCCGCCATGATAAAGTCTCCTTTTTTGTAGAAATCCCATCCTACACAGAGAGTTTTAGGGGATTGCTGCGGCTGCAGCACATAAGCACTGCAGCCGCTCACCCCTTAGGTCAGGTTCGTTAGTCCCTGTTGTTGGTTCTTAATACATTGCCGTACGTGTGTCAACGTTCTCCGCTGTCGCCTGTTCCGTGCCGAGGTTGATCTTCTGCGGGATATCCTTGCCCATCAGGCTTGCGATTGCTGCCTGGCAAGCATAGTCGCCGTTGTTCATGTAGATCTGTGTCAGCTCCATTTTACCAGCTTTGATCGCGTCAAACGCTGTCTGCTGGTAGTCGCCTGCGGAGTATACGAGGATGTCTTCGCCAGGTACTTTACCTGCTTTTTCGATCGCTTCGATCGCGCCCAGTGCCATCTCGTCGTTGTGCGCATAAACCGCTTTTACGTCAGGATTTGCCTGCAGTGCGTTCGTTACTGTATCGATCGCGTTGTTCCTCAGCCAGTTACAATCCTGGTCAGCAACGATCTCGATGCCCGGGTTTGCTGCAAATACTTCTTCAGCGCCGCCTTTTCTGCCTGTCGTGCAGGAAGAACCGGACGTACCTTCAAGCTGGATGATTTTGCCTTCGCCGCCAATATCTTCTACGATCTTTTCAGCAGCCATTGTCCCTAACTGCCAGTCGTCTGTGGACATCCATGTGAGATAGGTCCAATCGTCGAACGGCTTGCCGCCATCGATCAGGACTACCGGGATACCAGCGTCAGCAGCCTGCTGCAGAGCGGGCGAGATCGCGATGCCACCGTGGGAGCTGATGACGATCGCATCGACCTTCTGCGCGATCAGGCTTTCGATGTTGGACACTTCTTTGGAAGGCTCGCCTTCCCCGTCCATCATAACCATCTTAACGCCGTTTTCGTCGCACCATTTCTGTGCCCTGTCAACCATGTCCAGTCTGTACGGATGGTCCATGACGCACTGTGCGAAACCGATCGTGTAGTTGCCAGCCTTGACTTCGTCTGCATTCAGGCCAAAATCGATGGGTGTCGTGTCAGCCGGCAGTCCCGACCATTCGCTTGAAACGTCGCCGGAAGCAGCCGCAGCCGATGCCGACTCAGACGGAGCCTGCGAAGCCTCCTGTGTTTCCGCGGGAGCCTGTGAAGCTTCCTGCGTAGCAGCAGCTGATGCTGATTCAGAAGCGGCCGGCTCCGCCGGCGCGCTGCAACCCACTGCCATAGCAGCGACGAGCAATACAGCTACCAAGATCATAATCCCTTTTTTCATTGTTTTCCCTCCTGTTTTTTCTTCTTTATTCAGGCTTTCGCCTGTAGAAAACCTAATTTTTAAAGTCTTTCCATGGCGTGCTTTCTCGCCGCCTTTTCGTTGACGTACTGCGTGATCACCGGTACCAGTACCGATACGAACACGATCAGTCCTTCCACGACCTTTTGCAGGTACATGTTGACGTTCGCAACATTGAGCAGGTTGCTGATGACGCCGAGCGCCAATACGCCGAACATTGTTCCCAGTGCGCTCCCGCGTCCGCCGTCCATGGACGTACCGCCCATAACGACTGCCGCGATTGCCAGCATTTCATATCCTTCGCCCGATCTCGGTTCGCCGATCTTCAGCTTGCTGCACAGCAGCGCGCCGCAGATGCCTGCAAGTGCACCGGTGATCGTATATGCTATGAAACGTACTTTCTTTACGTTGATCCCTGTATATTTGGCCGCTTCTTCATTTCCGCCCGCCGCGATCAGGTCGCGTCCATATTTTGTCCGCGTCAGCAGGATATGGATGAGGATGATCGCGATGATCCATATGAACATGGGCAGGAAGAACGGCCCGATCTTCGTATTGCTGATCACGCTGAACGATTCCGGGATGCCCGAACTGACGGGACGTCCGCTGTTGATGAGAAGTGCCGCTGCGCGGCCGCCCATCATCGTTACCAGCGTTGCAACGAAGGGCTGTAAATGCCCTTTGGTAACGAGCAGGCCGTTGCCTGCGCCAAGGGCGGCGCATACTGCCACTGCGAGCAATACGGAACCCATGGTCGGGAAGCCTGCATATGCCTGCGTCATGGCCGCTACCATGCAGCCGAGTGCGACGTTGGAACCGACCGAAAGGTCTACGCCGCCGCCGCCGCCGATGATGACCAGCGTCATACCTGCGGCAAGCAATCCGTTCTGTGCTGTCTGTTGCAGGATGTCCGCAACGTTGTTCAGCGTAAAGAACGATGGGGAAACGAATATTCCAAGCACGAACACGAAGATGAACACGATCATGCCGGGATAGTTTTTCACTAAGCTCTTCATGTTAAACCTCCACTCCTGCAGCGTTCGCAAGGATACGTTCTTCATCAAATTCATCGCGGTTGATTTCCGCTAAGAAACGTCCCTTGCGCATGATGTAAAGCCTGTCGCTCATTCCGAGCACTTCTGTCAGCTCGGAAGATACGATGATGATCGAATCCCCGCCCCTGCGGAGTTCTTCCAGCGCCTCATACACCTGCATCTTTGCTTCTACGTCGATGCCGCGTGTCGGTTCAAAACAGATGAAGATATTGGATTCGCGTCCCAGCCATTTTGCAATAACGACTTTCTGCTGGTTACCGCCCGATAAGTTGTTGACGAGGACGTTCTGCGACGGCGTCTTGATACTCAGTTTATCGATCAGTGCCTTGACCGTCTTCTTTTCCTTTTTCCCGTCGACCAATTTGATCGGACTTGAAAGCCTGTCGATAAACGGAATGGAAACATTTTCTTTTACGCTTAAGCGCAGCATCAGTCCGTCGTGCTTTCTTTCTTCCGGGATATATGCAAGCCCGTGGTTGACTGCGTCCACCGGGGTATTGATCTTGACCGGCTTCCCATTGATCTCATAACCTTCGATTTGCATATCCTTGGTGTCCACGCCGAAAAGCGCTTCCGCGAATTCCCGCTGTCCGCTGCCCACTACGCCGTAGATGCCCAGCATCTCGCCCTTGCGGAGCTTAAAGGAGATATCCTTTAACCTGTAGTTGTTCAGCTTGTCGACCTTCATGACGATCTCGTCCGTCTTTTTGTACTGCAGCTCTGGGAACATGTTATCCATGCTGCGCCCGATCATCATACGGATCAGCTCTGCCGAATCGAGACCTTCCATCGTCCGTGTCGCGATGTGTACGCCGTCCTTTAAGACCGTGACTGTGTCCGCGATCTCGAATACTTCCTCCAACCTGTGGGAAATATAGACGACGGTGATTCCGCTTGCCTTGATGGAACGGATGATCTCGAACAAGCTCTTGATTTCCGTCTGCGTCAAAACCGCGGACGGCTCATCTAAAAGCAATACCTTCGTATCGATGGAAAGCGCCTTTGCGATCTCGACCATCTGCTTTTCTGCTACCGTCAGGTTTTCCACCGTTTCCGTCGGGTCGATATCCAGATTGAGACTGTCCAATAATTCCTTTGCCAGCCTTTTGGCTTCCTTGTAGCTGATCAGCTTGTTCTTCAGCGGCATATGCCCCATGAAGATATTTTCTGCCACCGTCAGTCCCGGAACCAGCGAAAGCTCTTGGAACACCATGCTGATGCCCGCGTGCCTGCTCTCTAAAACCGTATCAAAGTGCATTTCCTGGCCGTCGACGAACACCTGGCCCGCATCCGCCTTGTATACGCCCGTAATGATTTTCAGGAGTGTGCTTTTGCCCGACCCGTTCATGCCGAGAAGCGCGTGTACCTCTCCTTTTTTCAGCGACATACTTACGTCGTCAAGGGCTTTTACGCCGGGAAATTCTTTTGTAATGTTTTTGACTTCCAATACAATGTTGTTTTCCATGCTCACACCCTCTTTTCCATATTCGCCAGCTGACGCTGCTGGATCAATACGACTACCATGATGAGCAGTGCGGTAATGACCTGCTGGATATAAGAGTTGATATTCAGCTGTGTCAACAGGTTTTTGATCAATGTAATGAACAACAGCCCCATGACTGTCCCAATGACCGTTCCCTGTCCGCCTGCCATCGGCGTACCGCCGATCAGCACCGCGCTGATTGCGTCGAGCTCATACCCGTTGCCTGCATATGGGTCTGCAGACATCGTGAAAGATGTGAACAGCATCCCTGCCACCGCTGCGCAAACGCCGGAGATGATATATGTGGAAATCTGTATTTTCTTTGTTTTGACGCCTGATATAGACGCGGCATTGATGTTTGCGCCCACCGCGAACAGCTTACGTCCATAGGCGCTCCTGTGCAGTACGAAGTAGGATACCACAACCACGGCTGCAAAAATAATGATGGTATAGGGCAGTATGTCGCCGATAAATCCGCTCGCTACATTTTTGAAATCCTCGCGAACCCCTACGAACTGGAACCCGTTGCTGTAAACGAGCACGATCCCGCGCCCGATATTGAGCATTGCGAGCGTCATGATGAACGGCGACAGCTTTAACTGTGCCACGCCAAGCCCGTTGATCAGCCCCATGATCACGCCGGCTGCCGCGCATGCCAGCAAGATCAGGATTACCGGTGCTTCTACGCCCGGGTACGGTGCTCCGCCCGTATTCTGTACTTCCGTATATTGCATACTGATGGATATCATTGCCGCGATCCCGAAGGTGGAACCGATCGATAAGTCGATCCCTCCGTTGCCGCCGATGATGACGTATGTCATGCCGACTGCCATCAACCCCATGATGCCCATCTGCCGCATCAACCTGGATAAGTTAAACGCATCCACAAAGCTGTCTGTCACAATCGCGCCGATGATCAAGATGGCGATCACGGCGAGAACCAGGAAAAATGTATTTCCCTTGAGCACACTTGATTTGGATGTTTTATCCGCCAGCGGCACTCTCTCCACTTTACTTGTATTCATAAATCCAACCTTCCTGTCAAACAATTATTTGTCTGAGACTAACGATCAAACAATTCTTCACTTTTCTGGTCCGCCCCGGGCCTATCCGCCGATCTGAACGCTTTCCACATATTGCATGGCAGCCGCCCTGAGCGCTTGCATTGCGTCATCTTCCGGTTTTTTTACGTCATGCATGCTGTATTCCATCCCAAGCGCAATATATTTGCTCTCTCCTAAGTTATGGTATGGCAGCAAGTGCATTTCCCGTATCCCGATGCCGGAGATAAATTTTGCAATGTCTTTGATCTCTTTTTCTGTGTCATTAAAACCGGGAATCACAGGTATCCTGCAAATAATATGCTTTTTGTTCTTCGCCGCCCATTCCCAGTTTTTTAAAATCGCCTCGTTGGATCCTCCCGTCCATTCCTTGTGCTTTTCATTGTCCGTGTGTTTCAGATCCATCAGAAGCAAGTCTACATACTTCAACACTTCCCGAAATACCTCCGGCGCACAGACGCCGCAGGTCTCTATCGCTGTATGAATCCCCCTTTCCTGTGCAGATTTTAAGAGCTTGAGCAAAAATTCATGTTGACTAAGCGGTTCCCCACCGCTGACTGTTAGCCCTCCTCCTGAAGTAATATAGAAAATTTCATCTTTTGTAATTTCATCAATGATCTCCTGCACGCTCATTTCGCGTCCCGCGATCTTTAACCCCTGCGCCCTGCAGTTTGCGATGCACGCGCCGCAGTAATCGCATTTTTCCTTGCGGTACGCAATGCCGTCCGCTCCTACGCTGATCGCGTCCTTATCACATACCGCCTGGCAGGTTCCGCAGGCGATACATTTTTTATGGGATATCATCATTTCCCGTTCTTTTTTCTGGGATTCCGGATTGGCGCACCACCGGCACCGCAGCGGGCATCCCTTCAAAAAAACGATTGTGCGTATCCCGCTCCCATCGTGAATCGAATACCGCTGCAGGTCGAATACTGTTCCTTTGATTTCTTCGCTTTGATACAATGGCCTGTCCTCCGCAATATTTTTTCGTCCATATCAGGTCGTATTTGCAATTTTCCCTGGTTCTTTTCCGCTTTCCTTCTTGCGCGGCCTGTAAAATACCGCTTGTATCAAAACAATGCTTCCCAGTAGTACAGCCGGCAAAAGCAGTGAAAGTCGTGAGCCTGCCGCTTCCCCGATCACCCCCATCAGGTAGGGAGCAACGGACATTCCCACGCCGCCTGATGCAAAGGCGATCGCAAATACCGTTCCTGTGGAGTCCTTTATGTCCTCCGTCCCGTGTGCCAGGATCATGGGGTACTGCGCCGAATAGAAGATTCCGATCAGGATGATCGATATCCATACCATCGGTTCGCTTGTCGCCATAGCTACCATAAGAGTCGCCGGGATGGAAAGGGCCGCCAGTACGATCGCGATCTTGCGCGCGCTCCATTTGGAGGCTGCAAAGGATAATACCGTACGCGAGAGGATCATCATCCCCCAGAAAAGCCCCACCGTCAGGTTGGACTGTAAAACATCAAAATGCATAGTCTCCTTGGTGAAGGTCGACATCCATCCCCATACGCCTACTTCCGCGCCCGTATAACAGAACAGGCAGATACACGTCATCAGGAAGTATTTGTTTTTAAGCAGGCTTTTGACGCTCTTCAGGGAAATCGAGTCGCTTTTTTCCGCCTGCGGCATTTTTACCAGTAAAAAAAGTATTGCGACCGCCGCGTAAAGGGCGCCTGTTCCAATATAGATGCTTCTCCACGAAACGCCGTTTGAAAGCGCATATCCTGTAATCAGCGGCATCGCCAGGGCCCCCACCCCGAAAATAACCTGGATAAAATTGATGTGGAACGTCCTCTTTGCCGGATTCAGATCTGCCGCCATAGAGGTCGACATGCTTTCCATGATGCCCGTGCCCCCGCCAATAAAGAACAGGAGCGCCAGTACGCCTTCAAAGCTTTGCACTGCGGCGAACAGGAAAAGCAAAACGCAATTTGCGCATACCGCGACGCTAAGCACCGCTTTTTTGCTCACCTTGTCGGCAATGATTCCTCCCATGATCGTGAAAATCGTGAAGCCGATGAACTGAAACGCCATCAGCATTCCCATTTGTATGGTTGTAAGCGAGAATTCCTTTCCGATCTCGTCTAGCATTGGGCTAATGATAACAAGCACAGCCGCGCAGGCAAACATCAAAGAATATACCGATACGATCGTTACCTTTTTGTTGTCAATCACTTTTTCCCCTCGATACAAACCAAGACCTTTGCTAAATGTTCCATTATTGTTGAATCATGCGCTTGCCAATCTTGATTTTTCAAAACTGTGCGGCAGCACGCCGCACGTTATCGCTGTTTGTAAGACTTGTTACATATGTGCCCTTTGGTTACTTAATTGCTTATCTTTAGTATATATTTTTTCAAAAGGAATACAATACCTAAATTCGATTTTAATATATTAAAATTTGACTTTATAACAAAATATCATCTTTTATATCTCTTTTTCTTAATATTGCTCTCTATTACTGTAATAGTTTCAAAATAGTGCTTTTCTTCATTTGTTACTTATGTTATTATATAGCACATAAGTAATTATTTTTGCTACGCTATATCCTTGCTTTTCCGCATGGTACGGCAGAGAATAGCATTTGTGGCATTTGTGAAAATATGTTATAATGAAAAAAATTTTACAAATGCAATTTTTAAAAATCGAGGTAAGTTATGAGCGACGTGACGTCTTCCAACAAAATTGAATTTTCAGGCGCGGATATCATGGAAAAGGTGACGTTGGCTGCCGAACTGTATTATGTCTATCACCTGCATCAGAAAGACGTTGCCGCACGGTTGGGCGTTTCCCGCCCGTGGGTCTCCAAGCTTTTGAAGCGTGCGGAGGAATCCGGCATCGTCAAGATCGACGTCGCGACCTCCTCGGCCGGTATTGCCGAGGTCGAACAAAAGCTGATCGATAAATTCCATTTGAAAAACGCCAAGGTGATCCGCAGCGCCGACCGCTCGCAGACGCTTACACAGTGCGCGCGTGCTGCGGCGCATTATCTGATTTCCGTACTGCGGCCCAACGATTATATCGGCATTGCCTGGGGTTCGACGCTGGCCGCCATGTTCAGCCAGAATTTCCCCGTCAACTTTCCTGACGTCACCGTGATCCCCCTTGTAGGCGGGATCGGCACAGACGCAGATATCTTAAGCAACCGCTTGGCCGCCAACCTTGCCACCGCTTTAAGCGGTCAATACCGCCTGCTCCATACGCCGGCGCTTGTCGTAGGTAAACGGGAACGCGAGCTCATCATGAACGACCCGTCTACGCGCGACATCATCGCCAGAACGGAAAATGTCGATATTGCGATCGTTGCCATGGGTTCCTTAAAACATTCCAAGGTGTTGCGTGACGGCGAGTATATCACCAAAAACGAACTGCGCGAATTGGAAGATATGGGCGTCGTAGGAGACCTTGCCCTGCATTTCCTCAATACGGACGGGGAGCTTGTCCAGCATATCACGCATGAAAAGCTGATCGCCGGCGATATCCGCAAGACGCGGAAAAACGCGCGTGAAATGATCGGCTTTGCCATGGGGGAACAAAAGGTTCCCATCATACATGCCGCCCTGATCGGGCAATGGGTCAATGTATTGATTACGGATCTTGATACTGCGAATGCACTTCTAGCCTACTAGATTTAATGGTTTTTGTCCACAAAAAAACCCATTGTTTAATCAATGGGTTCTTTTTTAATCTTTTTTACCAGGAACCGCCGCCACCGCCGCCGATCCCGCCGCCGGAAAATCCGCCGCCGCCGAAGCCGCCGCCACCGCCAATTCCGCCGCCGAAACCACTGCCGGAATTTTGGGTCATGACCATCCTCTGCTGCGTATAATAAAGCGAATTGTTCAGCATGCTGGCAAACCAGATCGTTGTAAAGACGGAACCGTTATAGCCATAATACCAGCTTGGCGGTTCGATCGCGATGCTCTCAAACTGTTTTGCCCATTTGTCCGTTACGCCTAAAACATATGCGTACGGCAGGATATGGTAAAAATACTGCGGGTCGCTTTCCACCAGCATTTTCAGCTTGTCTGCCTCCACCGTCTCGATAAAGTGCTTGAGTCCCAGAATACGGCCCGCCCACTGCGCCCCCCGGTCTGTCCGCCGCCGAAGCGTCGGGGCAAGGATCGCGCTTATAAGCGTACAGGCCGCCGGGATCAGGAACCAAAGGCCAAAAGCCTCCCAGCTGAACAGCCAGGCTATGGCAAGGTAAATCGCAAACCCGATCGACCAGCCGATCATCGCCCCTGTCTTTGTCAGCAGCTTCTCCGACTTCATCTTATATACGTTGCTGCACAGTGCGGAGGTGATGACCCAGCCGAACAGCCAGGCGATCACGCCGGCAAACACAGCTGGAAAGGTTTCAAAGCTGTTTGCATAGATCGCGGTGCCGACCATCAGCGCCACCGGTACTGCTGCCAGCGCTGCCACCAGCTTTGCGACGCCCTGCGAGCGTTTGGTAAATACCCGGTTCTCCGGGATTTCGTATTTATCCTTGATGCGGGATTTCACCGCGCTGATCGTGGATGAGAATTTATACTGCATATCTGTGATGCTGATCCGGTTGCCCGCGGCAAACATCTTGTCAAACAGGATATGCTCATAATCGTTGGCCGTGGCGGGCAATTCTGCCAATTTCTCGAACGCCAGCTTCTTTTCGTCTTCCTGTATGATCGAAATATTGCCCTGGTCCGCCCAGTAGATCAGCAGGGACACCGCGTCCTTGTCTTCAACGCTTCCATCGATAATGAAGCCCACGTCCGCAGAATTCATTCCTTCCGGCGGATTGAATTCGACTGTCCTGATTTCTTTCTTCCGTTTTCCGGAAGTCAGGGCCAAAACCAACACGGCGGCAAAGACCGCAAGGGCGATGTAGATACACGGCATGATGCCGTCCGCGGCTGTCCGTACGCCTACATAATAACCCTGCGGCAGTTCCACACGGATCGTGAAGCTCTCGTACGGCGCTACCGTCTGGGTGATCTCCCCGGTGATCGTCGTCCCGTCCACCTGATAGCTCACCGCGTCCTGGTTATACCCGGCATTGCCCTTCTGGCCAGTCGTAAAGCCTACCTTTGAGGCGTCAAATTCCTTCGGCATATGGATCGTAAATGAAAAATGGTCGATGGGCGCCGCCCACTGCGAATCGATCAGGTTCAGGTAAAACTCGTCAAAAGCGCTCGTCCCGTCGTCCCCCGCATCCATCGTATACCCATATTTATAGGTCTGTTCCCCCGACACCGTTACATCCGGATCGCCGAGATAGAGCGAAAGCATATCGCCGTCTTTTTCCGTGTCGATCTGCCCGTCCGCATAGATATCCGTGATCTTCAGGTTATAGGTATTGGTATACTTTTGTCCGTTTGAAACGCGCACCACTTCCGAGCGGGTCGGGATATCTACCCTAAGTCCGTGCTGCCCGGGCGCAATAAAATTTGCCCGGATCGTGTCCCGGATCTCATAGGTGTTATTTTCATGGACGGTGATCTCCCTGTTGTAATCCAGTATTTCGAATTTCGTATCCGCAGCGGATGCAAACGACGGAAACAGCATCGCCAGCACGACCGCGAACAGGACAATCCACTTCTTTATCATATTTCTCTCCATCTTTCCTGCAAAGGAAAACGGGGACGGTTGTTTTGTCCCCGTTTCCTCTGCCGTCTAGAACTGTACTTTCACATTTTCACGTTCTTGCTGGTTTTCCACTTCAAACATCGGCTGTTTGGTGAACTTAAATTTGCGCGCGATCAGGTTGGTGGGGAATGTTTCCAGCTTGGTGTTAAACATCCTCACATTGGCATTGTAGTATTTCCGCGCGTTCGCGATATCCGTTTCCACCATATTAAGCTGGTTCTGCAAATCAAGGAAATTCGTATTCGCCTTCAGGTCCGGATAGGCTTCCGCAACCGCAAACAGGCTCCGCAGCGTACCCGTGAGGATATTCTCGTTTTGCAGCCTTTCTTCGGTCGTGGTGGAATTTGCAACGTTTGTGCGCGCCGCCGTTACCTGCTCCAGCGTACCCTTTTCATGCGCCGCGTACCCTTTGACCGTTTCCACCAGGTTGGGAATCAGGTCAAACCTCTTTTTCAGGTATACATCGATGGTGGCGAACGCCTCCTCGATGCTGTTTTTCATTTTGATGAAATTGTTGTAGGCGACGATGTACCAGATCACGATGATCACGACAATCGCCACAACAACTGCAATCAATATCCATAACCACGTCATAAATGTTCTCCTTTAGCTTGCAACGATGACCGCATGGAACACGAGGTCTTCGTTTCCTGTGCTGATGATCCCGTGGGAATCCCCATCATAACAGATCACTACGTCGCCCGGCACCACGGTATAGCTCTTGCCGTTGTCGTGGTACTCGCCTTCACCCTTCTGGATATAATAAAGCTCCGCTTCCCCGGTGTGCGTATGGTCGCCCACCGAATCGCCCGGCGCGATCGTGAGCGTCGCCACCATGTTCATGTTGGGACTGTTTTCTTCATCGGAGAGCCAGTAAGAGACATGCGCGACGCCATTGCCGTCACAGCACTTCACCAAATCCTTTTTAATCAATTCTTTGCGTACCATTTTCTTTACCTCCGTTTGTTTTCGATTATTTTTCCACCCGGATACAGCTTGGCACATCTACCACGGCATCCAGTTGTTTGATCTCCTCGATCGCTTTGTTCAGGTCTTTCTCGTGCGCCTTATGCGTCACCAAAATGAGCGGCGCGTCTGTCTCTCCCTTTTTCGCGCCCTTTTGGATCACGCTTTCGATGCTCACATCGTGTTTTCCCAATATTCCCGCGATTTTTGCAAGCACGCCCGGCTTATCCTGTACCGTCGTACGGATAAAGTACTCCGTGATCCAGTCGTCGTTGAACTGCACCTGATCCGCTTCGTACGTATTTTCAAACGTCGCATATTTGGGCTCGTGATGTACGGCATAGACCATATCCGATACGAGCGCGCTGGCCGTCGGAAAGTCTCCCGCGCCCTTGCCATACCACATCATCTCCCCCACGGCGCTCCCGTTGATAAAGATCGCGTTGAAAGACCCTTTGATATTGGCGAGCGCATGATCCTTTAAGATCATCGTCGGGTGTACGCGCACTTCGATCGTGCCGTCCGCCGCCTTTTTGCCGATCGCCAGCAGCTTGACGACATATCCAAGCTCCCGTCCGATCTCGATGTCGAGCTTCGTGATCTTCGTGATTCCTTCGCAATAGATTCTGTCCACAGGCACGCGCGCATGGAACGCCATCGACGCCAGGATAGAAAGCTTGTAGCGTGCGTCATACCCCTCCACGTCGCTCGTGGGGTTTGCCTCCGCATAGCCAAGCGCCTGCGCCTCCTTTAAGACGTCTTCAAAATCACGTCCCTCGTCGTCCATTTTTGTCAGGATGTAATTCGTCGTACCGTTGACGATGCCGTAGATCCGGTCTATGCTGTTTGCCTGCATCGAATCCTGCAACGCACGCAGGATGGGGATGCCCCCGCCGACCGCCGCCTCAAAATAAAAACCGGCCTTTCCCCTTTTGGCCGCCGCTTCCAAATCCGGCCAGTTTTGCGAGATCATGTCCTTGTTCGCCGAAACGACCGTCTTGCCGCTTTCAAGAGCCGCAATGATAAATTCCTTGGCCGGGTGCTGCCCGCCCATGACCTCCGCGACCACCGTGATCTCCGGATCGTTTATGATCTCCCCGATATCCTTAGCCTTTTTTTCCTCCGGCACATCCACCGCATAATTTAAGGCAAGTGTCTTTTTGACCTCTAAACGGATCCCTTCTTTATGCTCAATATTCTTTTGCTCTTTTTCGATCAGCTGGTAGATCCCGCCGCCGACCGTCCCCATTCCGAGGATCGCAACCTTTACCTCTTTCATCGCCTTTACTCCTTCAGCAATTCTTCATATAAATCTTATTCAGACCAATCAGCGTTAGCGTTGGTATGATTTCGTCGATACAATCCGTTTCCTGCGCGATCAGCTCTGAAAAGCCTCCCGTCGCCACGACCTTCGCGCCGCCCATCTCGGATTTCATCTTTCCTACAATATATTGTACCTGTCCCACATATCCATAAATGATTCCCGCCTGCATGGCGGTGACAGTGGACTTGTTGATGGTCTTTTCCGGACGCATCAACTCGATACGCGGCAGCCTTGCCGTATTGACGGTGAGCGCTTCCGACGTGATCTTGATGCCGGGACAGATCGCCCCGCCGAGGAAATCCCCGTTCTTTGAGATCGCGCCAAAACTGGTCGCTGTGCCAAAATCGATGGTGATCACCGGGCCGCCGAAAAGCTCGTACGCAGCGACCGCGTTTACGATCCTGTCCGTCCCCAGTTCCTTGGGGTTATCGTATTTGATATTGATACCCGTTTTGATGCCCGGCCCCACAAACATTGGCTTTTTCTTAAAATACTCGCGCACCATATGGTCGAGCGTATAGTTGATGGACGGGATGACGGAGGAAATGATCACGCCGTCAATGTCCCGCGGCACATGCCCCAGGTAACGGAAAAAATCGATCATGCGTATCCCAAACTGGTCGGATGTCGCCTCGATATCCGTCGCCATGCGGAACGAATGGATGAGCACCCCATCCTCAAACATGCCGCATTTTATATTCGTATTGCCTACATCCAGTACAAAGATCATTTATCCGGTTATCTCCTTTGGTTTTGCTGCGCCGATCCGCGGCACGACCTTTTTGAGCGCCCGTATAATGGGCGGACAGATCAGCGTTGCCGCGATCGCTTCCGGAAGGCCGTTTGTGAGGACGATCGTCCAGATCACGATGACTGCGCCGGCGGGGTCTACCCCATAAAGAGAGCAGACAAGCGGCGTAAGTGCGAGCCCTACCAAAAGCAGGTACCCCGCCGTATTGGTAAGCGACCCCAAAAGTGACGCGGCCCCTAAATTCACATATTCTTTTTTCGTGCGTATCGCCCTGCCCACGCCCCATGTCACGAGCGGGATCAGAAGGCGGGGCACAACCAGGCTGATGATATATAAAAAACCGTATTTTCCAAAATCATCCACGACCAGCGCGGAAAACGCGTCCGGCATGGTAAACATCTTTACAACGCTGATGAGTGCGAACAGCGCGCCCATACCAAGCCCTGTCCTAAGCCCGAGCACCATCGTCGCCACGATCACCGGGATACACATCAAGGTGATGGAAACCGGGCCGATCATGATGAAGCCAAGGTTGGGCACAAATCCCATCAGCAGCATGATGGCTATCAGGATCGCCATCAAAGTCAATGTCCGTGTCTTTGTTTTCATAACTACCTCCGCTTGCGTTTCGCTTGCGCGAATACCCTACTCAGTAAAAATTTAATGAAGCGCGGTGTTTGCCCGTACGGCTTTTGGTGTATCAAAATGCCGTCGGAATCCGCTTTTCATCATGAAGTTATTATATCAGTATTCCGCGTCTTTTGGCAAGGAATTCGCAAAATTATAAAAAGGAGGGATACAGGTGCTGCACAATCCGATCACAGGGGAAGCAATGGACAAGAAAAAAATATGGCAAGTCATCGTCGCTATTTTTGCCACAGGCGAAGGCTCCGGCCTCGCGCTGATGTCATTAAAGACCGATTCGGCGTGGTTCCAAGGCCTTGTTTTGTCTCCCGTCCATCCGCCTTACGTCGTTTTCGGCATTGTCTGGACGGCGCTTTATGTCCTCATGGGTTCCTCCTTTGTTCTGGCTATCTTAAATCCCAAAATGACGAAGGGCGTCCATATCGGCTATATCCTGAATATCTTTTTAGGCGCCATGTGGTCTCCGGCATTTTTCCTTTTGCAAAGCCCGCTTGCCGGGCTGCTGGTCGCCGCCGCGACCCTTGTGAATGCCGCGATCCTTCTGCGGAACGTACGGAAAATCAGTCGTGAGGCGTCTTACATGATCATCCCGTATCTCGTATGGATCGCTTTTGCAACTTACCTGAACGCAGCAATCATCGCGCTCAACTAATTTTTTTTGAAAAGGGTGGATAATACTAATGTTTATCATGACTTACCAAATGGAAGAACGAAAACGCGAAAAAAACGCCAACCGTCTCAAAGCGTTTTTTGCCGTGCTTTTAACCGCTGCCGGTGCAGTGATCGCCGGGCTCTCGACCCAGACGGATACCCCGTGGTATCAGTCGCTGGCCCTCTCCCCGCTGCAGCCCCCGCCTCCTGTTTTCGGCATTGTATGGACAGTGCTCTATATCCTGCTCGCGGTTTCCTTTGCCTTCGCCGTCACGCAGCGCAGGCCCTCCGCCAGCGTCATTGCAGGTTATGTGGTCAATATCGTGCTCAACGCGTTGTGGTCACCCGTATTTTTTATCATGCAGGAACCGTTGCCCGCACTGTTTGTCATGGCCGCCCTCATTGTGAATCTCATTATCCTGATGCGCAACGTCCGCTTTTCCTGCCGGATCAGTATGTATTTGCTGATCCCTTACCTGGTATGGCTGTGTATCGCGACGGTGCTCAATGTTTCCGTGATCGTGCTCAATTAGCATTCGCCCGCCGCCAGTCCGCCTGTCCCTTCAGCTTCCGGCTTGATACGCACCCAGCGCAGGAAGGTATCCTGTGCGACACCGATCGACGACGCCGCTTTCCTGGACGAGATCTCCCGGTCGAGCCATTGCCTGCGCAGTTCGTAAAAGGCCGGCGGCACGGGCTTGGGCGGGCGTCCGAATTTTACCCCGCGCAATTTTGCGGCGGCGATGCCTTCCGCCTGCCGCTGCCTGATGTTCTCGCGCTCCGTCTGTGCGACATAAGACAGCAGCTGGAGCACAATATCCGCGATCAGCGTACCCGTCAGGTCCCTGCCCTGCCGGGTATCGAGCAGCGGCATATCCAGCACCACGACTTCCACCTTTTTTTCCTTGGTAATGACGCGCCACTGCTCCAATATCTCGTCATAGTTGCGCCCCAGGCGGTCTATGCTTTTGATGACGAGCAAATGCCCTTCCTTCATCCGCTTCAGCAGCTTGCGGTAGGCCGGCCGCTTAAAATCTTTGCCGCTCATCTTATCCATATAAATATGATCCTTCGGCACGTCGAATTCGCTCATCGCGATCATCTGCCTGTCTTCGTTCTGATCCCTTGTCGATACACGTACATAACCCCAAATGACCTGTTCCATCTTGCTTATTTCCTCCTGCTAAACGACTTAAAATGAAATGGTATAAATTGTTAAAATAATACTGATTTTTCATGCTTTGAAAAAAGCTGGAAAGTTTTTGTTCAGTCGGAACGATTTATCATAGCACAGAGAGGAAGAATCGGCAATATCAATCATTTTTCGTGTGCTTTTCCCATAAAAAAAGCCGCTGTACATGCAGCGGCTTTTTCGCATACTATTCTTCTTCCTGTTCCCGATCCCCTGTTTGCCCGCCTTCTCCCGTTTGCTGTGTCCGCTTTTCGTTTTCCAGCTCCTTGCGGTAATCTTCATCGTGAATATTTTCCATATATATGCTTATGCCGCAGTGCGGACAGGTCAGCATCCTGTCCGTCCCCTGTCTTGAGACAAAAAAAGATTTCAGCCCCGATACCTTAAAGCGCGTGCCGCAGCGCGGACAGAGAAAATGACGTTTTCTTTGTATGACACAATACGCGATTACGCAGGCAATTATAATGACGACGGTCGCCCCCAGCGTAATGATTCCGTAAAGCCGCATTCGTTTCTCCCTTCGGTTCCTGTATATATTTGATGTACCGTTTCTTACAGTATAGCATATCTGGTAAAAAAACAGTTGAACTTTTCCCTGAAAATTGCTATGATAATGCTTACAGAAATGAATATTTTGCGTTTTTCGGGGTTGGCATCCCGGTTTTTTGGACGCAGGCTGAATGAAGGAGGGCTTTTATAAGCCAACCAGGGTGGAACCGCGGAAGTATCTTTCGTCCCTGCACTTGAGGGATCGAAAGTTTTTTTTTACCGAAATTTGGGAGGGATCACAATGGAAAAAACAATGGATAAGATCGTAGCGCTCGCCAAAGGGCGCGGCTTCGTATTCCCCGGCTCGGAAATTTACGGCGGGCTGGCGAACTCGTGGGATTACGGCCCGCTGGGCGTTGAATTCAAGAACAACGTCAAGCGCGCATGGTGGCAGAAATTCGTACAGGAGTGTCCATATAACGTGGGCCTTGACGCAGCGATTTTGATGAACCCGGAAACATGGGTCGCATCCGGCCACGTCGGCGGCTTCAACGATCCGCTGATGGACTGCAAGAGCTGTAAGGAACGCTTTCGCGCCGACAAACTGATCGAGGATTATGTCGCGGAAAACGGCCTCAACATCGGCCCCGTGGAGGCGATGGACAAGGAAGAGATGGAAGCCTTTATCGCAGAGCACATTGTGTGCCCGTCGTGCGGCAAAAAAGACTTTACGCCCATCCGCCAGTTCAACCTGATGTTCAAGACATTCCAGGGCGTAAACGAGGATACGGCCGCGCAGATCTACCTGCGCCCCGAGACCGCACAGGGCATCTTCGTCAACTTTAAAAACGTACTGCGTACGACGCGCCGCAAAATGCCCATGGGTATCGGGCAGGTCGGCAAGTCGTTCCGCAATGAGATTACGCCCGGGAATTTTATATTCCGTATCCGCGAATTTGAACAAATGGAATTGGAGTTCTTCTGCGATCCGAAGGAAGAGTTCCAATGGTTCAATTACTGGAAGGATTATTGCCATAATTGGCTGCTGAATTTGGGCATAAGCGACGATAACCTGAAGCTGCGCGACCATGCCCCCGAAGAATTGTCGCACTATTCAAATGCCACGACGGACATCGAATACCGCTTCCCCTTCGGCTGGGGCGAGCTGTGGGGTATTGCCGACCGTACGGATTTTGACTTGAAAGCGCACATGAACCATTCGGGCGAAAGCCTCGAATACCTCGATCCGGTCACCAATGAAAAATATGTACCGTACTGTATCGAGCCGTCGCTGGGTGCGGACCGCGTTGCACTTGCGTTCCTGTGCGAGGCATATGATGAGGAAACTTTGGAAAACGGCGATACGCGTATCGTGATGCACCTGCACCCGGCGCTCGCGCCCTTTAAGGCAGCCGTGCTGCCCCTGCAGAAAAAATTATCGGAAACGTCGGACAAACTGTTTGCCGACCTTTCCAAACACCTGAACGTGGACTACGACCTTGCGGGTTCCATCGGCAAGCGTTACCGCCGCGAAGATGAGATCGGTACGCCGTATTGCGTCACTGTGGACTTCGAGTCTTTAGATGACAATTGCGTCACCGTACGCGACCGCGACACGATGGAGCAGCAGCGCATTCCTATGGAGGGCGTGCTCAAATTCCTGCAGGATAAAATGGAGTTCTAGCCTATGGATTATTCTGACGTATTGCCGCTTAACGAAGATGCGATGATCGCCGCCCGCGAGCGGATCGATTCTTTATCCAAACCTTTGGGCAGCCTGGGTAAGCTGGAGGAATACGCCGTACAACTGGCGGGGATCCGTGGGTATATGGGCGGCTCCCTTACCAAGCGGTGCGTGCTTGTATTCGCCGCGGACAACGGGATATACGAGGAAGGCATCACCCCTGTCCCGCAGGAGGTGACCCCTATGCAGACGGTCAACATCGTGAACGGTACAGCCGGCGTCAACGCACTTGCTTCCCTCGCAGGCGCGGAAGTATTTGTCTACAATGTCGGTATCGCGCAGCCGATAAGGCGCAAAGGCCTCATCGACGCACTTGTGATGCACGGTACGAACAACATAACGCAGGAACCCGCAATGACGTTCTCGCAGTGCAAAAAAGCCATCAAAGCCGGATATGACGCGGTATACGCACATACGGATTACGACGTGATCGGCCTTGGGGAGATGGGCATCTGTAATACGTCCACCACTGCCGCCGTTGCGGCCGTACTGCTAAAAAAACCGGTGGATAAGCTCGCCGGCAAGGGCGCGGGCATCACCGATGAACACTATGCACGGAAAATCGCGGCAATCGAACGTGCGATCGAAACCAACAATCCCGACCCGCACGATGTGGTCGACGTACTCTCCAAGGTGGGCGGGCTCGATATCGCCGCCATGACGGGCGCGTACCTTGCATGTGCGCATTATAAGATCCCCGTCGTGATCGACGGTTTTATCTCCGCCTGTGCGGCGCTGTGCGCACAGCGGCTCGCAGCGTTGAGCGCAAGCTATATGTTCGCTTCCCACCAAAGCGAAGAGCAGGGCTATCTGCCGATCGTAAAAGCGCTCGGCCTGTCGCCCGCCCTCATGCTGAATATGCGGCTCGGCGAAGGAAGCGGCTGCCCCCTGATGTTTATGATCCTGGAGGCTTCGCTGCGTATTCTGGAAGACATGGGGACGTTCGAGGAGGGAAGTATCGACGCTTCCGGGTTTGTCGATTTACGGAAATAAGGGAATAGCATGAAGATCAGGAATATACAAACGCTGCGTATCTGGCGGTATATACTCGAATGGTTTACCTTTGCGGGTATCATTTGCCTGATCGTTTTTTTCTCGCTGACGGCAGCGATCCTGCCCTCGCCGCCGCCCGTCCCTTCAGAGACGGGCGGGCTGGTCACGGCGTTTGGTATGAAATTTACTCTGTTTCTGCTTTTTTTGCTGGGCAGTGGTATGTGCGGAGGGCTGTTCCTGCTCTCGCGGTTTCCGCGGCTGTTCCGTTATCCCGTCAAAATCACCGCCGACAATATCGAATCCCAATACCATCTTGCAAAAATTGCCCTTTGTATGGGCCAGATCATTGTCACCGCGTTTTTTTGTACGCTGATGGCCCGCGTCTATATGCAGAACATCACCTTTGCTTCATTTGAATTTCGGCAGATCGTGGCGACTGCGCTGATTTGCAGCGGCGCGACCTGCGTCGTCTATTATATTGCCGCGCGGCATTTCCGCTGATCAAACAAAAAGGAACCGCCTTCTAGCGGTTCCTTTTTTGTTTGCCTTTTATTTCATTGCCCGCAGCGCATTTAAAACCGCGATCAGCGTCACGCCTACGTCGGCGAACACCGCCCACCACATGTCCGCAATGCCTGTTACGCCGAGCACCATAAACGCCGCCTTGACGGCAAGCGCAAATATGATGTTCTGCCATACGATGCGCCGTGTCTTGCGCGACAGGCGGATGGAATCCGCTACTTTTGACGGCTCGTCCGTCATCAGCACTACGTCCGCCGCCTCGATTGCCGCGTCACTTCCCGCGCCGCCCATCGCGATCCCTACGTCCGAGCGTGCAAGGACGGGCGCATCATTGATGCCGTCGCCCACAAATGCGGTGCTCCCCTTTGCCTGCCTGATTGTTTCCAGCGCCTCCACCTTATCCTGTGGAAGCAGCTCCGTATAGACCTCGTCGATTCCAATATCCGCTGCGACCGCTTCGCCGATCCGTTTTGCGTCTCCCGTCAGCATTGCCGTGCCTACCCCCATGCCGTGCAGTGCCTGGGCTGTCGCCCGTGCATCCTGCTTCACCTGGTCGGCGATCAGGATACTGCCTAAAAACTTTTTGCCCCGCGCCACATACAGCACCGTGCCCGGCTCGCTCACCTCCGCAAAGCCGATACCCGCGCGCCGCATCAGTTTTGCATTGCCGGCGAGGATCTCTTGTCCATTTTCGTCGGCCGCACGCACGCCATACCCTGCTTCCTCGCGGTAATCCTTTAATTCCTGCGCCTCTTTTCCATAAGCTGCCAGTACTGATTTTGCAATCGGATGTGAGGAATTCAGCTCTGCGCCCGCCGCGCTTTCCAGCACTTCCTCTTCCGATACGCCATCAGCCGCAAACACTTTTTTGACAGCGAACTCACCCTTGGTGAGCGTTCCCGTCTTATCGAAAACCACTTCCCTGACTCCTGTCAACGCTTCCAGGTAATTCGCTCCCTTGATCAGGATGCCTTTTTTGGAAGCCCCGCCGATGCCGCTGAAATAGGTAAGCGGTACGGAGACCACCAGCGCGCACGGGCACGAGATCACCAGAAACAGCAGCGCACGGTATATCCATGTTGCCCAGTCCCCCGTTGCCAAAGACGGGATCACCGCTACAACGAGCGCGCCTGCACATACGATGGGCGTATAGTAACGCGCAAACTTCGTGATGAATTTTTCCGTGTGGGCCTTCTTGCTTCCCGCATTCTCCACCAGGTCGAGTATCTTTGCGACCGTGGATTCGCCAAATTCTTTCTCCACGCGCAATGACAGGAGGCCGCCGCCGTTGACGCTGCCCGCAAGCGCGCTGTCCCCAGCCGCAACCTCGCGCGGCATGCTTTCGCCTGTGAGCGCGCTTGTGTCAAGCGCGGACGTACCTTCCAGTACCACGCCGTCCAGCGGTATCTTTTCAAACGGCTTTACTACGATCGTATCGCCGATCTTCACATCCTGCGGACTTACGCGCATTACCGTTTCCCCCTGCTTCAGGTTCGCATAATCCGGCCGGATATCCATCAATTTAGTGATGGACTTTTTGCTCCGCTCGACCGCAAGGTCGGAAAGCGTTTCACCAACCAGGTAGAAAAGCATGACCGCCGTACCCTCGGCGTAATCCATCAATAGAAACGCGCCGATCGTTGCCACTGTCATCAGGAAATTCTCATCGAATATTTTCCCCTTGGCAATGTTTTTCCCGGCGGTGATCAATACGCCCATGCCCAATACCAGATATGCGGCAAAAAAGATCGCAAAACGCATCCATTCGGGCAGGTCTACCGTGTTTTGCAGGATGATCCCCAGCGCAAAGACCGCCGCCCCTATGATGATCCTTGTCAGGTAAGTTTTAGATTCTTCCTGGTTATGCGCATGCTCATGCCCGCAAGCGCAGCCGTTCCCATGGTCGTGCTTCCCATGCGCGGAATCGTGCTGCATACCCGCTTCGCATGCACATTCCATATGCTCTGCGTGCCCATGATGCCCATGTTTCATGTCCTCTGTCCTCCAATCATATGAATATATGTTCATTTGTTCATATGTATTATACCATATCCGCACTCGCTGTAAACTGTTTTTTGAAAAAAAGTAAAAAAAGACAGCCTTTTTAGGCTGCCCGAATGATTCATGTTGCTGGTTTTAGTGCCGGATATGCTCCAGCACCTGGTCTATGATGTGCAGCACATGTGCGTCATCCAAACTATAAAACACATTTTTGCCTTCTTTGCGGCTTTTCACGAGGCGGGCCGCTTTCAGGTTCTTCAACTGGTGGGACACTGCGGACTGCTCCATATCGAGCTGTTCACAAAGACAGGCTACGCACACCTCCGTACCATGCAAGGCAAAAATGATCCGCAGCCTGTTTTGGTCGCTCAGCATCTTAAAAATCTGGCTCATTTTGTCCAGTTCTTCCCTGCTCTGCTTCATCATACCTGCGCCTGCTCCTCATACTGCTGCTGCAGCTGATCCAAAATAATATATGCCTTTAAAAGGGAGGCAACGGTCTTTGCATCCGTGATCTCTCCGCGTATCACCATCTGTACGGCCGTGGCGATCGGCATTTTTTCCACTTTGACGAATTCCCCCTCATCGAGGCATTGCTCCTGCTGCTCAATATTGACTGCCATATACATGTGGATCACTTCGTCGCAGAACCCGACGCTGGAATAGATTTGCCCCAGGGAAACCAAGTCGCTTGCCACCAGTCCCGTTTCCTCTTTTAGTTCGCGCATTGCCGCGTCATAAGGATTTTCACCGTCCTTATCGATTTTGCCGGCCGGCAGCTCCAGAAGGACTTCCCCAAACGGGTAGCGGAACTGGCGGACAAAATATACATTCAGGTCGTGATCGATCGCGCATACGCTCACCCCGCCGGGATGCCGCACCACTTCGCGGATGGAGGTGTTCCCATCCGGCAAGCGTACCGTATCTTTTTCCACCTTGATGATGCTTCCGTCATAAATCGTTTCCGACGAGAGCGCCGTCTCTCTCATTTCATCCAAATCCATACAGTCCATACTCCTTTTCCCGTCGCCCCGCACCCTTTTTATGGGCATGCCTGTAAGCGACCTTTCTTTATTTTATCACGCTCCTCCCAGGAAATCTATCCCCGCTGTTCCAATTGCACACGATACGGATATTTGTTATAATGTGAAGGAATCTCAATGGAGGCTTTTATGCGGAATAAAAAAGCGCCGGCCATGCTGCTGGCTGTACTGTTATCGATAGCGATTTTTCCGGCAGGCGCGTTTGCCGCGCCGGCAGGTGAAATACAGGCGCCCGCCCCTCCGGAGCCTGCTTCCACCGTCAAGATATACCATACGAACGATGTGCAAGGCAATGCCGATGTAACGCCCGAATCTGTCGGATATGCGCGGCTTGCGACCTATATCAAGCAAGACGAGGCGGACGGTAAACTCCTCTTCGATGCGGGAGACGCGTTCCACGGCAATACCTTTGCCACATTGAGCAAGGGGCAAAGCATTGCTGAAATCATGAAATCGCTGGATTACAATGCTTTCGTACCCGGCAACCATGACCTAAGCTATGGGCTGCCCACGCTGGAAAAGCTGGCCGAGGCTTCGGGCGCGGATGCCCTGTCCGTCAATATCATGCAGGATGGGCTGCCTGTTTTTGATTCCTACCATATCTATAAAACCGGCGGCGTGGCCATCGGCGTACTGGGGATCTCTTCCCCGACTGCGATGGACGGTGCGGATGCGGACAACTTAAAGGGCGTGGATATTTTGAACGGCGAGCTCCTATACCAAAAGACGCAGCAGGCCGTCAATGAAATGCGGCAGGAAGGCGTGAACGCGGTGATCGCGCTCACCCACCTCGGCACGGGCCAGAATTCCGACCCATCCAGTGTGGATATCGCTACGCATGTAACGGGGATCGACCTTGTCATTGACGGATATTCGCATGCCCTATACCCCAACGGCTATACCGATTATCCTGGGTACATCGCGGGGCAGACCCCTATTATCGTACAGGCGGGCAGCGCGCTTGAGGCGTTTGGCGTCGTCGAAATGAATTTTGACGAGAATGGCAATATCATGGGTATCCTTACCTTTACTGTGGACGCGGAAAGCGTGGCCAATGTGACTGCCGACAAAAAGATCGGTTCCGTCATCAGCACCTATGCGCAGGAACAGCAAACTTTCCTGCAGCGCCCGGTTTCTTATACCCCTGTGTTCCTCAACGGGGAGAGTGAATTTGTCTATACCGGCCCCACCAACTTCACGACCATGGTAGGAGACGCCATGCTTCTTGAAACGGGCGCGGATATTGCGCTGTTTGCAGGCAGGGCAGTGCGCACCTCCATCCCTTCCGGTGATATCACGGCTGCGGAGCTCAACAATGCTTTGCCTTCCGGGAGTTATGTTGTCACCACCACCGTTTCCGGGGCCGAACTGAAGGGCATCTTGAATGCGCACATGGTTTTGGGCCTCGAGGATTTTGTACAGTTTTCGGGGATCCATGTCGTTGCTGAAAAATACCTGGCGGCGGACGGCAGTTATGCGGGGCGCGTTAAATCCATTACCAGGGACGGCGTGGAAATCTCAGACGACGACCAGTTCACCGTCGCCACAACGGATGACCTTTACAACGGCGACCTCGGCTATCGCTTTACATCGCCCCTGATCCGTGAATACCATACGCTGTATGAAACGGTGGGCAATTATTTCAAAAATTCTTCCGAAGAAATGTTTGAGGATACTGCGCAGGGCGCACAGTTCGTTTTGCTGGAACAGATCCTCGATGCGGACGATGTCCTTTCCAAGCTGCTGGTCGCGGTTCCCGTAGACATTCATGTCGCCCTTACCCGGCCCGCCATGGTGCCGGAAAATATCCTCTATGCGTTGATCGGGCAGGACCGTAACCTCGTGTTCACAGTGGACGGCGCTTACCCTTACGGCTTTATCTTTGACGGCTCCACCTTAAACTCTCCCAGCAACGTAAGCCTTGAAGCGGATGTATCCCAAAAAACGCCGCCCAACAAAAAGCGGGCTTCTACGGCCGACAAGGACGCTTTCTTTGTTGATTTAAGCGACAACCAAACCATCCCTTCCTCCGTTTATATGCAGGTATATGTAGGCAGCGCGTACGAGCCGGGCAGCACCGTTTATATTTATTATTATGACGTCAACAATGACATCTTGCCCTATGACGAGGAGGGCGTTACCGTCATGGCTGACGGTTCCATCGTCTTTCCCGCACAGGCGGGGGCTACTTACCTGATCAATTCCAAGCTCCTCAATGCGGCGACCAGCTACGAACTGCCCTCACCGGAACAGCCTTATTCTTTGGGCATTTTCGTTATTTTTGCCGTCTTCATTGCATGGGTGATCTTTTTCCTGATCACCAAGAAAGGAAGCCAGGCTAAGAAATGAAAAGCGGACGTAACGATGCGTTGATCCTCATCACGATATCGGTTTCAAAACTCTTTTACGCACTGCGCTTTAGGGTATCATAAATATATCAAATCAATAGGGGGTACTGAAATGATCAGTAAAAAATTGGAATCCATGCTCAATGAGCAAATGAAGAACGAGTTCTTTTCGGCTTATTTCTATCTTTCTATGGCTGCCTGGTTTACATCCAAGAACTTGAACGGCTTTGCCAACTGGTATACCGTCCAGGCACAGGAAGAGCGCGACCATGCCAAGATGATCATGGACTATGTCCTGCGCGTAGGCGGTAATGCGGAATTCCTGGCGATCGAAGCGCCGGACACGAATTTCACTTCTCCGATGGACATCTTTGAAAAAACGTTGGCACATGAACAAAAGGTGACGGGCATGATCAACGACCTGATGGGCGCCGCCATGGACGAACGCGACTTCAAAACGCAGCATTTCCTGCAGTGGTATGTAAACGAACAGGTAGAGGAAGAGGAGAATGCTTCCGGCCTGATCGAGAAGCTGCGGATTTCAAACAACAGCGAAGCCGGTATCCTGTACATGGACGCCGAAGCAGCCGCGCGCGTTTATACGCCCGCCGTACAAGCGACAACCTGAAAACAGGCAAATACAAAAAGAGCAGGCCCTTTAGTGGCGGCTGCATAAGACAGTATGAGTATTTGAAACGGTATAGCGGTTTTCCGCTATGCCGTTTCTTCGTTTTGGGTGAATGTAGTCGGCGGCAAAATCCCCACAAAGTTATACGCGATCTCAATGTCCTGCGTTCGTTTTCCGCCATTTTTAACAGGTGCATGGACAAATACCTTGTCCACCAGTTCATTGAGGATTGTTGGGGTGAGTTCTTTCAATCGAACATACTTCCTGCACTTCGTCACAAAACGTTGAATGTCCGTCACCTGTTGTTCCTGTTCGTTCAGTTCTGCTTGCAAGGCAACAGTCTTTTCCCGCAACTCTTTTTGCTCTTTCTCATAATCCTGCGAAAGAGTGAAGAACCGTTCATCTGCGAGTTTGCCTGTTACGTTATCCTCATACATTCTCTTGAATAACACGTCCAGTTCATGGGTACGCCTTTGAGATTTTGCGAGTTCCTTTTGTTTCAATGCCGTCGCTTTTTTGTACTCTTTTGCCTGTGAAATGCCCATACACCGTACAAACTGTTGCTCGTAACGCGCAACATAATCCAATACATATTGCAGGTGAAGCAAAACCATTTCTTCCAGAACAACCGCACGGATATAATGTGCCTCGCATTTGTCCATTGCTTTACGGGAAGCGGAACAGACAAAGAAATCTTGCCGCTTTTCAAACTGGTTCGTTGTGCAGTAGTACATCTTGGAACCGCAGTCCGCGCACACCGCTATCCCCGCGAACATATTACTTTTTCCTGTCTTGGTCGGGCGGCGTTTGTGGCGGCGTAATTCCTGTACCTTTTCCCATGTTTCGCGCTCAATGATCGCTTCGTGTGTACCCTCGAATACAAGCTGCTTTTCCTCTGGATTGAATAAAGTCTTTTTACTCTTGTATGACTTTTTGTAAGTCTTAAAGTTCACCATACAGCCTGTATACTCTTTGCGTTCGAGAATGTATGCTACTGTATCGGCCACCCACGCGCAGCGCCCGTTTTCTACTATGACCGGATAACTTCTTCCTTGACTTTGGAAGTATGCGGCGGGAGTTAAAATTTTGCGTTCTGTGAGTATTCGCGCAATCTGTGTCGGGCCGTTTCCGTCCATGCAAAGGCGGTAGATTTTTTTAACCACATTTGCCGCTTCCTCGTCCACAATCCACTTCTTTTTGTCGTTGGGGTCTTTGAAGTAACCGTAGGGCGGATTGGTGCAAAGGTATTCTCCCGCCTGTCCTTTGGATTTCATGACCGCGCGGATTTTCTTGCTTGTGTCTTTGGCGTACCATTCGTTGATGATATTGCGGAACGGTGTAAAATCATTGTCGCCTTTCTCGCTGTCTACGCCGTCGTTGATCGCAATAAACCGCACATTCTTTTCTGGAAAAAGAACCTCCGTATACAGCCCCACTTGCAGATAGTCCCGTCCAAACCGCGACATATCCTTGATGATAACAGTGGACACATTTTCCGCCTTGACCTGTTCCAGCATAGCATTGAAGCCGGGGCGGTCAAATAATGAGGTGTGATAGCGATAGCGGCAAAAAGCTAATAAAATCAATGGTTTTGCGGACAGCGGATAGACAGGGAATGTGTTAAAAACTGAATACGCACACAAACGGCGTTACCTTAACCCCTTTGGGGGAGAAAGTAACGCCGTTTTTTTATGCCCGCAGGAAAGGAGGTGCAGCCGGAATGTATTTCACAAAGGGCAAGCAGCGGGCGTTTGAATTGCTCATGCAGCAGAAGCCGGGATTTGACCGCTATCAATCCGGTTGTGCCGGAGATGATGAAGATTGCGGCACTTGCCGTTTCTACCGCCCCGGGTGGAAATATGAGTTTTGCGTTTTCAAAGAGTGTCCCTATTGCCCCGGCAAAAGGACGCGGAAAACGCACGCCAGCATGGACAAATAGACGGGCAAAAGCCCTTGTGCCATGCGGCTTTGCAGACGCGAAAACGGCAAAGGGCATATTGCAATACCAAAACAGCCGAAAACGGCTTTCTAATTGTCCACGCATACCAAGAGAGGAAGTGAGGAAATATGGCAGTTTTCAGAGTGGAGCGAAATACGGGATATACCGTTATGAGCAACCACCACTTGCGAAACAAGGAATTGTCCTTAAAGGCAAAGGGCTTGTTGTCGCAAATGCTTTCGCTGCCCGAAGATTGGGATTATACCCTTGCGGGCTTATCCCATATCAACCGGGAGAAGATCGACGCAATCCGCGAAGCGGTAAAGGAACTCGAAAAAGCCGGATATATCGTGCGCAGCCGGGAGCGCGACGAAAAGGGACGCTTGCGGGGCGCAGATTACGTCATATACGAGCAGCCGCAGCCGCGAGAGCCGGAAGCAGCTACCAGCGGCGGACAGCCGCCTATATTGGATTTACCTACATTGGAAAATCCAACATTGGATAATCCAACGTTGGAAAAACCTACGCAGGAAAAACCTACGTTGGAAAATCCAACGCAATTAAATAAAGATATATTAAGTAAAGAACAATCAATTACTGATTTATCAAGTACCGATTCCATTCCTTTCCATTCCCTAAACCCCTTGCCCTTTGCGCATGGCGAAGCGGCTACGCCGCCGGAAAGGAAAAGAACGGAAGCGAAAAGCAATAGCGCAGTAGAGATTTACAGGGAGATTATCAAGGACAATATCGAATACGACCATCTCATTCAAAACTGCAAAATTGACAAAGACCGTTTGGACGAGATTGTTGACCTTATGCTGGAAACCGTCTGCACAGCCCGAAAGACAATCCGTATTGCCGGGGACGACTACCCCGCCGAATTGGTGAAATCCAAGTTTTTGAAGCTGAACAGCAGCCATATTGAGTTTGTTTTGGATTGCATGAGGGAGAACACAACCAAAGTGCGCAACATCAAGCAGTATCTAAAAGCGGTGCTGTTCAACGCGCCGAGTACCATTGACAGCTACTATACCGCCCTTGTCAATCACGACTTATACGGCGGCGAATGAGCATAGCCGCACTTTACCGGGAAAGGAGTTGATACCTTGCAGGAGGAAGTAACCCAAAAAACGATTGCCCTATACGTCAAAGTGGGAAAAGGCGCGGCGCGGCTTACCGAACAGGCGTTACAGAAAGCAATCCAAAAGTTTTTGGAGCAGAAAAGCAAACCCGCGCATGGGAAACAGACCATGCGGCAGCTTATGAAGCAGAACGCGGGTGTTTCCAACATCGAGATCACCGACAGCAATATTAAAGCCTTTGAGAGTACGGCGAAGAAATACAACATAGATTTTTCGCTAAAAAAGGTTAAGGGCGAGCAGACCCGTTACCTTGTGTTTTTCAAAGGCCGGGACGCGGACGTTATGACCGCAGCGTTTCAAGAGTTTTCCGCAAAGAAGCTGAACCGGGAGAAAAAGCCCTCTATCCGCAAAGCCCTTGCCGCTGCAAAGGACAAGGCGAAGCAGCTTAACGCCGCCCGCGACAAGGTAAAGAAAATGGACAGGGGGCGCGAGATATGAAGCAGATCAACTACAAAAAGCTGATACTTCCGAATATCCCCTATGTGTTCTTTGTCTATCTCTTTGATAAAGTCGGACAGGCGGTGCGGCTTGCCCCCGGCGCGGATATTTCTGCAAAGATACTGAATATCACACAAGGATTTTCCGCAGCCTTTGAAAACGCCTTGCCGAGCGTTTACCCGTTGGATTTGCTTGTCGGCATTGTCGGTGCGGTGATTATCCGCTTGATAGTCTATGTCAAAGGGAAAAACGCGAAGAAATACCGCAAGGGCGCGGAGTACGGCTCTGCCCGATGGGGAAACGCCGAAGATATAAAGCCCTACATAGACCCGGATTTCCAAAACAACATCATTTTGACGCAGACGGAACGGCTTACCATGAACAGCCGCCCGAAGCAGCCGAAGTACGCGAGAAATAAGAACGTCGTCGTGATCGGCGGCAGCGGCAGCGGAAAAACAAGATTTTTTGTCAAACCTAGTGCGCCCGTAAGGGCGGTATAAATCCTACCTTGAGCAAGTAGTAGGTAAAAGTATCAAGCGGCATTGTGCCGCAACCTATCATTCCCCGTCTTACCCCAAAAGGGAAACCGGAGGGCGACCATAGCATGACGGAGGACACGGGGCGCTGAAGCCTCAGAAGCGCCGGCGTGACGGAATGAAAATCCACGTATGAGGATGGAAGCTAGACTGCTTGAATGACAGCCTGAAATCGGGACCAAGAGCGTACCCCTGACGTAGAGAGGTTGTACTCGTCAGTGTTCCTGACAGTCGCATTGTTTGGCTATGCGGCTGCTGATACTCGGAGCAGGTTCAGCCACGGGAAAGTGGAAAAAG
The DNA here is from genome assembly GCF_900087015.1 of Christensenella timonensis. Lineage (NCBI taxonomy): Bacteria > Bacillati > Bacillota > Clostridia > Christensenellales > Christensenellaceae > Christensenella > Christensenella timonensis. The sequence goes on from NZ_FLKP01000001.1 coordinate 250,778, forward strand.
GCGAACGTCACATACCGACAACGTGGAACGCTTGTTTATACCGTACTAAACGGGGATTGCCTAAAGTGAAATGCCGAAAGGCTATGAAAACGCTGAAATGCGGGGTTCTGAATATTCACCATGGCAACAGAGTTCCCATAGTAGTCTGCGGACGGGAAAGCCGTCTACATGGCAAAGGGGAACAGTGAATCATTTTCAAAACAGAAAGGATGGTGTGTGAGACACTATGAGAAATCCGATTCATGTCTTGAAAAGCCTTGAAGAAAAGGCAAGTGTAAGTAACTACAAATATGAAAGATTATATCGCAACCTATACAATCCAGAGTTCTATCTCCTTGCATATGCGAACATTGCGAAATCGCAGGGGAGCATGACGCAGGGGGTAGACGGGCAGACGCTGGACAACATGAGCCTGCCGAGAATTAACCGGATTATTGAATCCATACGCAACAGGACATATCAGCCAAAGCCTGCAAAAAGAAAGTACATTCCTAAAAAGAACGGGAAACTTCGCCCGTTGGGAATCACTTCTACTGATGATAAGTTAGTGCAGGAAGTGGTCAGAATGATTCTTGAAGCAATCTATGAGCCGACATTCAGCAACAATTCACACGGTTTCAGACCAAAAAGAAGCTGTCACACGGCACTTACGCAAGTGAAGAAAAACTTCACAGGTGTTACATGGATTGTCGAGGGAGACATTAAGGCGTGCTTTGATAACTTCGACCATCATGTGTTGGTTGAATTACTGCGGAAAAGGATTTCAGACGAGGCTTTTATCGGTCTAATCTGGAAGTTCCTGAAAGCCGGATATATGGAACAATGGCAGTACAACTGCACCTACTCCGGTGTTCCGCAGGGCAGCGGTATCAGTCCGATATGTGCAAACATCTACCTCAGCGAACTGGACAACTATATGCAGGAATACAAAGAAAAGTATGATTGCGAGCCAGAACGCAGAAGGACGACCAGAGAATACGAGCGGGCGTCCCGGAGATACAGAAAGGCACGTAAAGCGTTAATGGGCGCAGAAAAATCAACTCCTGAACTGGTAAAAGAATTTAAGGATTCCAGAAGGAAGAAGATGAATCAGCACTATTACAATCCGTTTGAGGAAGGCTTCAAGAAAATCCAGTACAACCGTTACGCCGATGATTTTGTAATCGGCGTTATCGGCTCCAAAAAGGACGCAGAAAAAATCAAGGAAGATGTAAAAATCTTTCTCCAAGAAAAACTGCATTTGGAAATGTCCGAGGAAAAGACGAAAGTCACCCATTCCAGTAAGCCGGTACGCTATCTGGGGTACGATTTCAAAGTAATCCATTCCAAGAACATGAAGCGTTGTAAAAACGGCGACATGAAACGGGTGTGGTATGGAAAAGTATTCCTGTATATGCCGAAAGAAAAATGGATTAAAAAAGCGATGGAACGGGGAGCGATACAGGTGAAACGCAACAATGACACAGGCAAAGAAATGTGGCGGCCTATGCCAAGGAAAGACCTGATGAACCGCAGCGACGCAGAGATTGTGTCTACTTTCAATTCCGAAATTCGAGGGTTATATAACTTCTATCGGATAGCAGAAAACGTAGGCGCATTGCACAAGTATTACTACATGGTGCGGTACAGCATGTTAAAAACTCTGGCAGGAAAGCACAGAACGAATGTCAGTGTTATTAAGAAGCGGCACATGGTAAACGGAGTACTGAGAATCCCATACGATACAACTAAGGGACGTAAATACTGCGAATTTTACCATGATGGATTCAGAAAGCACAGCGACGGCTATGACAATGTGGCAGACGTTATGCCGAGTTATAGGAAATATGACAGCAGGCACACGATAGTAAACCGCATAAAAGCCGGAGTATGCGAGATTTGCGGGGAACATGCAGACTATTTATGTATGCACCACGTAAGAACGCTGAAATCGCTGAAAGGCAGGGATATATTTGAGCAGAAAATGCTGAAAATGAGAAGAAAATCTCTGGCTCTCTGCCCTGACTGCTTTGAACTCTTACACGAAACCAAAGAATCAAGGTGATTCATGGAAAGCCGGATACGCTGAGAGGTGTACGTCCGGTTTGGGAGGCGGCTCCCTGAAACCTACTGATGAAAGTCAGCAAGGCGCAGGGTGCCTACCTCATATCTAATGCAGCTTCATTCCTCTTACGTCTTAACCGACCCGAAAGGTACGGTTTTGATTGAGTGCGGGAAGCTGCTGCAACGGGCGGGCTACCGCATTAAGGTACTGAATACGATTAACTTCAAAAAATCTATGCACTACAACCCCTTTGTGTATATCCGCAGCGAGAAAGATATTTTGAAGCTGGTAAATACGTTGATAGCGAATACCAAAGGTGAGGGAGAAAAAAGCGCGGAGGATTTTTGGGTAAAGGCAGAACGGCTTTTGTATTGCGCGTTGGTGGGCTACATCTGGTACGAAGCCCCCGCCGAGGAAATGAACTTTATTACCCTGTTGGAACTTATCAACGCCAGCGAAGCCCGCGAGGACGACGAGGAATATCAAAGCCCCGTCGATTTGCTGTTTGCCGACTTGGAAGAACGCGACCCCGACCATTTCGCGGTGAAGCAGTACCGAAAATATAAATTGGCGGCGGGCAAAACCGCAAAATCAATCCTCATTTCTTGCGGTGCGAGGCTCGCTCCTTTTGATATAAAGGAATTGCGCGATCTTATGTCCTACGACGAATTAGAACTTGACACGTTAGGCGACAGAAAAACAGCTTTGTTTTTGATTATGAGCGATACGGACAGCACGTTTAATTTTGTTATCGCTATGCTGCAATCGCAGTTATTTAATCTCTTGTGCGACAAGGCCGACGACGAATACGGCGGCAAGCTGCCGGTTCATGTTCGCTGCCTGTTAGACGAGTTTGCAAACATTGGACAAATCCCGCAGTTTGAAAAATTGATTGCCACAATCCGCAGCCGGGAAATCTCGGCTTCTATCATTCTGCAATCGCAGAGCCAGCTAAAAGCCATTTACAAGGACGCGGCAGAAATCATACTTGACAATGCCGACAGCACCTTGTTTTTGGGAGGGCGCGGGAAAAATGCAAAGGATATTTCGGAGAACTTGGGACGTGAAACAATCGACAGTTTCAACACTTCCGAAAATCGCGGCACGCAGGTTTCTCATGGCCTCAATTATCAGAAATTGGGAAAGGAGTTGATGACACAGGACGAAATCGCAGTTATGGACGGAGGAAAATGTATTTTGCAGTTGCGCGGCGTGCGCCCCTTTTTCAGCGATAAGTACGATATAACGCAGCACCCGAACTACAAATACCTTTCCGACTTCGACAAGAAAAACGCTTTTGACGTTGAACGGTATATGTCCACCCGTCCGGCAATCGTAAAGCCCGACGAACCCTTTGACATATACGAAATAGATTTGTCCGACGAGGACGCAGCCGCCGAATAAAAACGGCGGCATTTTTATTTCCAACAACATTTTTTGAGCCGTTTTAGCGGCAGAAAGCGAGGTTTATATGGATTTTTTCAACAGCGCAGTTGACGTATTGCAGACTTTGGTAATCGCGCTTGGCGCAGGACTTGGCATTTGGGGCGGCATTAACCTCATGGAGGGGTACGGCAACGATAACCCCGGCGCGAAGTCGCAGGGCATGAAACAGTTGATGGCGGGCGGCGGCGTTGCCCTTATCGGCCTTACCCTTGTCCCGCTGCTCTCCGGCCTGTTTGGATAATGCCACAAACTAACACTACCCGCCGCGCTCTCCCGCTTCACGCGGGAGGGCGCGGGAAAGGAGGGATTAGCTTTTGATATGGCAGATGATTGAAGATTGGTTTCGCGGCATTTTGACAGACGGAATACTCTCTAATCTCTCCGGGCTGTTCGACAGCGTAAATACAGAGGTTGGAGAAATCGCAACGCAAGTCGGCACAACCCCCGCCGGGTGGAACGCGGGCATATTCAATATGATACGCAGCCTATCGGAAAACGTCATTGTGCCGATTGCGGGCGTTATCATTACCTTTGTCATGTGCTACGAACTAATCCAGCTTGTAATTGAGAAAAACAATCTGCACGATCTCGACACTTGGATTTTCTTCAAGTGGATTTTCAAAACCTTTGTTGCGGTGCTGCTGGTAACAAATACTTGGAACATCGTCATGGGCGTATTTGACATTACACAGAGCGTCGTCAACGACAGCGCGGGCGTTATCATATCCGACACAAGCATAGATATTGCAACCGTTATCACCGATATAGAAGCAAAGCTGGACGCTATGAGCGTCGGCGGGCTTTTGGGGCTATGGTTTCAATCACTCTTTGTGGGGCTTACCATGAAAGCGTTGTCTATCTGTATCATGCTGGTGGTGTACGGGCGCATGATTGAAATATACCTTGTAACGAGTATCGCCCCTATCCCCGTTGCGACAATGGTAAATCGTGAATGGGGCGGCATGGGACAGAACTACTTAAAATCCTTGCTTGCCCTCGGTTTTCAGGCTTTTCTAATTCTTGTGTGCGTCGGTATTTATGCGGTTTTGATACAGACAATCGCAGCAACCGATGACATATCCGGCGCGATCTGGTCTTGCATGGGCTATACCGTCCTCTTGTGTTTTACGCTTTTCAAAACGGGAAGCCTTGCAAAATCCGTATTCAGCGCGCATTAAGGGGGTGCAGATGAAGAAATACAAAATCATTTACGCCGATCCCCCTTGGAGATACGCGAGAAGCAAGGTACAGGGCGCAGCGGAAAAGCACTATCCCACTATGAGTATTGAGGAACTTTGCGCTTTACCCGTCAAAGAAATTGCGGATAAGGACTGTATTTTATTCCTATGGGCGACGTTCCCGCAGCTTAAAGAAGCGTTGCAGTTAATCAAGGCTTGGGGATTTACCTATAAATCCGTTGCCTTTGTATGGTTAAAGCAAAATCGGAAATCGCCCACTTGGTTTTATGGCTTGGGCTTTTGGACGCGAGGAAATGCGGAAATCTGCTTGCTTGCTACCAAAGGACACCCGAAGCGACAATCAAACAAGGTACATCAATTTATTATTTCCCCTGTTGAGCAGCACAGCAAAAAGCCGGATATAACGCGGGAAAAGATACTTGCCCTTATGGGCGACCTACCGCGTATTGAACTGTTTGCAAGGCAGCATACCCCTGGTTGGGACGTATGGGGAAATGAAATCAAAAGCGACATACGGTTTGCCGGAAAGGAGGTTTGAAATGGCGTATGTAACCGTCCCAAAGGATTTAACCAAAATCAAGAGCAAGGTAATGTTCAACCTTACCAAAAGACAATTACTCTGTTTCGGCGCGGCGGTGGCTATCGGGCTACCGCTATTCTTTTTGACAAAGGACAGCGCGGGAACGACAACGGCGGCTTTGTGCATGGTGCTTGCCATGCTGCCCATGTTCCTACTCGCTATGTACGAGAAGAACGGGCAACCGCTGGAAGTGATTATACGGCAATTTGTGGAAGTGAAGTTTCTTCGCCCCAAAGAGCGACCTTATCAGACCAACAATTTTTATACCGCCCTTGCGCGGCAGGAGCGATTAGATAAGGAGGTACGGGCGATTGTCAAAGGAAAAGGGAAAGACCCAAAACAAAAAGCGTAAACTTACGCGGCAGGAAAAGAAACAGATCGACGCGCTTATCCGGCAGTCAAAGGGCGACGGGAAGCCCCATACGGCGCAGGACAGCATACCGTTTGAACGAATGTATAAGGACGGGATTTGCCGCCTTGCAAACGGGCGGTATTCCAAGTGCATTGAGTTTGAAGATATTAACTATCAGCTTGCGCAGCCGGACGACAAGACCGCCATTTTTGAAGCCCTTTGCGATATGTATAACTCTTTTGACGCTTCTATCAGTGTGCAGCTTTCCTTAATCAGCCGCCATGCGAACAAGGAGGATTTCAAGAGCAGTATCACGATTGCCCCACAGAATGACGACTTTGACAGTATCAGAGCCGAATACACCGAAATGCTGCAAACACAGCTTGAACGCGGCAACAACGGGCTTATCAAGACAAAGTTTCTCACCTTTACCATTGAAGCAAAAGATATTAAATCGGCGCGGGCGCGGCTTGCCCGTATCGAAACGGACACCCTCAACCATTTTAAGGTGATCGGCGCGGCGGCGCGGGTATTGGACGGGAAGCAGCGGCTTGAAGTGCTGCATGGGCTTTTCCACCCGGACGGGGAACGCTTCAACTTTGCGTGGGAATGGCTACCCGTAAGCGGCCTTTCCGTCAAAGACTTTATTGCCCCGTCCTCTTTCCGTTTTGGCGACGGGCGAATGTTTCAAATGGGCGGGAAGTTTGGCGCGGTTTCCTTTTTGCAGATTGCCGCGCCGGAACTTTCAGACCGTATGCTTGCCGACTTCATGGAAGCGGAAAACGGGATTGTCGTCAATCTGCACATTCAGAGTATCGACCACAACGAAGCGATCAAGACGATCAAGCGGAAAATCACCGACCTTGACCGTATGAAAATCGAGGAACAGAAAAAGGCAATCCGCAGCGGCTACGATATGGATATAATTCCGTCCGACCTTGCCACCTACGGCGGCGAAGCGAAAAACCTTTTGCGGGATTTGCAGAGCCGGAACGAGCGAATGTTTTTGCTTACGCTGTTAGTTTTGAATGTGGCAGACACAAAGCAGAAATTGGACAACGACGTATTTCAGGCCGCAAGTATCGCACAGAAATACAACTGTATGCTCACCCGCCTTGACTACCGGCAGGAACAGGGGCTTATGTCCTCTATCCCATTGGGCGAAAACCTAATCCAAATCCAGCGGGGCTTGACGACTTCCAGCACCGCCATTTTCGTCCCCTTTACGGTACAAGAGCTGTTCCAAAGCGGCGAAGCGTTGTATTACGGCTTAAACGCATTATCGAATAACATGATTTTGTGCGACAGGAAAAGGCTGAAGAACCCTAACGGCTTGATACTCGGCACACCCGGCAGCGGCAAGAGTTTTTCGGCAAAGCGCGAGATCACCAACGCTTTTCTCATTACCGCAGACGATATTATCATTTGCGACCCGGAAGCGGAATATTACCCCCTTGTGGAACGGCTGAAAGGGCAGGTTATCAAGGTTTCGCAGAACAGCACGCAGTACATTAACCCGATGGATATAAACCTCAATTACAGCGAGGGCGACACGCCCATAGCCTTAAAGAGCGATTTTATCCTTTCCTTTTGCGAGTTGATTATGGGCGGCAAAAACGGGCTGGAAGCGGTTGAAAAGACTTTGATTGACCGCGCCGTTATCAGCGTGTACCGCAGCTACCTTGCAGACCCGAAGCCGGAGAATATGCCGATTTTGGGCGACCTCTACAATGAAATCAAGAAGCAGCCGGAAAAGGAAGCGCAGCGTATCGCGTCGGCATTGGAACTCTATGTAAATGGCAGTTTGAACGTGTTTAACCACCAAACAAACGTTGACATTCACAACCGCCTTGTCTGCTTTGATATTAAAGAACTCGGCACCCAGCTACGAAAACTCGGTATGCTCATTGTCCAAGATCAAGTTTGGAACAGAGTTACCATAAACCGCAGCGAAGGCAAGGCGACGCGGTACTATATCGACGAGTTTCATTTGCTGCTCAAAGAGGAACAGACCGCAGCGTACAGCGTTGAGATTTGGAAGCGTTTTAGAAAATGGGGCGGTATTCCGACAGGTATCACCCAAAACGTGAAAGATTTGTTATCGTCCCGCGAGGTGGAGAACATTTTTGAAAACAGCGATTTTGTGTATATGCTCAACCAAGCCCAGGGCGACAGGGAAATCCTTGCAAAGCAGCTTAACATTTCGCAGCAGCAAATGACCTATGTAACCCATTCCGACGCGGGCGAGGGGCTTATCTTCTATGGCAACGTGATTTTGCCCTTTATTGACCGTTTCCCGCAAGATACGGAACTCTATCGTGTAATGACGACCAAACCCGGCGAGGTGTCGGCATGAGGATAGAAATGGACAAAATCTATTGCGGCGACAGCTTGCAGGTGCTTCAAACCTTGCCGGAAAATGCAGTTGATTGTTGCGTAACGTCCCCACCCTACTATGCCTTGCGGGACTACGGCGCAGACGGGCAGATCGGACGGGAAGCAACGCCGGAGGAATATGTTTCCCGTATTACGGCGGTATTCCATGAGGTAAAGCGGGTGCTTACGCCGGAGGGTACTTGTTGGCTGAATATCGCGGACACTTATTGCGGCACAGGCAGCAAAGCCGACCACCAAGACCCCAAATACCCCAAAGGCAGGAACGGGCAGCAAGTGGCGTTTAACCACCGCGCCCCCGGCTGCAAGCCCAAAGATTTAATTGGTATTCCGTGGCTTGTAGCCCTCGCCTTGCGGGGCGACGGTTGGTATTTGCGCAGTTCTATCATTTGGCACAAAACAAACCCCATGCCGGAAAGCACGCGGGACAGGCCGACCCGCTGCTATGAATATGTGTTTCTGCTTACCAAGTCAAAGAAGTATTATTACGATTGGCAAGCAGTAGCCGAGCCGATAGCCCCCACAACGGCGGGGCGGCTGAAAAGCGGAGTTAGCAAAGGAAATAAGTATAACGTTACTGTTCCGGGGCAAAACCAACCGCAGAAAATCACCCGCCCCCGCGAAAAGGGCGCATACGCCGACGAGTTGATTTCTCCCGTCCGCAGCCGCCGCAACGTTTGGCAGATTAACAATGTCGGCTATCATGGCGGGCATTTCGCAGCGTTCCCGCCGAAACTTGCGGAAACGTGCATTTTGGCGGGCTGTCCCATCGGCGGGATTGTCCTTGACCCCTTTTTCGGCAGCGGCACGACGGGCATGGTAGCAAAACGGCTTAACCGCCGCTATATCGGCATTGAGTTAAACCCCGACTATTGCGAACTTGCAAAACAGCGGATTGGAGGTGATGAAGATTGAGCAAGGAACTGAAAGCCCCCGACAAGGTAACGCAAAAAATGACCCGCGACGGTGCGGTTGCGGAAAACCTCACGACGGGCGAAACGTCCAGTATCAGCGAAAGGCCGCAGGAAGAAAACTATTCAGCCCCCGCAGGGGTGGCAGCGGAAAAGGTTGTGCAGCATATCGGCGCAGAGATTGAGCGACACGCAGCAAAAGGCGCGGAGAAAAAAGCCCTTGACGCGACGCAGCCTAAAACCCATTCTTCCCGCTTGCAGTTTTCCGAAGCGGAACGGGCAACGCCGGAACTTCAAAAAGCGATCAAGAAATCGGATAAGGCGGCAGACTGTTTAGACGCAGCGCGGGCGGCTATCCCCAAGCAGACCAAAATCAAGAAAGAGCGCGTTTTTGACGAAGCGAAAGGCAAGGCAAAGACGCGCCTTTCCTTTGAAAAGACGGATAAGCCCCCAAACGGCAAGTTGCGGCATAACCCCTTATCCCGTCCGGCACAGGAGTTAAACAGTACCGTACATGGGAAAATCTACGAGGTAGAGAAAGAAAACGTCGGTGTGGAAAGCGGGCACCGGGTAGAACTTGCCGGAGAGAAAGCGGGCGGCATGGCGGCGCGGGCAGTTAAGGGCGGCATACGCCGCCATAAGCTGAAACCCTACCGGGCAGCGGCGGCAGCGGAAAAACAAGCGGTAAAGGCAAACGCAGATTTTCTCTATCAAAAGGCGTTGCACGATAACCCCGCGCTTGCGCACTCCAACCCCATTTCCCGTTTTTGGCAGAAGCAGCGCATTAAAAAGCAGTATGCAAAAACGCTGAAAGCGGGCGGCAAAGCGAAAAAAACCGCTGAAGCCACCGCAAAGGCGGCGAAGAAAACCGCGCAGGAAACCAAACGGGCGACGTTCTTTGTTGTCCGGCATTGGAAAGGCTGCTTGATTGTGGGCGGGATTGCCTTTATCGTGCTGCTGCTTTTCGGCGGGCTGTCCTCTTGCTCCCTCTTTGGCGGCAACAGCGGCAGCGGCTTGATTGCGTCGTCCTATCTCTCCGAGGACGCGGATATAACGGGCGCGGAAAGCGCGTATGCCGCTATGGAAGCCGAGTTACAAGATATGCTGGACAATATCGAAAGCGAATACCCCGGCTATGACGAATACCGGGTAAACGCGGACGAGATCGAGCATGACCCCTATGTGCTAATTTCTATCCTTTCCGCGTGGCATGAGGGCGTGTTTACACTCGATGAAGTGCAAAGCACCCTTGAAATGCTCTTTGAGAAACAGTATATCTTGACGGTCGAGGAAGAAGTACAGGTACGCTACCGCACCGAAACAAGGACGGACAGCGAGGGCAACCCCTATACGGTTGAAGTCCCCTATAACTATTACATTCTTCATGTGGATTTGGAAAACTTCAACCTCTCCCATGTCCCCGTTTACATCATGGGCGAAGAACAGCTATCCATGTACGCTATGTATATGTCGTCGCTGGGAAACAGACCCGACCTTTTCCCGCAATCCGGCTATGTGTCTAAATACTATGAAAACCCGCCCGCCGATTATGAAGTACCCGCCGCGCTGCTGGGTTCCGATGAAAAGTTTGCGCGGCTCATGGAGGAAGCAGATAAATACGTCGGTTTTCCCTATGTGTGGGGCGGCAGCACCCCGGAAACCTCTTTTGATTGCAGCGGCTTTGTGAGTTATGTGTTGACGAACAGCGGCCTATACAATACGGGCAGACTTGGGGCGCAAGGGCTTTACAACATCTCAACCCCTGTTTCTAACCCGCAGCCGGGGGATTTGGTGTTCTTTACGGGTACATACGACACCCCCGGCGTTTCCCATGTGGGGATTTATGTGGGCGAGGACGGGGACGGAAGCCCCGTCATGCTGCATTGTGGCGACCCTATCCAGTATTCAAAGCTGGACACCAGCTATTGGCAATCCCACTTTTACGCCTACGGGCGGTTAAATTACAATTAAAAGGAGTTGAAAAATGAATATTGTATCTTTTGGCGGCGGCACGAATAGTGCCGCCTTACTTATTGGCCTATACAAGCACAAAATCCCGATTGACCTTATCACCTTTGCCGATACGGGCGCGGAACACCCGCATACCTATCAATTTATCGAGATAATCAATCAATGGCTTGCGGAACACGGTATGCCGCAGATTACCGTTGTGCAGTATGTTGACCGCTACGGCAACCGCCTATCTCTTGAAACCGAGTGCTTGCGCTCTCATACGCTCCCGTCGATTGCCTACGGGCATAAGCGTTGTTCGCAGAAACACAAAATCGCACCGCAGGAAAAGTTTTGCAACCACTATGCGCCTTGCCGCGAAGTATGGCAGCGCGGCGAGAAAGTCAACCGCTATATCGGCTATGACGCGGGAGAAGTGAAACGGTATGAACATTCCCGCAAGTACAACGAAGCCGACAAAAAATATCATAACCGCTACCCCCTCATTGAAGAATGGGGCTGGAACAGGGACGATTGTATCCGGGAAATCAAAGCGGCAGGATTGCCGCAGCCGGGTAAATCGTCCTGTTTCTTTTGTCCGAGCATGAAGAAACAAGAGATTTTATATCTCAAAGAACACTATCCCGATCTATTTAACCGGGCGGCGACTTTGGAAGAAAACGCTATGCCCTATCTTAAAACCGTTAAGGGATTGGGGCGCAGCTATTCATGGAAAGAACAGTTTGGAAAGGAGTAAATGACTATGGCGAACACGAAACTTGACCGTATCGAAAGGGATATTGAGAAAACGAGGGCAAAAATCCTTGAACAGCAAAAGAAGCTGAAAGACCTTGAAGCGCAGAAAGTCGAGGAAGAAAACGCGCAGATCGTGCAAATGGTAAAGGCGGTACACCTTGACGGGACGCAGCTTGCCGCGTTCCTCTCCGCTTACGCCAGCGGCGAAATCACCTTGCCGCAGCCGGAAGCCACTTACCCCGCCGAACAGGAGGACAACGACAATGAAGAATAAAAAGATAATCCGAAAGTTTACCGTATTGCTTGCCGCACTGGTTATCATGTGCGGCTTTTCTGTTACCGCTTATGCGGGCGGTGGCGATGAAAGCGACGACACGCCTACCCCCGTAACCGAGGAAACCCCCGCGCCGGAAACCGAGCCGGAAGAAACGACGGGCGGCTATGAGCCGCAGCCCCTTACCCCGGACGGGAATATGTCCCTTGTGGACGATATAACGGGTGAAGCGTCCGGCGACAAGCAGTTTATCACCGTCGTTACCAAAAGTGGCAACTATTTTTACATCATCATTGACCGCGCCGAGGACGGGGAAAATACCGTCCATTTCCTTAACCAAGTGGACGAAGCGGATTTAACCGCCCTTATGGAGGACGGGCAGACCGAAGCCCCCGTTTGTAGCTGCACCGATAAATGCGTTGCCGGAAGCGTCAACACCGCTTGCCCGGTTTGCAGCGTCAACATGAGCGAGTGCGCGGGTGTGGAAGCCGAGCCGGAGCCGGAAGAAACCGAGCAGCCGCCGGAAGAAGAAAAAGGCGGCGGCATGGGTATTCTGCTTGTCGTGCTGCTTGTTGCCGCAGCGGGCGGCGGCGCGTTCTACTACTTTAAGATTTTGAAGCCCAAAAAGGACGCGGCGAAAGGCAGCAGCAGCCTTGACGACCTTGATTTTGACGAGGACGACGAGGAAACGGAAGTAGTCGAAACCGAACAGACCGAGCAGGAGGACGATAATCTATGAAACTTGTAATTGCAGAAAAACCGAGCGTCGGGGCGGCGATTGCCGCCGTTATGGGCGCGAATGAAAAGCGCAGCGGATATTTTGAGGGCGGCGGCTACCTTGTGTCGTGGTGTATCGGGCATTTGATTAGCCTTGCAGACGCGGCGACCTACAATGAACAATTCCGTAAATGGAAGTACGACGATCTTCCCATTGTCCCGCAGGAGTGGCAGTTTATTGTTGCCAGCGGCAAGGAGCAGCAGTTTTCCATTCTCAAAGACCTTATGCACCGCAGCGACGTTACCGAGATTATCAATGCTTGCGACAGCGGGCGCGAGGGGGAACTCATTTTCCGCTTTGTCTATGAACAGGCGAATTGCAAAAAGCCCTTTTCCCGCCTTTGGATTAGCAGCATGGAAGCAAGTGCAATCCGCGAGGGCTTTTCAAATCTCAAAGACGGGCGCGGCTATGACAACCTCTATCAATCCGCGCTTTGCAGAGCAAAGGCCGATTGGCTCATTGGCATTAACGCGACCCGCCTTTTCTCTATCCTCTACCATAAAACATTGAATGTCGGCAGAGTGCAAACGCCCACCCTTGCTATGCTGGTAAACCGCGACTATGCAATCAGCAGCTTTAAGAAAGAGAAATATCATGTCGTCCGGCTGGACGTTGGCGGCGTTGCCGCCCTTTCCGAAAGGCAGGACGACGAAGCGGCGGCGCGGCAGATGAAAGCGGCTTGCGAGAAATCGCAGGCCGTTTGTACTTCCCTTAAAAAAGAGAAAAAGACCGCAGCCCCGCCGAAACTGTTTGACCTCACCGCCTTGCAGCGGGAAGCAAACCGTTTGTATGGGTTTACGGCGAAACAGACCCTTGACTATGCGCAAGCCCTTTATGAAAAACGGCTTTTGACCTATCCCCGCACCGACAGCAAATATATCACTTCCGATATGGAGGGCAGCACAAAGGAACTTATCACCGGCCTTTGCGCTGCTCTCCCCTTTATGCAGGGCGTGAAGCTGCAAGCCGACCTTGCGAGGATTTGCGACAACAGCAAAGTAACCGACCATCACGCCATTTTGCCGACAGCGGAGTTTGTGAAAACGGGCTTTTCTTCCCTTGCCGAAAGTGAGAAAAAGCTAATGACCCTTGTGTGCGCAAAACTGCTTTGCGCCGTTGCCGCGCCCTATGAGTATGAAGCGGTTACGGCGGTTTTCACTTGCGGCGGCTATACCTTTACCGCAAAGGGCAGGACGACGCTTTGCGAGGGTTGGCGCGAGATTGAAAGACTATCCCGCGCCGCGTCCGGGGAACAGGACGAGGACGCAGAGCCGGAAGCGGTTTTACCCCCGCTTGCCGAGGGGCAGACCTTTGACAATCCGGCAGCGGAGATCTCCGAACGTTACACGCAGCCCCCAAAGGCATTTACCGAAGATACGTTACTTTCGGCTATGGAGAGTGCGGGAAAGGAGGACACGCCGGAGGACGCGGAGCGCAAAGGGTTAGGCACCACCGCGACGCGGGCGGGTATCATTGAAAAACTCATTAGCGCGGGCTTTGCCGAGCGCAAGGGCAAAAAGCTAATCCCCACAAAGGACGGGTATAACCTTGTCGCTATTCTGCCCGACAGCCTTACGTCCCCGCAGCTTACGGCAGAATGGGAAACGCGCCTTACCGGGATTGCAAAGGGCAGCGACAGCCCCGCCGACTTCATGCGCGGGATTGAGGAAATGACAGCGGGGCTTGTCAAGACCTATTCCGCGATTTCCGAGGATAAAGCGAAGCTGTTTACCCCGCAGCGGGAAGCAATCGGCACTTGCCCCCGTTGCGGCGCGGCGGTTTACGAGGGCAAGAAAAACTTTTACTGCTCCGACAGGGCTTGCAGCTTTGTGATGTGGAAGAATGACCGCTTTTTTGAGCAGCGCAAAAAGGCTTTCACAAAGGCGATTGCCGCCGCCCTTTTGAAAGACGGAAAGGTAAAAATCAAAGGTATGTACTCGACCAAGACGGGAAAGACCTTTGACGGAGTTGTGCTGCTTGCCGACACAGGCGGCAAGTATGTAAACTTCCGCGTCGAGCAGAACCGAAAATGATAAGGCTTGATGAAAAGCAATACCGCGCCGTAAAGAAAATGACCCGCGCCGCTTGTGCAAACAACGATTGCGGGAATTGTCTGCTGCTGGACGACGGGGAAACTTGCGTTTGTGTGCAGAGTATCAGCTATTCGCTGCTATGCCGCTATTTCCGCGAAGCGGTATTACCCGCCGACAGGCAGCTTTGCGAACAGATCACCCGCAGCGGGGAAACCGATTTGAAGCGTTGCGCGGTATGCGGCAGCACGTTTGCGGCGGGCAGCAACCGGGCGAAATACTGCCCCGATTGCGCGGCAAAGATACGCCGCAGACAGAAAGCCCAAAGCGAGAGAAACAGGCGTTTACGGATAAAAACAACTACATAGCAAGCACAGCAAACGAGTACCCGTTTGCGAGAAATGCCCGCGCTTCCCATAGAGAGCGCGGGCATTTTGCTTGTTGGGATAGTCCCAAACCCTTATATGACCGAGAAAGGACGTGATGAAAGAATATGCCGTATTCCTCATACGACCATGACAAATTAGAAGCCGCCGAAACCATGCGGATAGAACGCCGGATATATTTTGAAGCAAAGGACAGGGAGATTGCCCCTTATGCTTCCTTGCCGATTGCGCAGCTACTTTCCATGCGCAGCGAAAGCGCGGCGGCAGAACAGGCGATTTTTGACGACCTTAAAGAACGCGCCGCCGCATGGGAAGAACAGGCGGGAAGAACGCTTTTGCTGGATAAAACACTTGAATATGTGAGAACGCCGCACGTCCAGCACACCGCTAACGAGTGGCAGACCACCGAGCATAACCGCCATATTCGCAGCAACCGGGTATATCAGATGAATTACTACATTTACGAGAATACCCGCTACGACAAAGAAGCGCAGAAATCTATCCCGTATTCATGGACGCTTACATGGAGCGTGCGCACCAACAGCCCAAGCAGAACCCAAGCGAAGATTGCCGGACAAGATAGAAAGGTTTTCACCGACAAGGCAGCTATGGAAAAGTATCTGAATGGGCGTATCAAAGCGTATGACCGCTTGTTTACGGAAATCTCCCCGCCTATCCCGCAGGAGTACGCCGACTATTTCAAAGTAAACGGTATGCTCATGCCGGACTACACCATAGAGGGCGAAGAACCCCCGCAGCAGCAACAGGCGGCAGCTATCCCCGAAAATACCGGGCAGGAAAAGGAGCGTGAACACATGAGCGAACAGTTTTCTATTATGATAGGCAACCGCAGCCGCTTTGACGCGGGCGACCCCGGCGGCTATTGGTTGGATATGCCCGCCACAAAGGAGCAGTTGCACGAAGCTATGCGGAACGTCGGCATTACCGCCGACAACCCGCAGGATTTTTCCATTCGCGGCTATTCCGACGACCCGGAGAAACATATTGCCTTGCCTTATGAAATGGTATGCGCCGCCGACGTGGACGAACTCAATTTTCTTGCGGCGCGGCTCGAACAGCTTGACCCCGCCGAGGTTGGCAAGCTGAACGCAGCTTTGCAGCAGAAAAACGGGCTTGCAAATATTGGACAGGTAATTGACTTCACCTACAACGTGGATTTTTACGTCCATATCCCCGAAGTACATAACTACCACGATTTGGGCGACTATTACTTAAATCAATCCGGCATGGTACAAATGCCCGAAGAATGGAAAGGCGGCATTGACCTTTCTACTTTTGGCAGGAACGCTGCCGCGCAGGAAAAAGGCGCGTTTACCGAGTACGGCTATATCGTGGAAAGCGGCGACGAGTGGGAACGGCAGTTTGAGGGGCGCGAAGTGCCGGAAGAATACCGCATTATGAGTTACCCGCAGCCGGAGCGCGGCGAACAGGACAAAGCCTATATGGACGCAGCCGAAACGCAGCAAGCAGACGCACAGGCCGCAGAGCCGCAGCAGCCCCGCCCCGTCGTCCCCATTATCCTTACTTCCGAAAAGCCCGCCGAAAAGGTAAAGGAGATCACCGCGCGTTTGGAACAGGGCGTACAGGCGTTTTTTGACAGCGACCGCTACAAAGAGTTTCTAACCGCTATGTCAAAGTTCCATGATTATAGTTTGAATAACACTATCCTAATTGCTATGCAGGGCGGCAATTTGGTAATGGGCTTCCGTCAATGGGAAAAGGAGTTTGACCGCCATGTAAAGAAAGGCGAGAAAGGCATTAAAATCTTTGCCCCCGCGCCCTACAAGGTGAAAAAGCTGGTTGATAAAATCGACCCCGAAACGAGAAAGCCCATGCTTGACCGCGAGGGAAAAGTGGTAAAGGAAGAAAAGGAAATCACCGTCCCCGCCTTTAAGGTTATAACCGTCTTTGATATTTCGCAGACCGAGGGCAAGGAGTTTCCCGACCTTTCCGTTAAACCGCTGCTTGCCGATGTGGAGCAGTACGAGGATTTTTTCGCCGCCCTTGAAAAAGCGTCCCCCGTCCCGATTGCATTTGAGCAGATCACAAACGGCGCAAATGGGTATTTCAGTTTGACCGACAAGCGTATTGCAATCAAAGAGGGCGTGAGTGAATTACAGGCGGTAAAGACCGCCATTCACGAAATCGCCCATGCGAAGCTGCACGACGTAGACTTAAACGCCCCGCCGGAGCAGCAAAACCGCGTTGACCGCCATACCTGCGAGGTAGAAGCGGAAAGCGTCGCTTATACGGTTTGCCAGCATTTCGGCCTTGATACTTCCGATTACTCTTTCGGCTATGTGGCTGGTTGGAGCAGCGGCAAGGAAATGACCGAGTTAAAAGCGTCCCTTGAAACAATACAGACCACCGCAAAGGAACTCATTACCGAGATTGAGGGGCATTTTACCGAGTTGCAGCAGCAGCGGCAAGCCGAGCAGGAGCAGGGCGATACCTTTTCCATTTATCAGTTAAAGCGCGGGGACGAAACAAGGGACTTGCGCTTTGAGCCTTATGACCGTCTGCAAGCGGCTGGACTTACCATTGACCGGGTAAATTATGAACTCGTCTATACTGCACCGCTTACAAAGGATATGACGCTGGGCGACATTTGGGAAAGGTTTAATATCGACCACCCCGCCGACTTTAAGGGGCATAGCCTTTCCGTTTCCGACATTGTTGTGCTTCATCAGAACGACGAGGACACCGCCCACTATGTAGACAGTATCGGTTTTCAGCAAGTGCCGGAGTTTTTGCAGGAGCAGCAGACCCCCGTATTTGACAAGCTGCCGCCCGAACAGCAGCAAGCCTTGTCCGACACCGTACAAGACACTTTGCAAATGCTGGTTGACGCAGACAAGCGGATTTATGGCGACGTTACGGGCAAGACCCTTGAAGCAATCGCGGCGCAAGGATATTCCTACAAGGACGGGCAGCTTGAAAAGCAGCAGCCGGAAGCGACCCCCGACAGCCTTTTGACGGGTGAAACCGTTAGAACGCCGAGGGGCAATTTTCATATTACCGATATGAGCCGTGAACAGATCGAAGCGGCGGGATTTGGTTTTCACCATGCGTCGGAGGACGGGAAGTATCTCATTATGGGGAATGGCACACAGGCTTATGCCATAGCCGCCGAGCAGCCGCAGCGGGATAATCCCTTAAAGCACGTCGAGGACACCATAGAGCAGAACGACAACAATTTTGACGGGCTTATCAACAATACGCCGCAAACGCCCACCGTTGCAGATTTTGAGCAGCGGGCAAAGGCGGGGGAAGCGATTTCCGTTACCGACCTTGCAAAAGCGGTAAAAGCCGAGAAACGGGAACAGCCGCAGAAAAAACCGTCCATTTTGAAGAAGCTGGACGAATACAAGAAACAGGCGGCGCAGCAGCCGAAAGATAAACAGAAAGAGCATAAAAAGGATTTGGAGGTTTGATAGCATGAATACCCGCTTTACCATTGAGGAAGAAAACATTGTTGCGATCTACGCCGAGGACAGCCGGGAAACAACGCTTGAAAATATCCTTGCCGCCATGCCCTACATGGACGAGGATATGCGCCAGCTTGCCGCCGCAGCGGTGAACAAGCTGCAAGCCATGACGGACAGCGAGTTTTCCGAAAGGGAGTTTATCTTGACCGACGAGGAATAGCCCATAGAGAACAGGGGCGCGGTTGCCGATTTCCGGCACCGCGCCCCTGTTCTTTTTTTGTCCTTGCGTGGACAATTAGAAAGCCGTTTTTGCGGGTTTGAATATACTTTATCGTCTATGTCGTTTTCATGCGCTGGAAGCCGCAGAAACACAGGCGTTTTCAGCCCTTAACATTCCACTTGCCACCCCATGTTTTGCGCCTTATCGCTCCTGCTCCCGCGCCCTGCTTTGGGACGGGTAAAGAATACTATCGACGTTCTTTTTGACAACGCCGTATTCCTGCATTTGCTTCTTGGCTTGCCGATAATCTTCATACAATTTGGTTTTCCTGTCGTTTAAGCTTCTATACTCCTTGCGCAGCGCGGCGAGATCGGGCAGCTTCTTTATCTGCATTTCCTTTAATGCCCTTGCCGCAGCTTCAAACAGGATAATTTCGCTTTCATGCCCCCGCAGATACTTTTCCTTGTCCGGCGATTTTCGGTATTCATCGTAAATCGGTTTTAACTGTCGGTATGTGGTGGTGTGCTTGATAAGCAGCGACAAATCAGACATACGCTGTTCCACTTCCTTAATCGCCTTTGCCGCCGCGTCATGAGCGGTCATAATATCGGCTATCTTGCTTTCAAGTTCGCTATAATACTCAATCTTGTTTTCGGTTAGGAAGTTCATGCTTTTAGCAGCCTGTTTCAGATTATGGATTTTTGCCCACCGTTCATAGCCCGCCGACTGTTGGGCTTTGATACTGTTTTCAAGATCGACGACAAGCCGGATTTTCTTATCTTCCCGCAGCGTTTTTGTTTTGGCAACATACACGCCCTTGATACGCTCCTTTATCGCTTCTTCCGTATAGGCCGCGCCGAGCGTCTTTGTGCGGGTAAACCGTTCCTGTCCGGCAGCGCGAAAGGAAATGTATTTGCCCTGTTTGATTTCATACCCCATTTCCTGCAAGCGGCGCAGCAGTTCGTCAAAATCTTTCACTTGGGGAATGAGAGTATCTATCGCCGTTTTCAGCTTTGCTTTGTAGCTTGTCCCTTGCTTTTCGGCGGTGTATTCTGCATAGCTTTTTCCCTTGTCCTGTCCCGGTACGACGACGGATAGCCCATGCTCTTTACATATCCTGTCGCTGGTGCGCCGGATAAAGTGATAGCTTTGCTTGTTGGAATGGTACTTTTTGTAGTCAACGAAGCTAACCGCGTTGAAAATCAAGTGATTATGCAGATGGTCTTTATCGACGTGAGTTGTCAAAACAAACTCATACTTGCCGCCTAATACCGCCCCGGCAAGTTCCATGCCGATTTTGTGCGCTTCTTCCGGTGTGGTTTCTCCCACCGCAAAGGATTGTATCAAGTGCCGCCCTAAATGTGTGCCGCGATCTCCGGCAGCTTCCCGCGTCCATGCAAACTCAATATCGGCGGTTTCCAGCCCGCAGCCGAAAGAGGACGCAAGCAGCTTCCCGTCTGTCTTTTCGGGATTTAAGATATAGTCTATCGCAGCCTTTAAGGTTGATTTAATAGGGTGCGTCTTTGTAACCGCCATATCTCGTCCACCGCCTTTTTAATGTCCTCTATATCCTGCCTGTAAACCGTCCCCGTCGCATTGGCGCGTTTTGCAATTTGGTTGATGTTCCGGCTCACCGCTTGCAGTTCCCGGATATATGCTTTTGTGTCGCTTCGGTCAACGACAAGAATATACCCGTCTATCGCCATTTTACGGAAGTATGCCCCATACTGCTTTATGGGAAGCTGCTTCATCTTCTCGTCGATCAGCCGCTTTTCTTCTTCCGTAACGTAAAACTTCATCTGTATATTTCTCTTTCGGTTTTCCATTTCCGCACCGCCTTTCGGTATAAGGGTTTGGGATTATCCCAACAAGCATTTTCCGCAAACGGGTACTCGTTTGCTGTGCTTGCTATCTACTCCATACCCCCACCGAAAGGCGGTATTTGTTGCGCGTTCCTTTGATTTTGGACGCAAAAAAAGATTGCAGCCGCCATGCGCTGCAATCTCCCGATTTCTCATATTGTGAGGTTAATCCTCTGCTTTTTCGACTTCCGTTATCTCCCTTGCTGTTGCGGTTACAATCCGTATGCCTTTATCGCTCATACCGTCCAGCAGCGCGTCAAGCTGCCGCCGCCCGGTGGATTTCTCCGCATTGCTGTTCGGGAAGAAAAATTGATCTACCGAAATATGATACCGGGTTACAAGGTCATAGAATACCTGTAAACTCGGCTGTTGTCCCTTGTTCTCGATATTCGCAAGGTAGCGCGGGGAAATATATAACTCGTCGCTTACCTTTTTGCGGCTCTCGCCGTATTCATTTCTCGCGGCTTTTATAGCTGCCCCGAAAGCCTTAAAGTCGTACAATGGTACGGGTCTTTTTGCCATTTTCATTCACCCTGTTACATTTTACAGTTCACCTTTCTTTTTGGATATGTCCACACAATTCATATCATTAGGTTAAATACTTCCTGTTGTGTATTGACAGTAGACTGATTTTCTGATAAAATAAAATTTATGTAAAAGGAGGCGGCGTTTATGTTGCATAGCATGCGTATTAGATAAGCATTGAAAAAAAGGATTTTCCCATTTTCAACATGGGCTTTTTTGTCATGCTTATTTTGCGGATGCTATACAAAAAACTAACGACGTATAGATATAGTATAGACATAGTGCAAGCATGCCTTAGTTTTGTTGTACTGCTCTGTGCATTATAAATGCAGGTCAATGCTCATGTTGAGGATTGACCTGCATTTTTTTGTGTAAAAAGGACGAGTGAAATATAATGCTTAAAAAATATTGGATAAAATGTCCGATTTGTAACGGAAAGACGAGAGTTCAAGTATTTCATAATACTGTATTAAAAGATTTTCCTCTTTTCTGCCCTAAATGCAAATTGACGCATATCATTGATGTAGAAAAATTAGAGATTGTAATCAAAAATACAGAAAAACAAACTTTTATTATTTAGAAGAAAGGATATAAAAATGAAACGTTTACCTAAATATACGCCTGCGGAAGTACGGAATGATCCATACGGATTTACTTACAAAGAAATGTCGGAAGTTATTGGCGAGAATGAAGCAAAAGCCTTATATGAAGAATTATATAAGCAATTACCACGCAAAAAAAATCTATCAATGTTGGTAAAAAATATTTGCAAAAGCAGTGATACTGAAAAGTATGTTTACGAACTGAAAGACAACAAATACATTGAAACGGTTTTTATCAAGCGGCGAGATGGTGGAACTGTTTGCGTGAGCACACAAGTCGGTTGTCCTGTTGGTTGTATTTTTTGTGAGTCCGGGCGAAATGGCTTTGTTCGTAATCTAACATCGTCAGAAATCGTACAACAGATTATATTGTTGCGTCGAAAAGTAAACCGTATCGTTTTTATGGGTATGGGAGAGCCTTTATTCAATTATGACAACTTGATAAAAGCAATCCATATTCTCCGAGATAGATATGGGCTCAACTTTCCAACCGACGGCATTACCATATCAACAGTTGGTCCGGTCGATCAATTAAAAAAATTGCGCGAGGAACATCTTAAAATTCAGTTGACAATATCTTTACACGCAGCAACACAATCTGCAAGAAATCGTATTATTCCTCACATGCGCATATATGCTATTGAAGATGTTGTTAAGCAAGCCTTATCCTATTCTGAAAGGCATAATCGCAAAATTGTCTTTGCGTATTTGCTTTTACCGGGTATAAATGACCGGCCCTCAGATGTAAGACAACTTGCAAAATGGTTTCGGGGCAAAAAAGTTATGATTAACGTGTTACAATACAACCCAACAAGCAATTCAAGAATTAAAGCACCACAGAAACGGGAAATAGTTGCATTCAAACATCAATTAGAGCAAGCAGGACTTGAAGTTACTATGAGAGTTTCTCATGGCAGAGAGATTAACGCGGCTTGTGGACAGTTAGCTAACACATATAATAAATTCAAAAAAAAATGATTAAAAGTGCCAGACGCATAGACGCAGAGCCGATAACGCATTAGGTCAAAAAACCTATGTGTTATCGGCTTTTTTATTTAATATTGCGCAAAAGCCGCTGTTCCCTATTATAGAATGGATTGCGGGTAGTGTATTAAAGTCGCCCTTTTTTAAGGATACGGCGGTATCGGGGAGGTATCGCCGTGTCCATTTTTATTTACTGTAACCCGCCTAATGCTTTGCGGTCAAAAAAAGCTATGCTCCGCAAGCGGGATATTCCGGCTATGAATGTGAACTGTCAATACATTTAGCTACTGCTTACATTTCCTTTGCGCCCGTCCGCGTCTTGCGGACGGGCGCATTTTGCTTTTTTCAACTTTTTTCTGAAAAGCGCACTCAAGAGCCATCTCCCGAACGGGTACGGAGCGAAAGGGGCAGAGAGGACAAGCCCTTAACTCCCGTCCTCTACTCCACGCGGGAAGGAGGTGAACTCTATGGAGCTATCTTCTTCCGACAAGGAAAGAATACAACATCAGTACGACGCATTAGCAAAGAAAACTTTGGTCGGCGAAGCGAAAAGCCACCGTCGCACTCTTGCGAAACGCGCAGCACGCGAAGTTACTTTTTCGGATTTGAGCGAAAGCGAACTCGCGCAGCTTTTCACAACGGACGAATACGAAAGCGATTATTTCCGTTTTCAAGTGTCCGGCTTTGATGTACTCGTCAAAAATGAACTGCTTGCCGAAGCCCTTAACGCTTTGCCCGAAAGGAAACGCGACATTATCCTTTTGTCCTACTTCTTGGATATGAGCGACGCGGAAATTGGCGAACTGCTGAATGTTGTACGCACGACGGTTTTCCGGCACAGGAAATCCGCGCTTGCGAAAATCAAACAGTATTTGGAGGGAAAAGCAGATGATGAATACCGTTAGGAAGTCTGAAAATCTGTTGCCGTTCCCTGTCATTTCCGCAGCGGCAAACGGCGACACAACCGCCATGTGCGCGATCTTGAAGCACTACGAGGGTTACATAGCGAAACTTTGTACCCGCACGCTGAAAGACGACGCGGGCAATACCTATTCCTATGTGGACGAGGAAATGCGTAACAGGCTGCAAGTGCGCCTTATTACCCGCACCCTTGCTTTTCATGTAGGATAATCTTTTAGCCCATGCGGGGAGCGTGTCCCCTTTCCACGCTTCCCGTTATGGGCTATTTGTCGTTCCGCAAAAGCATATCCGCTGTTGATGTGCTTTTGCAGGCCGACAAAGCCTATTGTTCCTTGACAAAGAAAGCGGCCTTTGGTGCGCAGCATAACAGGCAAACGGGTACATTCCGTCTGTACCGAGCCAGTCGGCGGGTACGCCATGACAGCTTTTCCCCATAGGGGAAAAGCCGAGCGAGAACTACCGCGCCGTAAAACAGGTTTAGCAGCTTGTGGGCGACGACATACAAGGCGGCACAATGATACTCCCGCGTTGAACACCCTCAAAGTATTGCGCGGCGCACCCATAAGCATGGGCCGGGGTGAAACTCCCGTGAGGTTGCAGCTAACAACCGCCCGTTTTTGCCTTTTGACGAATATAGTTTATCCATACAGGAAAAGGAGGTTTTTCTAATGGATAAAAAACAGACAATTACAACCGAACGCAAAATAGGGAAAATCACCTATCTTGTTCAAGCGTTGCCGAGTGAAAAGGCAACCGATACAATCCATAAAAAGATTGAGAAACTCATTGTAAAGGATTTGCAGAAAAAGCCCGGAAATCCGGGCTTTTTAGCGTCCGAGTAGTGCATTAGGCGGCGGGATATGGTATAATGATAGCAACACATTATACCTGTTTATTCGGCTGTCGGAAAGGAGGACTAATGTTACAGTCGAATAAAATCACCGCCCTTTACTGCCGTTTAAGTCAAGAGGATATGCAAGCCGGAGAAAGCGGAAGCATACAGCACCAAAAAATGATACTTCAACGCTATGCGGACGAACACCATTTTTTGAACACAAAGTTTTTTGTGGACGACGGATTTTCCGGCGTGAGTTTTGAGCGCGAGGGGCTGCAAGCGATGTTGCAGGAAGTGGAAGCCGGACGAGTGGCGACGGTCATTACCAAAGACCTTTCCCGTCTTGGCAGAAACTATCTGAAAACGGGCGAACTCATAGAGATTGTATTTCCCGAAAACGGAGTACGCTATATCGCGATCAACGACGGAGTTGACACAGCGCGGGAGGATAACGAGTTTACCCCCTTGCGGAACTGGTTTAACGAGTTTTACGCCCGCGACACAAGCAAGAAAATCCGCGCAGTTAAACAGGCACAGGCGCAAAAAGGCGAGCGCGTCAACGGGGAATATCCATACGGCTATATCCCAGACCCGAACAACCGCCACCACCTTATACCCGACCCGGAAACCGCGCCGATTGTCAAACAGGTTTTCGCTATGTTTGTTAGCGGCGTGCGTATGTGCGAAATCCAAAAATGGCTTGCGGAAAACAAAGTCTTGACGATTGGAGCGTTGCGCTATCAGCGTACAGGACAGGCGCGGTATCAGCGGGCAATGATCGCCCCCTATACTTGGCCGGACAAAACGCTCTATGACATATTAGCAAGGCAGGAATATTTAGGGCATACCATAACCGCGAAAACTCACAAGGTATCCTACAAGTCGAAAAAGACCCGGAAGAACGAAGAAGAACAACGCTATTTCTTCCCAAACACCCATGAGCCGCTTGTTGACGAGGAAACCTTTGAACTTGCGCAAAAGCGGATTGCTACCCGCCACCGCCCGACAAAAGCAGCGGAGATTGATATTTTTTCCGGCTTGCTGTTTTGCGCTGGTTGCAGACATAAGATGTATTACCAACAGGGCGTAAATATCGAGCCGCGCAAGTTTTCCTATTCTTGCGGCGCATGGCGCAACAGGGCAAGGACAGGCAGCGAGTGTACCTCTCATTATATCCGCAAAAACGTACTTCTTGATTTAGTGCTGGAAGATATGCGGCGGGTTTTGCGGTATGTTAAGGAACACGAACAGGACTTTATCTGTAAAGCTACCGAGTACGGCGACATGGAAGCGAGAAAGGCATTAGCGCAGCAGCAAAAGGAACTTTTCAAAGCACAGGCGCGTATGACCGAACTTGACACGCTTTTCCGCAAGCTGTATGAGGACAACGCATTAGGCAGACTGACAGATGAACGGTTTGTGTTTCTAACTTCCGGCTATGAGGACGAAAAGAAATCCCTTGCCGCAAGGATAGACGAGTTACAACAGCAGATCGCAACCGTTACCGAGCGAAAAAGGGATATATCAAGGTTTATTCAGATTGTCGGGAAATACAGCGACATACAGGAATTGACCTATGAAAACGTCCATGAGTTTATCGACCGTATTTTGATACATGAATTAGACCGGGAAACCAACACCCGGAAAATCGAAATCCATTATAGCTTTGTCGGACAGGTTGATACCGAGCAGGAGCCGACGCAAGTTGTCAACCATGACCGCCGCAACATGGTAGATGTAAAAAGTATCGCTATCTAACCCCAGCAAAGGTTGTGCCGCTCACGCCGTCGTCTACAAAGAATACCGGATTTTGGAAATGGTTTTCTTTGGCGTATTTCGCCAATATATTCTTTTGGTTTTGTATGCTGTTGCTCTCGCCGTCCAGTTCATCGTCCCGCGACAGGCGGCAATACAAAGCCGTGATATGGTCAGTCTGCTTCATTACAAATCCTCCTTTTCGTGCAGGCTGCCAATACAGGATTCAAATTCGTTTTCCATGACACGATACAGCTTTTGCGTCAATGGTTTTGTACCCCTGTAAATCCCTGTGACCGAATAAATTGTCGTGCCTTTTGTGATTGATAGATTGATTGCGGGCAGGATAAATGCGGTCGGGTTCTTTACAACGATACTATTATTTACGATTCGTATTTTGCTCATGGGTTCCTTTCCGTTTTGTGATAGACTAGAGGGGTTTGGGGATTCTCCCCAAGGGTCTGCCCCAGCAGGCGTTAGCCTGTGAGGGCACAAGCAATTTTGAATCATGGACGCGCAAGCGCACATGATTCAAAAGGTGGAAGTGTTAATACACTTCCTATGCTTGCTGGTAGACCGAATATCCCGTATATGTCCCCTCACTACTAACACAATCCGAAACACCCAAAAAGGAACCTTTTTCAGAAATGTTTACAATTTATTTTGCTTTTTCAATTTACGCAGACGCTTGATTCTCTTGTCCCATTGATTTTTTTCTTCGGTCAAAATATCTGTCACGCGATCAACGATCTGCCGACCGCCGATTTCCTGTAATTTCTCACTATATAGTTGGAGCAAAAGACGCTTACCTGTTCGCTCAATGACAGGGTCATCTGTCGATATAAGCATGACAGGTAATAAAGCTTCATATCCATTAAAATGATCTAAGTTGATTTCCAACATAAGATCGCTGTATATGAGATGGTCTTCAAACCGCATTAGGTTTTGGATTCTTTCTAATCCCTCAACATTTTGCTCTAAACATTCCAATACTTTTTTATTTGACATGATTATTTCTCCTTAGATAAAATCAGAGTCCCATTGGACTCCATTATATCATAGAGATAATTATATAATCAAGAAAAAGATGTGTCTAATTAGGCACAATTTTTTAAAGGGGTACTGTTATGAGAAATATGATTCTTCAAAATGTGAGTTTATCTACAAATTTAAAACGGTTGCGGGCTGATTCTGGTTTGTCACAAAGCAAAGTAGTTGCACAAATGAATTTATTAGGGAGTCCTCTTGATCGTCCAGCCTATGCAAAAATAGAACTTGGGAAACGCAATATAAAGGTGACGGATTTGGTTGCGCTCCAGCAAGTTTATAATGTGGATTTTGCAGAGTTTTTTAAAGGAATTAAGCCGCACGAGTAATTAATTAAACATGACACCAAAATAGTCTTTTAGAACATCTTTGGAACCCAAAAACAAGAGTTCAATAGATTTTACATATTCAGAAACATCTTCTCGAAATGTAATTGAGGCATCATACCAATATTGGAAACTCTTTTTGTCGTCTTCGTCCCAAAAACAGTAAATGAATTTAGGATTTTCCGCCTGTTGATCATAAAACGCAAGCATCAAATCTCTTAAAATGTGCTGGTCATTATTAATATTCAAGCCAAAAATTATAACTGTATTTATTTCTCTATCTGCAAGACCGCTGTCAATATTTTCATGGATTTTAGGAATTGCTTTATTAATTTTGTCATTAGATTTTTGTATAGTAGCTACGTTATTGAAGAACCCTTTACTAATAAAGTAATCCCCTATTAGAATATCGGAAAAATCATACCATTTTTTATTACATTCAATTCCAAAATTTTGATAATTTACATATGCATGAGTATTTTCATCATATTTGCCATGTAAATGGATTATTTCTTTTTTTACTAGATTTTCGAGAATATTATCATAATTCAAAGTATAAATAGTTTCAAAGAGATCAAGAAAATTTTTAAGTTTATTTATATCTAAACTATCCCACTTATCTAAATCATTTATACAAACGGCTTTTCCATTGCAAAATATTGCAGTTGAAAATAATATTCTATAGTAAGTATTAAATCCATTCATTAGTACATTTTGACAAACAATATAAGATTTATTCTTTTTAGCAACTGATGGAATCGGAAACGGATATTTATTTCCAGCTTCTATAAGTGATATAAAATCATTATCTTTTGGGCATGAATAATAATTTTGTTTGACTTCTTTAATAGCAAAATATAAGTAAATTAATACGGGCCAATATTCAATATTGACAGATTTGTAACCATGTTTATGTCCGTGCTCTGAAATTAGTTCAACTAAGCTAATTTGGCTCTTTTTAAAAATCAATTCATTAATTAGGCCTTCTTTTTTTAGGATATCAACAATATGCTCGCTTTCTAAAATTGTATCCGCAAATTGAATTCCGCTCTCAAATAAGGAATCAAATTGACCCTGATTGGCATTAACCATAATATTAAATGCAGCTTGATAATTGGTTTCAAGAATGCGCGCAAAATTTTGATTTTGTGCGTTTGTTTGATATACAATTTTAGTTTTTACGAGCTTGTTTGCGGCCGTTAATCGGTCATAAATATTTCCAAAATCCGTATCAAAATTCATGCTGAATCCATTGCCACATAAAAATGCGCATCTATTATTATGAATTATCTTGTCAAAGCTTTTTATATCAATATCCATTTTCTGATCTCCAAATATTTATTTATATATAAATATTATATCACCCCTATATGTTTTTTGTTACCCTTTAGAGCACTTTGGGGCCTTTAACCATGCGGGGTTCAGAGTGCAGTTTTAGGGAGCCAAGGTGTTTGTACCTAAATCACTAAAAACAGGGTCTAAATGTCGACGTAATAAAAAGACCAATGAGTTAAATTCTCCTCATTGGTCTTTTCATGCCAATCCTGTTTGACAGCTATTCCTTTCGGTTTCCTGTTTTATGGATAACGCCGATTGGGTCAGCTCTTTTTCTTTTCTTTTGCTTTGGCCGGTTTTTTCGGCGCTTTGCTTTTATGCCGGTCTGCCTCTTTTTCCGCATAGGCGATCAGCATATCGAACACCAACCTCGAACGCTCGTCCACGTTTCCTACGCCGTAAAGCGAGATCGAATTGAGCATGCCGAACAACAGCTCTGACAGCACTTCCGCGTCCTTTTCCGTGATATTCACCTTATATTCCATGAATACCCGCGTGATCAGTTCCACAAAGAGCTGCTGCACCTGCTTGCGGATCCCGAACAGCGTACGTTCGATGTATTCCTTGTCCGATTCAAAATTGACGACCTGGTTGATCACATCCTCCGGCGTTTCCACCATGCGGCCGATAAAGCAATAGATCGCGCCGTAAAGCGCTTCCTTCGGTTCCTTGCCGAACACGGTTTCCATAAACTGCGTCATGATCTGCTCGATCTCGCCGGCAAGTACCTGTGCCAGCAGCGCTTCCTTGTCTTCAAAGTGGGTATACACCGTACCTACGGCGAGCCCGCTCACCTCGGCGATACGGCGCATGGAAAGGCTGTCGTACCCTTCCTTGTGGTAGATCTCCAAAGCTGCATTGATGATCTTCTGTGTAACGTCTTCGATTTTCTTAGGCATAGTATTCCCCTTCTGCGCGTCATTGCTCAACGCACGTATCGACAAGTCCCAACGCATATTCTTCTTCCCTGCGGCGGATATAGCCGAAAATCCGCACGGCAAGGATCACAGCGATGATCCCCGAAATGACATCCGCCACCAGCGGCGAGATCATGATCCCGATCAGGCCGAGTACGTTCGCCAATACAAGCACTGTTGGGATCAGGCATACGCCCTGCCGCGAAATGGATAATACCAACGCGCCCGTCGCGCGGCCAAACGCCTGGTGCGTCATCATCATGATCAGTGTAAAAGCGGTCAGCGTGAACCCTGCCGTAAACCAACGAAGCGCCGGGATCCCGATTTGCGTCACATAATCGTCGGTGGTAAAAATATGCATCATTTGCGGCGCCAGGAAATAGCACAGCAGCGTCACGCAGGCGCCGATCGCCAGGGCGACCGCGATGCCGAACTTCATGGCCGATTTCAGCCGCTTGAATTTATAAGCCCCAAAATTATACCCGGCGACCGGTTGATAGCCTTGTGCAAACCCAAAGATCAGCGCAAACCCTAAAAATTGTATGCGATTCACAATGCCAAAGGCGGCAATTGCCGCATCCCCATACGGTTTAGCACACACATTGATGACTGCAAATCCCACTGCTGCCAAAAGCTGCGTCAAAAACGTAGAAGAACCGATCCGCGTAATATAGGAAATAATTTCCCTGTCAAAACGGAAGCCTTTCAGCCGGAAAGGCGCTACCGTTTTTTTACGCCAGTAATTCGAGGACAGGATCAGGAAGGCAACGACCTGCGAGATCGCGGTCGCGACTGCCGCACCCATCACGCCCATGTTGAACGTAAAGATGAAAATCGGATCCATGATGATATTCAGCACAGCGCCGATGACCATCCCCGTCATGGACTGTAGCGCGCTCCCTTCCGCGCGCAGCAGGTTGTTGAAAGCCATATTGGTAAGCTGCACCGGCGAAGCCAGGAACATCACGATCGCATAATCCATTGCAAGCTCGATCGTACTGTCCGAAGCCCCCAGCCACAAAAGCATGGGCCGCGCAGCGATACAGCCGGCTACCGCCACAAATACGCCCATCAGAAACGCGAGCGTGATCGTCGTTGTCGCGGTTTTCCCCGCCTTTTCAAGCTCCTTGGCGCCCAGCAGGCGGGAAAGATAGGCCGCGCCGCCCGCGGCGAACAAAATAGAAAGCGCTTGTGTCGTGAGCATGATCGGCATAAACACGGACACCGCCGCTGTTCCCAGATAGCCTTCCGGCGAGATGCTGACAAAGTATGTGTCCGCCATATTGTAGATCGCCATGACCACCATACTGATGATCGCAGGGATCGCCAGACGGATGATCGCTGTCGGAATTTTGGCCGTACCCATCATTTGTGCACGCAGGTCTATTTTCTCTTCCATTCCTCGCCTCGTACTTGCATTTCCAGAATTTTACTGAACGTACGTTCATTATAACAATACCATCTTAATCTCAAAAAAAGCGTATGTCAATGCGTTATATAAAGTTTTTTCCTTGTATAAGGCGGGTCGTTCCGATATAATAAATGTTGTAACAATCAAGGATGGAGTGTGAATCATGTTCAAAATTTTAGAAAAAGCAGAACTGGCAAGAGGGATCACGAAAATGGTGATCGAAGCGCCGCTGATCGCAAGGAAAGCGCAAAGCGGACAGTTTGTTGTGCTCCGCACCCATGATAAAGGGGAGCGTTTCCCGCTGACCATCGCGGACTTTGACCGTGAGGCCGGGACGATCACCATCATCTTTGCGCAGATCGGCAGATCCACGCAGCAGCTGGGTACGCTGGGACAGGGCGAGGCGATCCGGGACGTGGTGGGGCCTCTTGGCGTGGCGTCGCACTTTGACCCATCCATCAAAAAAGCGGCGGTGATCGGCGGCGGTCTGGGATGCGCGATTGCGCTGCCGCAGGCCAGGCACTTAAAGGCAATGGGCGTGAGCGTCGACATGATCGCGGGCTTCAAAACAAAGGATATCATTATATTAGAGGACGAGATGAAGGCAGCGAGCGATAAGCTGATCATCACAACGGACGACGGTTCGTTCGGGGTGCACGGCTTTGTGACGGACGCTTTAAAGCAGCAGATCGAAAGCGGCGCGGAATATGACGTGGTGGTGGCGATCGGGCCCATCCCGATGATGAAATTCGTTTCGGCGCTCACTAAAGAATATGGGATCAAAACCATCGTGAGCATGAACCCTGTGATGATCGACGGCACGGGCATGTGCGGGGGCTGCCGGCTGGTGGTGGGCGGCAAAACGAAGTTTGCGTGCATCGACGGGCCGGACTTTGACGGCCACGAGGTGGATTTTGACGCGGCGATGCGCCGCCTCGCCATGTACGACGGCTTGAAGGAACGCAGTGAAGACTGCCGGCTTGTGCAGATGGCGGATAAGGAGAACTGACGGATGGATAGGAATATGTCGCTTGAGAAGGTAAAGATGCCAGAGCTCGACGCAGCGGAGCGCGCCAAAAACTTTGAAGAGGTGGCGCTGGGGTATACGGCCGCGATGGCACAGGAAGAAAGCCAGCGGTGTTTGGAGTGCAAAAACCGCCCGTGCGTAGCGGGGTGTCCGGTACAGGTCAACATCCCGGAGTTCATCCACGAAATCAAGGAAGGGAACTTCCTGGAAGCATATAACGTGATCACGGCAACCAACGGCCTGCCGGCCGTATGCGGCAGGGTATGCCCGCAGGAGAGCCAGTGCGAGAAATACTGCGTGCGCGGTAAAAAGGGCGAGCCGGTCGGCATCGGGCGCCTGGAGCGCTTCGCAGCGGACTTCGCGATGTCGCAGGGTGCGCTGGGGGTCAAGGGGCTGCCGCCCAAGAACGGCAAAAAGGTAGCGGTGATCGGCAGCGGCCCGGCAGGGCTGACGTGCGCTTCGGACCTTTTGAAGCGCGGCTACGATGTGACGGTGTTCGAGGCCTTCCATACGGCGGGCGGCGTGCTCAAATACGGCATCCCGCAGTTCCGCCTGCCCAAGGAGATCGTCGACCTGGAGATCAACGTCTTAAAGGAGATGGGGGCGGATATTGAGCTTGACATGGTGATCGGCAAGATACTTACCATAGACGAGCTGAAGGAGCAGGGCTATGAGGCCGTATTCATCGGCAGCGGGGCCGGGCTGCCCTCCTTTATGAATATCCCGGGCGAGAACCTGAACGACGTATACTCGGCAAATGAATTCCTGACGCGCATCAATTTGATGCACGCGTACCAATACCCGTCTTACGATACGCCCATCAAGCCGTATTCCAACGTAGCGGTGATCGGCGGCGGGAACGTGGCGATGGACGCGGCGCGCTGCGCGAAGCGCCTGGGCGCGGGCAACGTATACATCATCTACCGCCGGAGCGAGGCAGAGATGCCTGCGCGGCTTGAGGAAGTGCACCACGCAAAGGAAGAGGGCATCGACTTCCGGCTGCTGGAAGCGCCGGTGGAGATCCTGGGCGACGAAAAGGGCAATGTGACGGCGCTGAAGAACGTGCACATGGAACTGGGAGAGCCGGATGCCTCCGGGCGCAGGCGGCCGGTGGTCATAGAAGGCAGCGAATACACACTGCCCATGGATGCGGTGATCGTGGCTATCGGCCAGTCTCCCAACCCTATGATCAAGAACTCGACGCCGGCACTCAAGACGCAATCGTGGGGCGGGATCATCACGGACGAGGAGACAGGCGCGACGTCCATCCCCGGCGTATATGCGGGCGGCGATGCTGTGACCGGCGCTGCCACCGTGATCCTTGCCATGGGCGCGGGCAAAACCGCTGCTAAGAGTATCGATGAGTATTTGAGCAGATAAATATTTAACACATCAAAGGACTATCCATTGAATTGGATAGTCTTTTTTGATGTTTTTCAGGAAAGCTCTTGCCTGAAAAGCAAAAAGAATTTATAATAAAACCAAAATAACCACGTTAAAACATATGTACAATCAACATTTTTTATGGAAAGAGGCCTGGCATGGCAAGATTTACAGTTCCAAGGGACGTATTCTTCGGACACGGTTCCATGGATGAAATACGAAATCTCAAGGGGTATAAGCGTGCTTTTGTAGTAGCCGACCGCATCATGGAACAGCTCGGTATAGTGGAAAAACTGGCCGATATCTTAAACGACTGCCATATGGAGGATATCCGCTGTTTCTTTGACGTAGAAGCGGAGCCCTCGGTGGAAACAGTCATGAAAGGTGCGGCGCAGCTTTCAGAAGCCCGGTCTGATATCATCTTTGCCATCGGCGGCGGGAGTGTGATCGATGCGGCCAAGGCAATGTGGATCTTCTATGAACATCCCCAGCTCACTTTTGAACAGATCGTGAAAGCCCATGAGCTTCCTCCGCTGCGGGAAAAAGCGATCTTGGTGGCGATCCCTTCCACCAGCGGTACAGGCAGCGAGGTAACCTCTTTTGCCGTGATCACAGACCATCAAAGCAAGACCAAATACCCGATCGCCGATTTTGCGATCACACCGGATGTGGCGATCCTCGACAGCCAGATCACGGCGACCATGCCGCCCAAGCTCGTTGCCTATACGGGTATGGACGCCTTGACGCACGGTATCGAAGCTTACGTGGCAAAAAACCGTTCCAGCTTTACGCGTCCCCTGTCCATCCATTCTATTGCCATCATCATCGGCTATCTTGAGGATTCTTATTATGGGGACATGGAAGCAAAAGACGAGATCCATGTCGCTTCCTGCCTTGCCGGTATGGCTTTCACCAATGCACAGCTCGGCATCAACCATTCCATCGCCCATAAAGCGGGAGCGCTTTTCGGGGTTCCGCACGGATTGTGCAACTCCATCCTTCTTCCGTATGTCATAGATTACAACCGCCGCGACCATACTGCCCTGCGCCGTTATGCGCGCATTGCAAAGCGCATCGGTTTTGAGGGCGACCGCGACAAGCTGTTACTCAATTCCCTGCTCCAGACCATTGCAACGCTTACCCACAACCTGCGCCTGCCCATTAGTTTTGAGGAAGCGGGCGTCAACGAGTTCAAATACAATATGTACAAGCGTGAGATCGCCGAGAACGCTTTCCTCGACCCATGTACGCTGTCCAACCCGCGTGAAACCAGCGCCGATGATCTGGAACGGATTTTGGAATGTGCATATTATGGAAAAAAGGTGGCCTTCTGACCTATACATTTTTATGCATAAAAAACGCTTGTTCCTGCTTAAATATGCACGCTTTCCTTTCCTGCCTATTTTAGCCGTTTGATCTGTTTTTCTGCGCAACCACGCATTTTCCGCGATTGTGGATAACTTCGGCTAACTTTCCTTTCCCCGGTTTTTACAAACCGCATTATAAAGCCTTTTTTGTGATGTAAAGTTATCCACATCCATTGGTGGATAACTTTGATTTTTTGCTTTGTTACGCGCTTTTCGCTTTGAGGATAACTCCTCTTTGCCCCCTCCTGCCCCGTTGCTTTTTTCCTCCCGTACCCATTATGCATACAGCGCTTTATTTTATACATTTTTAGCGTTTTCCCGCACTTTCGCCAATCTTGCGGAAGCACTGTAAAATATTGCTTTCCTGTTGTATAATGAAACGTAAGATGAACGATATTGAATTGAAGGAGTCTTTCTATGCAACGTCAATATAACAGGCCCTATCGCAGGCCCACCTCTGTAAACCGGCCACGTCCACGCGGCTACCGCAGGCGGCGCGGGCGTTTGCGTATTGGGCGGTTGGTTATCCTGATCCTGATTTTTGCCGCTATCGTAGTGGGCATCGTTTTGGGGATCATGTTCCTGGCCAAATCCGGTATATTCGGCGCGGCGGCTCCAGACCGTGTTTCCGTTGTCCTGCCCTCCGCCCAGCCTTCTTCTTCCGCAGGGGATCTTGCGGTAGCGGCGGTTGACGCGACACAGCCCGCTGCTTTTGGGCTGCAAACGGAAATCCAGCAAAACGGGGAGACCCTTACGGGGTTCAACCGTGCTTATCCAATTTCTTTCCCTGCCGGAAGCGCCTATACCCCGCTTAGCGGCGTATCCGCTTTCCGCGGCAATAACTATCGTGACGCCGCCCAGTTTGGCGGGATGGAAAATGCTCCGACAAAGCTGGACGAGCTCTGGTCTGTCGATATCGGGCTTGCCTCGCCGGAAATACAGCCGCTCATGATCCGCTGGGACGCGGATATGCGGCAGGTAATGAATTTATACGACAATAAAAAATCGAAAGAGGACTTGACCGAGGTCATCGTGCCCGGCGCGGACGGCAAGCTATATTTCCTTGACTTGTCGGACGGCCAGAATACGCGAGACCCGCTGGAGCTTGGTTTTACGGCCGGGGGCACGCCTGCCCTTGACCCGCGCGGTTATCCCCTCTTGTATGTGGGGGCCGGCGGCGACGGTACAGGCGCCTGTTATATGAACGTCTACAGCCTGATCGACGGCCAGCTTTTATACCGCTGCGGCGCGGAACAAAAGGATGCTTTTGCCTACCGCAGCACATACCAGCGTTTCGGCGCTTCCCCGCTCGTCGCAGCGGAGGCGGATACGCTCATATGGCCGGGCGAAAACGGTATTGTCTACACGATACGCCTGAACACGGATTTTGACCGGGCGGCGGGAACGGTTTCCGTTTCTCCCGACGAGCCTGTAAAATACCGCTATACCTCCGACCAATATGCGGACGACGCGCAGGCAAACGGGCAAGCGTCCCGCATTTATGGCTTCAAGAGCTCGCCCGCCGCCTGGAAGAACTATCTTTTCCTTACGGACAACGGCGGCCTCCTGCAATGCCTGGACCTCAATACCATGTCTCCCGTTTATGTCCAGGATACCGGCGGCATCCCGGACGCTTCCCCGCTCTTTGAGCAGGCAGGCGACAGCGCCTCTTTGTATACGGCTTCCTACGATGCGTCGGGCATGTCGCACATCCGCAAGCTGAACGCCCTTTCCGGTGAGACCGTATGGCAGAAGGACAGCACGGGAAGCATACAGTCCTCCCCCGCCCTTGGCTCCGGCAGCCTGGAAGGTATGGTGTTTTTCAATGTAGCCGGGACGGAAAGCGGTGAGCTTGCAGCATATGACAGCGCCACGGGCGACATCCTCTGGCAGCATACCCTGCCGCGGCCGGGGGCGTCCTCGCCCGCTGCGGTATATGCTGCGGACGGCAGCGGGTCTATCCTGCAATGCGACGGCGGCGGCCAGCTTTTCCTGGTCGACGGGAAAACCGGGGAAGCAAAGGCATCGCTCGCTTTAAACGGCGATACGCAGGGTTCTCCTGCCGTATTCGGCAACACTGCCGTCCTGCAAAGCGGGGAAAAACTTTTCGGCATATTGCTTTCCTGAAAAGATTGCATAAGTCCTGACCTTTTGTGGTATCAATACATATATTAAAAACAGGGGGAATTTTTCTTGAACGATCCGATATGGTGGCAGCTTTTGCTGCAGGTAGTGCTCATTGCTTTGAACGCTTTTTTTGCTTCTACGGAAATCGCCGTGATTTCCCTCAACGCAAACAAGATCCGACGCCTGGCGGAAGAGGGAGATAAGAAAGCAAAACAGATGCTCAAAATGGTGGAAACACCCGCCGGGTTCTTGTCCACGATACAAATCGGGATCACGCTTGCCGGTTTTCTGGGAAGCGCGTTTGCCGCCGATAATTTTGCCAGCAAACTGACGGACTGGATGGTGAGCGTACAGGGCTTCACCGCGGTCTCGCCCGATACGCTCAATACCATTGCCGTTATCATCATCACGCTCATCCTTTCCTACTTCACGCTCGTATTCGGCGAGCTCGTACCCAAACGGATTGCCATGCAGCGTCCCGAAAAGGTCGCGCGGGCGTCGGCCAGCGTGATCACCGTGCTCTCTGTTGTGATGAAACCCATTATCTGGCTTTTAAGCGTTTCAACCAACGGCATTTTGCGCCTGCTGCGCATGAATCCCAACCAAAAGGAAGACGAAGTGACCGAAGAAGAGATCCGCTTGATGGTGGATATCGGCGAAGAAAAAGGCGCGATCGAACCGACGGAAAAAGAAATGATCGAAAATATTTTCGAGTTCAACAATACGACGGCGCGCGATGTGATGACGCACCGCACAGATGTGATCGCCATCCAAAGGGACGAAACAGAGGAGGATATCCTGCAGCTAATCCAGGAAAGCGGGCTTTCGCGCTTCCCCGTGTATGACGAGGACATCGATGATATTATAGGTATTTTGAATACGCGCGCTTACCTGCTCAACCTGCGCTCCGACGCACCCAAATCCCTCGAACGGCTGCTCCGGCCTGCCCATTGCGTCCCCGAATCCGTGCATACGGACGTGCTCTTCCGCTCCATGCAAAAATCTAAAGACCACATTGCCGTGGTCGTGGACGAATATGGCGGCACGAGCGGTATCGTGACGATGGAAGACCTCCTGGAAGAGATTGTGGGAAATATTTACGACGAATACGATCCGCAGGACGAGCAGGAGATCATGCAGCTTAAAGATAATCTGTGGCGCATCGCGGGCGGCACCAGCATCGACGCGTTGAACGAAGCGCTTTCACTTGAAATTCCCGAAGAAGCGGATTTTGATACGCTTGGCGGGCTGGTATTCAGCAAGCTTGAAAGCATCCCGCAGGACGGCAGCCATCCGGACGTCGACGCCTACGGGCTGCATATCCACGTGGAAGAGATCGTAGAGCGCCGTGTGGAATGGGCGCTCGTATCGAAAATAACTGCCGGGGAATCAGTTACATAGGATGCAGGCTTAGCGCCAGCAAAAACATGCCGGAAAAATACGTGATCCAGTTGAGGTTCGCGTGGATCCGCTTGTCCGTGTGGTAATTCCATATGCCCAAAAACAGGTCCGAAACGAGGAACAGTACCGCGCCTGCGGCCATCACCAGCGTGCGCCCGGCAATCGCCTGCGGCGAAAATACGCTTACCGCGGCCTTGGCGGCCATCAATACGAGCAGCACCGTATAAACAGTCAGCGGCACCTGCGCTTTTCCCAGCTGCCAGTCCTGTTTTTTCATCAGGAGCAGCACCAACAGCAAAACGGCTGCTGTGACCACGAACTCCTGCCAGCCGATCCCAAAGCGCATGAACATGGAAATGAGTAAAAAGCACTGGGTCAGCGCAAAAAAGAAAATCCCGGCGTTGAACTTTTTGGCGTCCAGCCGGATAAACTGCAAAAAATAATCCCCGCCGACCGCGCACAAAAGCCCGCAGAAAACAAGGATATCCGGGATTTCCACGCTTCCATCCAGCGTTAAGAGCAACAGTCCCGCAATGCCTGTGATGCAAAAAAGCGCGCCCAGCGTAAGCTTCAGCGTCGTCGCCCGGACAAAATTATGCCGTGCTTCCATACGGATATACTGCCACAGCAGTATCACATAACAAACAGCGATCACCACCGGCAGGACAACCGATAATACAGCCATATCCCCATACCGCCTTTCGCTAAGACTACCTTTTACTTCTTATTATTTTTTCCTTCCAGCCTTGCCATGTGCTTTTCTTCACGCAGGCGTCCCAGGTCGTCCTCCGGGGTGAATAATGTGAAAATATCCTGCAGCCGTCCAAACAGCAAAAGCTGGTCGCCCGTCAAAAGCACCGTATCCTTGGTGATATATTCGAGCATCTCGTCGTTCCTCTTGACCATGACGATGTGCAGTCCATACTTTGTAGTCAGGTCGGCTTCGGCCAGCGTCTTCCCATCAAGCTCGCGTGGAAGTTCCCGGATGTCCACCCCGGCAACGACGCCGCGCGCGTACTCGTCCATCACGCTGATGATATTACCCTTCCCCTGAAACATCCATTTCTGGCCCAATTTTTCGATAAATGCATTGAAACGCACCTTCATATGGGTGACTTTTTTCACCAACATAAAGACGATAAAGATAATGGCTAAGATGATGACAAGCGTCCACAGGTCTTCCTGGATCGCTTTGGGAAGCGCGAGTACGACGTTTACGAACACCGTGATGATAGTCACGGAAAAGACATACCCAAACAGCATGACCGTGCGCGCCAGCTTACGGCGCAGCAGCTTGCCCACCACCAGTTCGCTTTCTTTTGTCGTATACCCGCTGTTGGTAAGCAGGGATATGACCTGGAATTTTGCCTTTTCCTCCGTCATCCCCGTCATGCGGAACAGGATGGTGAAGATATCGATAATCAGGATATATGCGACTGTCACTGCAAAAAACAAGGCCAGAGCCACCGACATATTCAACGTTAGATTCCCCCTTGCTTTTTATAACATACCCTCTTAGTGATCCAGATAATCCAAAATATGCGACCATTCCGCCAAAAGGAACGGAAGCCCTGCCGCCGCGTTTGCCGGACTGGTGGAGGGAAGCGCGATACATTCCCTGCCCGTCGCCGGGAAACACAAAGTTTGATAAAGCCTATACGCCTTCTTCCCGTTCGCAAATACCATGCGTATATCTGCGGCGGAAAAAATCTCTGAAAAATCGTTGGGTACAGCATTTTTAATGGATGCATCCGAGCTCCCCTCGATATCGCACGCAGCGAGTACATCGAAAAGCGCGATGCCCGCGCCTTTTAACATTTCTTCTTTTTGCGGAACCGTCGCAGGCAGCGGACACGCCAGCAGCGTGCTTAGCACCTCCCAGAAACGGTTACGCGGATTGGCATAATAAAAGCCTTCCCGGCGCGATTTGACAGAGGGGATGCTTCCCAGTATCAAGATCCTGGATTGGTCGTCAAAAACCGGCCCAAACGAATGTGTAACGCGTCCCGCCTGCATCATCAGCCGCAGATCGCGCGGTAGATATCGTACACGCTGTCCAAAATATAATCCGGTTCCACATCGCCTTCCACGATATCCCCATAGCTGATCTCCCCGGAAAGCACGGCGATCCCGACAATACCTCCGTTTTTCGCCGTTTTAATGTCTGTGTACAGACGGTCGCCCACCATAGCGGTCTTTTGGGCTTCCATCCCTGTTTTACTCAAAATATAATCCACCGTTTCCTTAAACGGTTTCCCTACAAATTTAGGTTCTACGCCCGTGGCATACGTGATCATGCTTGCCATGGATGCGCAATCCGGCCAGAACCGTCCCCCATCCAGGGGGCAGACCCGGTCAATATTCGTTGCCACAAAGGGAACGCCGCCGGAAACCAACCGGCACAGGGTGTCCGCTTTTTTAAAGTGAAACGTCGTATCAAAGCCCAAAACCGCAAAATCTGCCGTTTGCGTATCTTCACCTAAAAGTGTGATGCCTGCCTCGCGGAACTGCACCTCCAGCTCGGGCGTCCCCGCAAGGTACACCTTGGGGTCGCTTCCGTGTGTTTTCAGGTAATGGATCATCACGTCCCCGGACGTCATGATATGCTTGCGCGTCATTCCCGTAAACCCCAGCCGCTCCAGCTTTTTGACGTAATCAAGCGGCGCCTTGGAAGAATTATTGGTAAAGAAATAAAACTGCGTGCCTTTTTGCTGCATACATTCGATATATTCCTTTGCACCATCGATCAGCCGGTCGCCCAAATTGATCGTCCCGTCCATATCCAGCACAAAACATTCGATCTCCTGCAGGTCAACCGCTCCCGCGTTCACTTTTCCCCTTTTTTCTGCTCCCACCGCATCAGCCCCCATAAACTGCATCATAAATCTGTTTCAAATGGCCATCGTCCAAAGAAATCTCGTCCAGGATCGTGTAACGGTTCTTCCTTGTCGTAGGCGCGAGCCGCATCACTTCTACATAATCCTCATAAGTAAGCCCCAGGTCTTCAAAGCTTGCCGGAATCCCGAACCGCTTCAAAAAGCTGCGGATCAATTCGTAGTCGCCGCCGTGCAAATATTCCACCAATACGCTGGCCATTGCCGCCTGCAGCCCGTGGAAAGTACCTTTCCCGAGCGCGTCTATCCCGTGGCTGATCAGGTGCTCCGCCCCGCTCGAGGGGCGCGTATCGCCCGTGATGTTCATGGCGAGGCCCGACAATACGATGGATTCCGCTAGCTGCGTCAAAAACGCGGTGTCCTCTAGGCTCGGCTGCGTATACTGCAAGATCGCACGTACTGCCGTACCCGAAATGATGTAAGCAAAGTCATCCATTTTCGCTTTTCCGGCGCGTACCGCCAGCTCCCAGTCTTTCAGCGCCGTGATATTGGAGATCAGGTCGCCAAGGCCCGCAACGACCATCTGGCGCGGCGCATTGCGGATGATATCCATATCCATGATGATATACGCAGGGATTTCCGCCATCAGCGTCCGTACTTCGCCGTGGTCGCATTTCAATACCGCCATCGGGGAAGCCACGCCGTCGTGCGACATGGATGTCGGAATACTGATAAACGGCCGCTTTGACATGGTGGACGCATACTTGCCTACGTCCAGCACCTTGCCGCCGCCCATCGCGATGACCGCGTCAAAATCGCGGTTTACGATATAATATGCCATCAGCAGCGCTTCGCGCAGGCTGCCTGCATGGACAAATTCCCGTTTGATGTCCTTTAAATAGGAGGACAGGTTTTCATATACCTCGTTTCCGTATAACTCGTCCACTGTCTTATCGACAATGAGCATCACCCTGTCTGTCGGTTTTAAAAATTCCTTGAGCTTCGGATACAGGATCCCGCTCCCTATCTTTACGCCTTCCGGCACCGCAAAAGTATTGATATCCCTCACGCCCCTCTAATCATGATTGTGTAAATACAACGAAAAGGCCTTACCAGCAAGACCTTTTCCAGTATACCTTATTTATAGCAAAATTTCAAAACCGCCTACAGGTTTTCCGACATGATCAAAAATTCTTCGTACATGTCTTTTTTAAACACCAGCTCTTTTGCCAGTGCCTCGTCGATATCCTCGTCGATCGTCTTGTTGTCGTGGATACCCACCACCCGGTTGCCGATCCCCTTGGAAAGGAGCTGGACTGCGCGCACGCCCATTTGCGTCGCACGGATACGGTCCGCCGCACTCGGCGTGCCGCCGCGCTGCGTATATCCGAGTACGATCGCCTTGGCGTCGAGGTTCGCTTTTGCACGCATATAGTTTGCAACCGCCTCGCCCTTGCCCGCGCCTTCCGCAATCAGCACGATGCTCGTCATCTTGCCTTTGATACGGTCGCTCATGATCTTCTCGCAGATATGGTCGATATCAAATTCCACTTCCGGAATGATGATATGCTCCGCGCCGCCCGCAATGCCCGCGTAAAGCGCGATATCGCCGCATTTGTTGCCCATGACCTCGATCACGCCCACGCGTTCGTGGGAATTCATCGTGTCGCGGATCTTGGACATCTCGCTCGTTACGCCGTTGACCGCCGTATCGAACCCGATCGTGAAGTCCGTATACGCAAGGTCGTTGTCG
The DNA here is from genome assembly GCF_900087015.1 of Christensenella timonensis. Taxonomy (NCBI): domain Bacteria; kingdom Bacillati; phylum Bacillota; class Clostridia; order Christensenellales; family Christensenellaceae; genus Christensenella; species Christensenella timonensis. The sequence goes on from NZ_FLKP01000001.1 coordinate 293,959, forward strand.
ATCGTCCCCGGGATACCGATCGTCGGCACACCCAGGTGCGAAAGCACCTTTGCTCCCTGGAACGAACCGTCGCCGCCGATCACGACCACGCCCGAGATATCGAATGCCTTGATGACCTTCAGGGCCTTTTGCTGGCCCTCCGGCGTTTTGAACTCTTCGCAGCGCGCCGTCTTTAAGATCGTGCCGCCTTCTTCGACGATGCCGTCCACATCTTCCGTCTTGATACGCTCAACGCGTCCCTCGATCATACCGGCATATCCTTTTTTGATGCCCATGACCGAGAATCCCGCAGCATCCGCCGCCATGACCACGCTGCGGATCCCAGCGTTCATGCCCGGCGTATCTCCCCCGCTTGTCAAAATACCAATTCTCTTTTTCATCACACTACCACCATATATAAAAAATTATCTTTAAACTTCTTCGTCGCCTGAAAAAACCTCGCCGTGTTTGGTTAGGATTTGTGCACGGCCGGAAATCTTGATCGCAGAGATATTGTCAGTAAACTGGGCGAGAAGCACATCGCCCGAAGTGAGCTTTTCCGTATGCTGCAGCCTTGTATCTTTGCCGCGCGTCATACCGATCACGTTGACGCCATTTTCAAGCGCCTTTATGACCACATATTCTTCTGTGTTTTTATCGTTTGATTCCACGCCCTGTCTTCTCCTTCAGCATTCACGTTACCAAACCACAATACAGCTAATATTCTATCAAAAGCCGTCTTAAAATACAATAACATTTGTGAAATTGCCTAATTTCCCCCGCCGCTATTTTACCACGACGTTCTCTTTTCCGAGGTATTCTACCAGCTCGCTTAACAGTTCCGCACGGTAAGCGACACTGCGCCCCCCTGTCAGCTTGTATTTCTGCCCTGTCTTTTCCACATATACGACGACACTGCTGCCGCCGGGATAACGCGATGTGATGCGTATCAGCCCATCCACATCGCACGGCATATCCTGCGCGATTTTCACATACATCTGTTTCCCTGCAAAAAACGCATCGTCCGGTACGAACACGCCCACTTTTTCCGCCAGCAGCTCGATCCCGCTCTGCGCCGTCACTGTGATCTTCCCGCCGACCACCACGATACTGTCGTTGTGGATCAGCGCCTCCGCTTCTGAAAACACATTCGGGAAAGCAATCACATTGATCTGCGCGTACAAATCTTCCAGCACAAAATTCGCCATCATCTTTTTCTGCTTGGTAGGACGGATACGCGCAGAGGTAATGATGCCCAGAAGCTCCACCTGCTTCCCGTCGTATTCATACATGGTCATCTCGTCGCTTTCCGTCTGCATGATGTCGCCGATATTGACCGGCCGTGCTTCCAGCGCCCCCGCTACCTCATCCAACGGATGCCCGCTGATATAAAGGCCCGTCATTTCCTTTTCATACGAAAGCTTTTGCGTTTCATCAAACTCCGGGATGTCCGGCAGCGCGATACCGAGCGCCTCAAATTCGCCCTGTGCACTGTCAAAAAGCGACATCTGCCCGCTGGCCTGCCTCTTCTTTAGCTGTACCGCGTCCGCGAGCACCTGCTCATATACCGCCGCAAGCTGCGAACGCTTATCGCCAAAGCAGTCGAAGCAGCCCGAGAGGATCAGGCTTTCCAGCCTCTTTTTGTTGAGTACGTCCGCATTTTTATCGACAAAGTCCTCAAAGCTTTTATATCCGACGCCGCGCCGCGTGATCACTTCTTCGATCGCCTCGCCCACATAGGTGATGGCTGAAAGACCAAAGCGCACGCCGCCTTCTTCCGTCGTAAAACGCATATCCGAACGGTTGATGTCCGGCGGCAGGATCGCGATGCCCGCATGCTTTAAGGACTGAATATATTCCGCAAGCTTTTGCTTGCTCGTGATAAAGCTGTTGAGCAGCGCGGTCATAAATTCGACCGGGTAATAACACTTCAAATATGCCGTCTGGTAGGCGACCACCGCATACGCACACGCGTGCGATTTGTTGAACGCATAGTTGGCAAACGCCATCATCTGGTCGAAAAGCGCTGTCGCCGTTTTTTCGTCCATGCCGCGGCGCACCGCGCCTTCAACGGTCACTTCCCCGTCCTTTTCTTCCCCATAAATAAAGATCCTGCGCTCTTCTTCCAGCACATCCTGTTGTTTCTTGCTCATGGCGCGGCGCACAAGGTCGCTCCTGGCCATGGAATAGCCCGCCACGTCGCGGACGATGCGCATGATCTGTTCCTGGTACACCATACAGCCGTATGTATCGCTTAGGATCGGCTCCAACATGGGGTGCGCGTAATGCACGTTTTTGTGGTCGTTCTTGCTGCGGATATATTCCGGGATGCTCTCCATCGGGCCCGGCCGGAACAGCGATATCCCGACCATGATCTCGTTTAAGTCGGATGGTTTCAAGTCCTGCATCAGCCGGCGCATGCCGCCGCTTTCAAGCTGGAACATCCCGTCCGTTTCCCCTGCCGAAATCAGCTCGTATACCCTTTGATCCTTTAGGTCGATATTGTCGATGTCAATATCGACCCCGTGGTTTTTCTTGATCATGGCCAGTGCGTCACGGATGACCGTCAGCGTCCTAAGCCCTAAAAAGTCCATCTTCAGCAGGCCGAGGCTTTCCAGCTTCTTCATCGTGTACTGCGTCATCACGCTCTCGTCCTTGGGGTTCTTTTGCAGCGGGACATAGTCCGTGATGGGCGCGTCCGCGATCACCACGCCCGCCGCGTGTGTGGATGCATGCCGCGGCATGCCCTCCAGCTTGCGCGCCACGTCGATGACTTGCTTTGCCTCCGGGTTGTTTTGGTATTCCGCCTGCAGCTTGGGATTGCGCTCCATCGCTTTATCGATGGTCATTTTCAGTTCAAAGGGAACCATTTTCGCGATCTTGTCCGCGTCGGCAATGCTCATGCGCATCACGCGCGCCACATCGCGGATCACCAGCCGCGCGCCCATCGTGCCAAAAGTGATGATCTGCGCGACCCTGTCCTGTCCATATTTTTGCGTAACGTAATCGATGACTTCCTGCCGCCGTTCATAACAGAAGTCGATATCGATATCCGGCATGCTGATACGCTCCGGATTCAAAAAGCGCTCAAACAGCAGGTTGTATTCGATGGGATCGATATTCGTGATCCCCAGCGTGTACGCGATGATGCTGCCCGCCGCACTGCCGCGTCCGGGGCCCACCATGATGCCGTTCGTTTTGGCAAAATTCACAAAGTCCCATACGATCAAAAAATAGTCCGTGAACCCCATGTCATGGATCGTATTCAGCTCGTAATCAAACCGCTCCCTGATTTCGGGCGTGATGTGCGCATAATGCTTCTCAAGGCCCTCTTCGCCCAAATGCTTCAGGTATTCAAAATTCGTATAGCCCTCCGGCACATTGAATTCCGGCAGGTGGTTGCTGCCGAATTCAAATTCCAGGTTGCATTTTTCCGCGACCTCACGCGTATTGATGATCGCATCCGGCACGTTGGAAAACAGTTGGAACATCTCCTTGGGGGACTTCAAATAGAATTCCTGCCCCTCAAAGGCCATCTTGCTGGGCGCGTCTATCGTCGTGACCGTCTGGATGCACATCAACACCTGCTGGGCATACGCGTCCTCTTTGTCTACATAATGCACGTCGTTGGTCGCTACGAGCTTGATACCCGTTTCGTCCGCCAGCTTTAAGATCATCGGGTTGATACGCCGCTGCGCCTCGATCCCGTGATCCTGTATTTCCAGGTAAAAGTCTTCGCCGAACATCCCGCGCAGCGTTTCCGCCATCTTTTTTGCGCCCTTGTAGTCGTTTTGCGAGAGCAGGCGCTGCACATCTCCCGCGAGGCAGGCTGCAAGGCACACGAGCCCCTCCGTATGCTTTGCGAGCAGGTCATAATCGATGCGGGGCTTATAGTAAAATCCTTCCAGCGAACCCGCCGAAACGAGCTTCATCAGGTTTTTATATCCCGTCATATCCTTACACAGCAAAACGAGGTGCGCGTATTCCTTGGTAACGGCATTCTTTTCAAACCTGCTCCCCTGCGCGACATAGACCTCGCAGCCGATGATCGGTTTGATGCCCGCTTTTTTCGCAGCCGTATAAAAATCGAGTACGCCGTACATCACGCCATGGTCTGTAATGGCGAGCGCGTCCATCTTCATTTCCTTTGCGCGCGCGACCAGGTCGCCTAAGCGGCCGGCGCCGTCCAGTAGGCTGTATTCCGTATGAACATGCAAATGTGTAAAATCAACCATAACCGTTCTCCTTACTTATATCCAGTATAACATGGGCGCTTCCCATATTGTGCAAAAATTGTGTTAATTTTTCCAGCCCTTTCGGGCGCTTCCGTATCGTAGCGTGCCGGGAAGTTTATTTTGAAAAAAAATCCCTTATACGGTATAATGTTGGTGTATCTAATTTTTATCCCGGAAAGGAACGGCAGAAAGATTTTATGGCTTACAAACTGATTGCACTCGACCTTGACAACACACTGCTCAACGCAAAGAAGGAGGTAACTCCCGAAAACCGCAATGCGCTTAAGGCGGCACAGGAAAAAGGCGTACATATCGTGCTTGCTTCCGGCAGGGCTTTCCCCGGCATCAGCCCTTTGCAAAAGGAGCTCGGCCTCGCAGACTATACGATCGCCTGCGGCGGCGCACAGGTCATCGACCCGTGGGGGAATGTGATCCATTCCACTTACCTTCCGCCCATCGGCGCGAAACAGGTGATGCGCTGGGCGGCGGTGCGCGATATCCACTTCCAGGTCTACCTGGATGAGGGCATCTATTACCTCAAGGAAAACAAGTATGCCGACCTGTACCGTAAATTGTGTACGTACGGCGGTGTTGCCAACCCGGATATCATGGATATGGAAACGGTTTTAACTTCCAAGATCATCATGGTTGACGAGGAGGAAAAGGTACAGGAATATGAAAAAGAGCTTCGCATCACCTTCCCTGAATTCGCTTATCCCAAATCCCAGAAGGGCTTCCTTGAAGTATTGAGCCCGGAGGCGACAAAAGGAAATGCGCTTGCGTTCATCGCCGCCAAACTGGGCATCGAGCCGGGCCAGGTCATCGCCATGGGCGACAATACCATCGACGAAAGCATGGTAGAATATGCGGGCCTTGGCGTAGCCATGGAAAACGCGACGGATGATTTAAAGAATATCGCCAATTTTGTTTGCGGTTCCTGTGAGCAGAGCGGCGTTGCGGAAGTGGTCAACAAATACATTTTGGGGGTATAGCGTCATGAAACGTGTCATCAAAATAGCTGATCTGGCACAGGCCATCAATTTGAATATTATCTACGTCGGCAAGAGGGATACCGCAGAAATCGATTCGAGCGACCTGAACCGCCCCGGCCTCCAGATGAGCGGCTTCTTTGAATACTTTGCCGTCAACAGGATCCAGCTCTTTGGCATGGTGGAAATGACGTACCTGCAGACGCTCGACCCACAGACGCGCCTCGTACGCCTCGACCGTTTCTTTTCGCATCCGATCCCTTGCGTGCTTATCGGGCGTAACTTGACGCCCCCCGATGAATTTTTGGAATGCGCGCGCAAATATGACGTGCCGGTGCTGATGTCCGGCCTCACCACGACAAAGTTGAGCCACAAAACGTCTATCTATCTTGACGAGCTGTTGGCCCCCGTCATCTCCCGCCACGGCGGACTGATGGACGTTTACGGTGTGGGTATGTATATCACAGGCGACAGCGGGGTCGGCAAAAGCGAGACTGCGCTTGAGCTTGTGAAACGCGGCCACCGTTTTGTCGCGGACGACGTCGTAGAGATCCACAAGCTTTCAGACGATACGCTCGTCGGCCAGTCGCCGGATATCATCCGCCACATGATGGAGATCCGCGGACTGGGGATCATCGACGTTTCCGTCCTTTACGGCATGGGCAGCGTCGTGCGCGAAAAATCGATCACGCTTTCCATTCACTTAGAGCCGGGCGATGTACGCGATATCGACCGTTTAGGTACGGCGGACAACCACATCACGCTGCTGGGGATCAAGGTTCCGCAGATCACGCTTCCCGTGCGTCCCGGCCGCAACCTCGCTATCGTCATGGAGGTCGCAGCCATGAATTTCCGTTTAAAAAGCATCGGGCAGGGCGGCGGCGAATGGCTGGCGCAGAATATTATGGACGTGGTACAGCAATCATGACACAAAACGAACTGGTTTCCGTATTTGTTTCCATCCTGAATACGGACAGGGTGCTTGCGGAAGAACCCATGTCAAACCATACGACATTCAAGACGGGCGGCAATGCCGAGCTGCTGCTTGTCCTCCATGCCGAAGAAGAGCTGAAAGCCGTCCTGGAAATATTGGGGCGGGAACAGCTTCCTTATACCCTCATCGGCCGCGGCTCCAACCTGCTGGTTTCGGATGAGGGCCTTCCGGGCGTTGTCTTAAAGCTCGCAGACGGGTTTGACGAGGTCTGTGTCAGGGAAGGCGGGCTCGTCTATGCACAGGCAGGCGCAACGCTGCGCTCCGCGTGTTTGGGCGCCATCCATGCAGGGCTTTCCGGCCTCGAATTCGCAGGGGGCATCCCCGGCTGTGTCGGCGGCGGCGTGGCCATGAATGCGGGCGCTTACGGCGGCGAATTAAAAGATGTTGTGGAGTATGTACGCATACTGACGCCCGCACGCAAAGTGCAGACGTTCACGAATGAACAGATGCGGTTCTCTTACCGCAAAAGCGCGGTACAGGGCAGCGGCTCCGTGATCCTCGGCGCGGCTTTCCGCCTGCAGCCGGGCGACCGAGATCAAAGCATGGAGACATTCAACTGCCTAAACGCACGGCGCAAAGAAAAACAGCCGCTGAATTTCCCCAGCGCGGGCAGCACGTTCAAGCGCCCGCAGGGAAATTATGCAAGCGCGCTCATAGACCAGTGTAATTTAAAAGGGTTCACCATCGGCGGGGCGCAGGTTTCGGAAAAACACGCGGGGTTTATTATAAACTTAGGGAATGCTTCGTCGCGCGATATCTATGAGCTGATTTGTTATGTGCGGCAGGAGGTTATGAAAAAAACCGGGATATTGCTGGAGCCTGAAGTGAGGCTGCTGGGTGAATTTTGAAATGATTGAGATAGCTTGGGATACGCATACGCATACCTTGCACAGCCACGGGACAGGTACGGTCGAGCAAAACGTACGGGCCGCGATCGAAAAGGGCTTTACCAAGATCGTGATCAGCGACCATGGCCCGCAGCATCTTTTTTATAACATTAAAGATGTGGATGCTTATTTAAAAGACATCGATGCAATGCGTAAAAAATATAAAAATGACATCGAAGTGCTTGCGGGCGTGGAATTCAACCTTTTATCCGAAGATGGCGATATGGACTTGCCGCCGCAATACGCGGACGCGTTTGATATCCATTTGATGGGTTACCACAAACTGGCGCGGTTCCTCGGCTTGCGCAACAACGTGCATTTCCTTCTTCCCAAAAGCCACAGTGAAAAGGCTGTCAGGCGCAATACACAGGCATATATCAACGCGATGGACAAAAACCGCATTGATATCATTACGCACATCGGCTATGGTATCCCGGTCGATAAGCTGGCTGTGGCAAAGCACGCCGCAAAGGTCGGTACTGCGCTTGAGATCAATGCCAAGCATCCTGAATTTACGACAGGGGAACTGATGGAATGTGCCAAAACGGGCGTACTGTTTTCCATCGGAAGCGACGCCCACTCCATAGACCGCATCGGCGATTTCGCTCCTGCCCTGAAAAAGGCGGAGGAAGCGGGACTCATGCCGGAGCAGGTCATCAACGCAAGGAGAAACGAACTATGAAATTTACGATCGTAACGGGGCTTTCGGGGGCGGGCCGTTCTTCCGCCCTGAAGCGCCTGGAAGACCTCGGATACTATTGTGTAGATAATTTAATGCCCGAGCTGATCCCCCAGTTTGCGCGCCTGTGCATGCAAAGCCAGCATATCCGCGACAAAGTCGCTGTCGCTGTGGATACGCGCATGGGAGACTTTTTCGATTCGATCTATGCGACGATCGACGAGTTAAAGTCCATGGACTTGGAGCTTGATATCCTCTTTTTAGACGCTTCCGACGCTGTTCTTGTCAAGCGCTTCAAGGAAGTGCGCCGCAAACACCCCGTTTCGGGCAGCGGCGAGATACTGGCAGGCATACACTTAGAGCGCCGCAAGCTGCAGCAAATCAAGGATATGGCCAACCACGTCATCGATACATCGTCTTATAACGTCATGAAGCTGCGCCAGATGATCGACTTGATGTATGCGGAGGAAGGCGAAAAAGGCCTGCTCGTTTCCATCATTTCCTTTGGCTATAAGCGCGGCATCCCGCTTGATGCGGACATGGTGTTCGATATGCGTTTCATCCCCAATCCGTTTTATGTGGAGGGCATGCGCGACCATACCGGCCTCGAGCAGGATGTGCGCGATTTCGTGCTTTCGTTTGAACCGACCAAATTCTTTCTGCACGAGCTGGTCACGATTGTTGAAAAACTTGCGCCCTGCTTCATCAGCGAGGACAAAAACCAGCTTGTGATCGGCATCGGCTGTACAGGCGGCATGCACCGCAGCGTCGTTATGGCGGAGGAGCTGTTCCGCATGCTTTCCGACCAGGGCCTGCGCGTCACGCTCGAACACCGCGACATCAACCTGGAAAAGAACCGCTGATAAAAACGGAGGGCGCTTATGTCGTTTTCATCGACTGCCAAGGACGAGATCTGTACATTGCAGGTAACGGACGACTGCTGTATCATGGCGGAGCTGTGTGCCTTGACGCTCGTATGCGGAAATCTGAAAATCAATTCGACCGGTGTACATATCCACTATAATACGGAAAATATGGCGGTGGCCAAACGGATATACGGCACGCTCACACGGGTCTTAAAAATCGAGGCGGACATACAGGTAAAGGATAACCTGCTGAAAAAAAAGCATTCCTACGCCATTGCCGTGGACGACGCACCGCTTTTGCTTTCCGCGCTGGGCCTGGAGGGAAACCTTTTGACGGACGCAGTCCCCCCTTCCTATATGCTGGAAAAAGAATGTTGCGGTATCTGCGTTTTGCGCGGCGCGTTTTTGGGCGGCGGAACCGTTTCCAATCCCAAAAAGAATTACCATCTGGAATTTGTGGTAAATTCGGAGGCTTATGCCAATGTACTCTGTAAATTATTGAAAAACAACCAAATCCACGCAAAAACTATTCCCCGCAAGCAAAATTTTGTGGTATACTTAAATGAAGGGGATAGTATTGCCGCTTTTCTTGCCTTGGTAGGTGCATATTCTTCTATATTGAATTTTGAAAATGTACGTATCTTAAAGGAAATGCGCAATAATGTAAATCGCGCGGTCAATTGTGAAACGGCAAACATCAGCAAGACTGTAAACGCCGCGATGGCGCAACTTAAGAGCATCCGACTGATCGATCGGCAGGTCGGTCTTGAAAACTTGAGCGATACGCTACGCGAGGCGGCCCAGTTGCGTTTATCCCATCCGGAAGCGACCTTGCAGGAATTATGCGAACTGAATGGGACGACCAAATCCGCGATGAACCACCGGCTTCGCAAGTTGAACGCAATCGCGGAAGACTTAAAGAACCACTGACTGCAAAACAGCTTTATAAGGCTCACGGCAAATGATTGCCGTCCATCACAGCAAGGAGGTTTTGGTATGATTTACAAAGAATTGGTGATTAGAAGCAACGATGGTCTAAAGGCAAAGGCTGCGGCGAGCTTTGTACAGGTCGCAAACCAGTTCGACGCCCAGATCCTGATCGAATTTTCCAACAAAAAAATCAACGCAAAAAGTATTATGGGGCTTCTTTCGCTGGGGGTAAAATCCGGCGAGTCCATTTATGTCTTTGCGAACGGCGCGGACGAAAAAGAAGCGATCGAAGCGCTGGCGGAGCTTGTGGATAACAACTTCGGCGAATAAAAAGTAAAACAAAAACGGTATGGCCAATGGCCGTACCGTTTTTTTGTGCTTATTTGTTATGTTGCCCGTCACCGTGCATAATATGCCACTGCACGCCGAATCGGTCGGTCACCATGCCGTAAAGCCCGCTCCAGAACGTCTCTTCAAGCTCCATGCCCACGGTTCCGCCTTCCTTGAGCGCGTTAAACAGCCGCCTTACCTCTTCTTTATCAGGAACGCTTAGCGTAAGCTGGATGTTGTTCCCCTTCACACATTCCATATCGGATGGGAAATCCATGAACATCACATTACAGCCGCCGATCATCAGGTCGGTGTACATGATGCGATCCCGGTCTTTTTCGCTGGTATTTGCGCCCGGCGCCTCGCCGTACGTCATCATGCGCGGCGTTTCAGCCCCAAACACCTCCGCATAAAACTCCACCGCCTCACGGCAGTTTCCGTCAAAGTTCACAAAAACACTGAATGTCATAGTACGTTCTCCTTTTCTGTTTTTAGTATGCTTCCTATAACACCCATAGGCCGGGCCGAAACATCAATCCTTCCCATCCGGGTGAAAATGCCGGTATACCGTTTCCGCGACACTGCGCGGCACGCCTTTTACAGCCTCGATATCTTTAAGCGACGCTTCCTTTAGCCGTTTTATACTGCCGAATGTCTTGAGCAGCGTGCGCTTTCTCGTACCTCCTACGCCTTCGATCAGGTCGAGCTCGCCCGTATGGTGCCGCTTTTCGCGCAGTTTGCGGTGGTATGTGATCGCGAACCGGTGCGCTTCGTCGCGGATCCCCGTCACGAGGCGGTATTCAGGGCTGCCTACCCGCAGCAATATGCTTTCTTCCCTGCCGGGTACAAATATCTCTTCCTGCTTTTTGGCCAGGCTCACGATGGGAATATCTTCACACCCCAGTGCAAACAATGCGTCGCGCGCCGCGCTGAGCTGTCCTTTGCCGCCGTCGATAATGATGAGGTCTGGCATAGGCAAAAAGCTCTCATCCCCCTGAAGGCCGCGCATCAGCCTGCGTTCCAGCGTTTCATTCATGGAGGCAAAATCGTTCGCGCCCTCAAAGCTCTTGATCCTGAAATGCCGGTATTTCTTGCGGTCGGGTTTCCCGTCCGTAAAAACGACCATCGAAGCAACGTTGTTCGTCCCCTGCGTATTGGAAATATCGTAACATTCGATACGCCCAGGCGTTTCGGGCAGCCCCAGCGCCTTGGCAAGGTTGCCTGCCGCTGCCTGCCGCTGCTTTTTCGCGCCTTCCTTGATCTTGACCGCGTCGAGCGCGTTCTTGCGCGCGAGCTCCGCCAGCTTGCGGTTATCGCCGCGCACCGCCTCTTTGATCTCCACCTTGGAACCGCGCTTTGCGCTCAGCCATTCCTCTAAAAGCTCGTGGTCGTCCGGCCGGGGCAGCGTATAGATATGCTTGGGTATCCCGCTTTGATCCGTATAGTACTGTTGCAGGAATTCACGCATCATTTCAGGAAGCGGTTCGTTATGATAATCGAGGTAATATTTCTGTGCGTAATTCAGCTTGCCGTTACGAAACAAAAATGCCTGCACTACCGCCGTTTCCAGCCCCTTTTCGATTGCGAACACGTCCTTATCGTTTAAGTTGGGGAAGCCGGCCCGCTGTTTTTCGCGGATACGGTCGATGAGCGCAAGCCGGTCGCGCAGCAGCGCCGCCTGCTCAAAGTTAAGCTCTTCCGCCGCCTTTTCCATCTTGCGCACCATCTCCTTTTTCAGCGCATTGTTGCTGCCGGAGATGACGCTGATGACCTCTTTGACAAGCTCGCCGTATTCCTCTTTTGAAACCCTGCCCGTGCACGGCCCGATACACCGTCCCATTTCGTAATTGAGGCACGGGCGCTCTCCCCGCGCGATCATGCGGGCAATATCGTTGTTGCAGCTCCGAAGCGGGTAAAGCCGCCCGATCTGGTCGAGAACATCGCGGATGATGTGCGCCGCAATAAACGGCCCGTAATATTTGGCGCCGTCGTCCTTTACCTTGCGCACCACGGTAAAACGCGGAAAATCCTCCCGCAGGTCCACCCGTACATACGGGAAATGCTTGTCGTCCTTTAAGAGGATATTGTAATACGGCCGGAATTTCTTGATCAGGTTACATTCCAGGATCAGCGCTTCCAGCTCCGTATCGGTGATGATATATTCAAAGTCGTCGATGTGCGACACCATAGCCGCGACCTTGGTATATTTCTGCGCTTCCTTGCGGAAATATTGGCTGACGCGGTTTTTCAGCACCCGCGCCTTGCCCACATATATGACCTTGCCATCCACATCGCGCATGATGTACACGCCCGGATTTTGCGGCAGGTTTTTGATTTTTTTCTCCAGTTTTTTGTTCATTAATATCCCTTATCGACCGCTTTGCCCAGGATGCTTCCCGCAAGCGGCGTCGCGTATGCCGAACCAAAGCCCCCGCCTTCACCCAGGACTGCGATCGCCAGCGGATGATCCGCGTCCTCTATGAAGCCGACGAACCATGAATGGTTGTCCGTTTCTCCCGTATCCGGGTTCACGTATTCCGCCGTACCCGTTTTGCCGCATACCGTCACGCCCGATACATCCGCCTTCGTCGCCGTACCGCTCGCAACCGTCTGCCGCATATACTCCCCGATCGTGGAAGCAACGCCTGCGGACGTCACCGTCCGAAACTGCGTAGGCGTGTAGGTATACGAGCTGTTGCCGCCATAGCGAACGTCGAGCAGCGTATTTGGCTGCATCATCACGCCGCCGCCCGCGATACCCGCAGAGATCATCATGTTGTGCATGGGCGTCAGCAGGTCGTGGTATTGGCCGATCCCCGCCCACGCAAGGTCGCCCTTGTTGCCAGACACCTCAAACACACTGTTGTTCATACGGAAATCCGGGAATTTGAAGTTATAGTTGAATCCAAACTCATCCGCCGTCTTAAGCATCGCGTCGCCGCCGACCTCCACCGCAAGCTCGCCGAAATAGATGTTGCAGGATTTCTCAAACGCCGTCGCCAGGTCGACATGCCCGTGCCCGCCATCCTTGGGGCAGGTGACCTTTTGTCCCTCGATAATGGCCTCTCCTGTACAGTCGATCTCGAGATCCGTTACGCCGTTTTCGAGCGCCGCTGCCGTGGTGACGATCTTCATCGTCGACCCCGGCGGATACAGCCCCTGCGTCACACGGTTGACGAATTTGGAACCGCTCTCATCCGTATCCTCTTTAACGGTATTCGGGTCAAAGGTCGGCTTGCTCACGCTTGCGAGGATCTCGCCCGTTTTATAGTTCATGAGCACCACAGCCCCGTCTTTTTCCATGTTGTCGTAAATATATTCGCACAGCTCCGCGTCGATCGTCAGGTATACGTCGCCGCCCTTCTGTCCGCTCTGCACACTGGCAAATTTGTCCGCAACATTTTGGTCGTACCCGTACAGGTATTTGGCAAAATACGTTTCCGCCCCCAATGTACGCCCGTAAATATCGCCCACGATATGGCTCACCGCGCGGCGCATATCTTCACTCTGCGCATATTTGCGCGTTTCCCCATCCGAATAGGCAAGTACGATTCCGTTGCGGTCATAAATGCTTCCCGCGTCCTTGACGTTGTTTTTGGAGGCGATCCGCGGGTTAAAAGGCGTGGTGAACCATTGGTCTCCGTACGCCACCGTGGAATACAAAAGGTATGTGCCGAGCAACACGAACAGGCAGCAGAACACTGCCAGCATGGCGCGCATATTCTTCTTGATGTTGGTTTGCTTTTTCATTCTACCGCGCCTCCCATCTCTGCAAGCTCCGCCTCTTCATATTCGCCGTTTTTGAGGGCAACGCCTTCGATGATCCCCAGCTGCATCATTGATGCGACCATAGAACTGCCGCCCGCACTCACAAAAGGCATGGTGATGCCCGTTAAGGGGATCAGCTTGATAACCCCGCCGATGATGATGAAGCTTTGCAGCGACAGCATGACCGTCGCGCCGAACACCAGTAATTTATCGAACGTCGTGCGCGCGTCCATGGCAATGAGGATACCGCGGATGATGAACACGAGATAAAGCGCAATGATCGCGATGGCTACGATAATACCGAATTCTTCGGAGATCGCGGCAAAAATATAGTCGGACGTCCCCACGGGAATGACCTCCGGCATGCCGAGCCCAAGCCCCGTGCCAATCAGGCCGCCGCTGGCGATGGCTAAAAGCCCCTGCACGATCTGGTAACCCTTGTCGTTGTACGTCGCCCACGGATCCTGCCACACCTCCACGCGCGTTTTTACGTGGTCGAACATCTTATAGCTCAAAAAGGCGCCAAGAGCGAACGCGCCCAGCGCGCCCAGGGTGATCCCCACGCTTCCCGTACCAACATAAAACACGATCAGGAACGTACCCGCAAAAAGAAGCGCCGCCCCCAGGTCTTTGGAAAGCACCAAAATGCCCACGCACGCGATTGTAAACACAAAATACGGCCACATGTCGCGCTTACGGTTTTTAGACGACAGGAAGTAAGCCGTCACGATCAAAAACAATATTTTGGCGAATTCGCTCGGCTGTACACTGATCCCGCCGATCCTGATCCAGTTTTTCGCGCCGCCGATCGTACTGGCAAGCACCAGCGTCAAACCCAGCATGCCGACCGCCAAGATCATAAAGGCCCAATTGGCTTTACCGAAATCGTGCGCGCGCTTGATGACGAGCATCACGATCACCATCGCCACATTGCCGATCAGTATCCACATGAACTGCTTCATCGCCGTATCCGGGTCGAGCCGGTATAGGATCACCATGCTGATGATGCACAAAAAATCCGCGATCAACAGCGTAAATCGCTCAAAATGTTTGAATATTTTGCGCAGGATGTTGTATTGCAGGATAATGAACACCGCAAAGAGGATGCCGATCAGCATAGGCTGCATGTCAAACGCGCTGCCCGCAAAGGAAAGCAGCGCCATGCCCGACAGCAAAAATAATATCATAAATGTAAGCACGATCCCCGCGCCGTATCTTTTAATGATCATTGCCTATCCCTATCCTCGTCCTTTTGAAGTAGATGCGCATGCTGACGTCCCCAAAGGAAAGCTTGTCCCCCGTCTTCAGCTTATGCGTACTTGTCGCGCGGCGGTCGTTGATCTTTGTCTCCGCCCTGTCCGACGGCTTAATATAATAGTCGTCATCTTCAAAAAAAATTACCGCGTGCCGGGGTGCGACCGTTCTGTCCGGCAGGACGATATCGCAGGCATCCGCACTGCCGATACTGTTTTCCTGCGTCAATCCGAACCGGTCGCCGATAAATTCCTGCGGCCCAGCAATGATCTGCATATACCCGCCAAACTGGCCGACCTGTGTCATGACCTGCCTTTTCTGCTGGTATTCTTTATACGAAATATAGATCACCGCGATGAGTATCACAAGCACCAGGGCGATAAACCAATAGCGCATCGCGTATGAGGCGACTTCAAAAGCCTGTTCCATACCTGTCTCCTAAATCGATTCTTCTGTTTGTTTGACGCAGGTCGCCGCGGGAAAGTTCCCTTTAAAACCTGCTGCTGCCGACCAGCCTGCTGCGCAGTGCGCCATAATACCAATGCGCGGCCTTGGAAAACAGCCAATCGTAGAACAAAAAGATGAGTTCTCCCGCAACTACGAGGCCCCACCACGGGATATTGAAGGGGATCTGGGCAATCATCCAGCCGTCTGTAAAGAAGTATATCAGCGCCGCGCAGACATTGAAATAAACGAGCTTCACGATGACCGCGCCCGCACCCTGCCGACTGCCGTCAACATAAAATTTGAAAATAGCGTAATGTCCAAAGAAAAAGAGATAGGGCAGCATGCCGAGCTTTACCGGAACGATCAAAAAACCGAGGAACAGGACGGCTGTGAACGTAACAAACGCCGTTACCGTCCTGCGCTCCATCATGATCCCCATCAAAAAGACCGACGATATAAAATAAAATGTGATACGAAGCGCCGGCAGCACGTTGGCCAGGTACACGCACAGCAGCGTGAGCGCCGCGAACATCACTACCAGGCTCCCTTTGTTGGAGCTTCGCTTGTAACCTCTTCCTCTGACCATTCCTTATCCTCTTAAATACAACAGAACATGCCGCGCCCACAGCACAGGCTGAGGCCCGCGCACGCGCAAATCCCGCAGGGAACGCACATTTTCCCGTTCATCTGTATGCCGCCTTCCGGCATATCCCCAAAATCCATATACGCGCCTGCCTGCTGTGACATCGCGCGCATCGCGTTTTCGTATTCCCTGTTTCCCGGCTCCATCTGGTACGCGCGCGTAAAATGCTCCGCCGCACCGTCGTACCATCCGCGCCGCAAAAGGACGATCCCCATCAAAAAATGCCATTCCGCCGGACGCTCGCTCATGCGGTTGAGCATCGCTTCCGCTTCGCCGATCGCTCCGCGCTGGATCGCCGCGCGCACCGAGGCAAACTCCGGCGTACTGCTCCACTGGTAATTTCCCTGCCGTATCTTTGTGACCATATCATAGGCCGCGTTTACCTGTTTTAGCTTCTCGCTCGCCGCAGCCTGTTTTTGCGGATCGTTCGCAAAGCGATCCGGATGGTATTTTTTTACCAGCTTCCGGTACGCCGCCTTGATCTCTTCATCCGTAGCGTTTTCCGTAACGCCCAGTACCTCGTATGGGTTCATTCAAATTCCCTTCGTATTTACCTGATCTGTGCAGTAAGGCGCGGCTGTCCGCAGACGATCCGTTCCGTCTGTTCCCGCAGCCCCAAATAGATGATATTCTGCAGCAGTTCCTTATTCTTTTGCAGCGACAGCTTTTCCAGCGCCTGCGCCGCCTGTGCCAGCGAATACTGCATGCTGCGCAATATCTCCTGCTGCGCGCTTTGCGTCCTCTTTTCATAGCGGCACGCATAGACGTTGTATTCCCCGGCGGCCTCATCCTTTTCCCAGTCCTCCGCCGCGTCGATCAGGTAGACCCACCGCCCGAGGCTGTAGCCAAGGTCGTAGAGGACATGCGACTGCAAAACGTCTACATCCTCGAACACCGTGCCCAAAAGCCGTGCATAAGTATCCGCGACCGCATCCGTACTGTCTGTTTTTCCATCCTCTAACCGGTGCAGCTCATCGATCGTCTTTTCCGCGACCTCCACGATATGCGGGTGTTTGTCCGCCGCCTTGCGGTAGGCCTTCTTTAAAAAAAGTTGCAGCAGACGGCCCTTTCCTTTGTCGCGCACATCGTCCGCCGCCTTGAAGTAAGCCATCAGGATATTGACGTCCGCCGCATACCCTGCCGCGTCCGAGACGACCTTGCTCCTTTTCTCAAAAGGATGCAGGCCGCATTTGCATGGCTGCACCACCGTCCCGCCTTCGCACAGGCTGTCCGCAAGCAGATATAAAAAAACGCTGTCAAAATTGAGCACTGCCGTTTTCCTGTAACCACTTTTCAAGGCCTTGCACAGCCCGCAGTAGTACGCCCGGAACAGTTCGTATTCCCGCACTTTGAGCTCGCATACCTTTGGGACGATATATCCAAACATACGGATATTATATCATCAAACCCTGCCCGTTTCCATGTTTCCCATAAAAAAAGGCTTTCATCCAGACGACAAAAGCCAAATTTTCAGAGTTTGTTAACATTTACAGCTTCCTTGGTGCGAGGCCGATCTTCTTCTGCACTTTGAAAAGCGTTTTGCGCGCCGCCTGCGACGCCTTTTCCGCATTCCGCATCATGATCTGCTCCAAATATGCCTTGTCCCCGCGCACCTGCTTATAGCGCTCCTGCAGCGGCTTAAGCTCCGCGATCACCGCGTCGGCCACACGCTGCTTTAACACCCCATAGCCTTGCCCCGCAAATTCCGCTTCCGCCTGCGCGATCGTTTTCTCCGTGATCGCCGAATAGATAGAAAGCAGGTTGGATACACCCGGTTTTTCATCCGCAAAGCGGATCTCTCCATCGCTGTCCGTCACCGCCCGCTTGAATTTGCGCGTGATCACCTCCGGCGGATCGAGGAGCGCGATGGACGCGTTGTCGTTCCCGTCCGATTTCGACATTTTTTTCTCCGGCTCCTGCAGGCTCATGATCTTGGCGCCCGCTTTGGGGATATATGGCTCGGGAACGGTAAACACATCGCCGTAAAGATTGTTAAGCCGTATCGCCAAATCACGGGTCAGCTCCAAATGTTGCTTCTGGTCCACACCCACCGGCACAAGGTCTGCCTGGTAAAGCAAAATATCCGCGGCCATCAGCGCCGGATAGGTAAACAGTCCCGCATTGATATTATCGCCCGCTTTGGCACTTTTTTCTTTGAACTGCGTCATGCGGGAAAGCTCGCCCATATAGGTAAAGCAATTGAGTATCCATGCCAGCTCCGCATGCGCGGGCACGTGCGACTGCATATATAGGATATTCTTTTCCGGGTCGATGCCCGCCGCGATCAGCACGGACATGACATCCAGCGTGCGCTTCCTAAGCTCGGCGCTCTCCTGCCGGACTGTGATCGCATGCAGGTCCACCACGCAATAGTAGCAATGGTATTCTTCCTGCAGTGCCGCCCAATTCCTGACCGCCCCCAGGTAATTGCCGAGCGTCAAATTGCCGGACGGCTGTATCCCGCTGAAAATCGTCTTTTTTTCCATCCCCTGTTCCATTCGTTCAGTCCCCCATCCGGTGCAGGAAAGTATTGACCGCCGTGATCAGGTCGTCTTTGTCCACACAGCCGTCGTGCAGCACCGGTTTTTCACACAATTCTTTTATCTGCGGAGGAATCTTTGTCCCCGTCGCCTGCGCGAGCCGGTCCGCCGCCGCAAAGGCATCCTCCACCGTTTCACCCGTAACGCAGCGCAGCACATCCTGTGTGAATTTATACGGGTTCGCCGTAGAAACCACCACGCTCACCGTGTCGTCGCCTGTGGCCTGCCTGTATTTTTCATAAACACACTGCGCGACCGCCGTGTGCGTATCGATCAGGTATCCGTACTTTTCAAATGTATCCCGGATCGCCCGGCCCGTCTCTTCCTCATCGCAGAAATCCGCATAGAAAAGCTCATGCAGCGCCTGCTGCGCGCTTTGCGGGATCTCGTATGTACCGCTTGCTTTCAGGGAAGCCATCCACTGCCGGACGGCCTGTTCATCGCGTCCCGCGATCTCGTACAGCAGCCGCTCTAAATTACTGGAGATCAGGATATCCATGGAGGGCGACATCGTCTTGTAAAACGTACGGTTCGCGTCGTATTTCCCTCCTTTGAAAAAGTCCGTCAATACGTTGTTGTGGTTGGAAGCACACACCAGCTTGCCGATGGGCAGGCCCATGCGCTTCGCATAATATGCTGCCAGGATGTTGCCGAAATTGCCCGTAGGCACGACAAAATTTACCTTTTGCCCTTTTTCGACCATTCCGTCGGCCAGCAGCTTCGCATATGCATAGACATAGTAGGCCACCTGCGGGATCAGCCTGCCGATATTGATGGAATTCGCGGAGGAAAACGTATAGCCCGCTTCCTTCAATATCCGTTTCAGTTCTTCGTTTGCAAACAGCGCCTTGACGCCCGTCTGCGCATCGTCAAAGTTTCCCCTGACGCCGCATACGCTGAGGTTCCCGCCTTCCTGCGTCACCATCTGCAGCTTTTGCATGGTCGCAACGCCGTCCACCGGGTAAAACACCAGAATCGCCGTGCGCGGTACGTCTTTAAAGCCTTCGAGCGCCGCCTTGCCCGTATCGCCGGACGTCGCCGTCAGGATCAGTACGTTTTCCTGCTGATGGTGGATATCGAGCCCCACGCGGATGAGGCGCGGCAGCACCTGCAGCGCCATATCTTTAAAGGCGAGCGTCGGCCCGTGCGTCAGCTCCATCACATATTCCCTGTCCGAAAGCCGCTTTAGCGGTACGACCCTCGTATCGTCAAACGGCGCATACGCCTGCTGCGTCAATGTCGCGAGCGTATCCTCCGGGACGTCAAAAAAAAGCCCCAGTACCTTTGCGGCAAGGATATCGTATTCATGCGCCGCATATTCCGCCATTTCGTCCAGGTCGATCTGTGGGAACGCCTCGGGCACAAACAGGCCGCCGTCCGCGGCGATCCCCTTTAAAACAGCCATCGTCGCGGGTATTTTTTCTCCTTTTCCGCGCGTGCTCATTACCTGCATATTCTTTCTCCTTTAAAAGCAAACGTTAAGCCTGCCGCATGTAATGCGTTTGGCTTAACGTAAAATTTCCATTCCAAATACAGGGGGACGTCATCCCTCCGAAAAAGGTCTCTTCCGCCGCCTTAGATAATATAAGGTTTCAGGAAATCAGGCGCTTCGTCCGGCTCTGCACTGATGATGATCACTGCTTTGCAGTTGTTCTTTTCACAAAGCGAGCCGATCTTGTCCATCAGATCCTTTAATTCCGCAACATCCATTTTTACGATTTTCAGAAACGCATCGATAAAGATCGCTTCAATATCGTAATTTTGTGATACCATCCCGCACAACATTCCGTAAAGCGCGTCGCCCGATTCGATTCCGTAGTCTTTTACGTCCACAAAACGTGCCTGGTGTGCCACGTCATACATATAGCGTTTGTCGTCGTCGATAAATACGACGTCGCCCTTTGTGGAGTTGAGTTCCGCGTTTGCAAGGTCGATCAGTCTTTTTGTTTTGCCGCTGCCTTTTGGTGCGTAGATTAGTTGTATCATGGTAAAGACCCCCTTTATTTATAGATAGGTTACGCTTGGTAATATTATAATATATTACGATTCTTTTATCTACCTGTAAAATGATTATTTTTATGCCGGTAAGAAAAAGGCGCATGCATGATGCGCCTTATACCCATTACTTTTCGATCAGGCTCTTGCCTTCCATTTCCGCCGGCTGGGCAAGCCCCATCAAATCGAGCATCGTCGGGGCGAGATCCGCAAGGATTCCGCCTGTACGCAGCGTATCTAAACGGTGCGCCTTGCTCACAAGGATACACGGCACGGGATTCGTGCTGTGCGCCGTGAACGGGCCGCCTGTCTTGGGGTCGGCCATGATTTCGGCATTTCCGTGATCCGCTGTGATCAGCACGTCGCCGCCTACCGCAAGGATCGCATCCACGACCTCTTTCACACATTCGTCCACCGCTTTTACCGCCGATACCGCGGCCTCAAAGATGCCCGTATGCCCCACCATATCGCAGTTCGCAAAATTGAGGATCATCACGTCATACTTTTTCGACTCAATCAGCTCCACCGCTTTTTTGCACACCTCGGGCGCGCTCATCTCCGGCTGGAGGTCGTATGTCGCCACCTTGGGCGACGGGATCAGGTAACGATCCTCTCCCTCGTTGGGCTGCTCCACGCCGCCGTTGAAGAAAAACGTCACGTGCGCATATTTTTCCGTTTCCGCGATGCGGAACTGCTTTTTGTTGTTCTTCGCCAAATATTCGCCCAGCGTATTTTCGAGCACCTGCGGCTTATATGCCACATGGATGTTCTTGAATGTCTTGTCGTACTGCGTCATAGATACAAAATACGTCGGGAAATATTCGCGGTCAAAGCCTGTGAACTCTTCGTCGATGATGCTGCGCGTGATCTCCCGCGCGCGGTCGGGGCGGAAGTTGAAGAAGATCACAGAATCGTCTTTCTTGAGCTTTGCCACCGGCTCGCCGTTTTGCGTGATGACCGTCGGCTTTACAAATTCGTCGTATTCCTTTTTATCGTACGAATCCTGCATCGCCCGGGCCGCATCCGGCGCGTTAAGCCCTTCGCCCTTTACGATCGCGTCGTACGCGAGCTTTACGCGTTCCCAGCGGTTGTCGCGGTCCATCGCATAATAACGGCCCATCACCGTAGCGATTCTGCCTGCGCCGATCTCGCTGATCTTCGCCTCCAGCTGCTCGATAAAGCCTTTTCCGCTGTCCGGGGCAACGTCGCGCCCGTCCATCAGGCAATGGATAAACGTCCTTTCGCCGATCCCGTTTTCCTTCGCCAGCTTCAAAAGCGCATACAAATGTTCCTGGTGGCTGTGCACGCCGCCGTCCGAGATCAGGCCGATCAGGTGCAGCGCGCTGCCATGCTTTTTCACGTTTTCCACCGCGTCCAAAAATTCCTTTTTGCTGAAAAAATCGCCGTCCGCAATGGATTTTGTAATGCGTGTCAGTTCCTGGTAGACGATCCTGCCCGCGCCGATGTTGAGGTGCCCGACCTCCGAGTTGCCCATCTGTCCGTCCGGCAGGCCGACCGACATCCCGCTCGCGCCGAGGCGTGTGTGCGGATATTCTTCCATCAATCTATTTAGGTTCGGCGTTCCTTCCGCGCAAATCGCGTTGCCCGCGTTGCAGGCGGCGAGGCCAAACCCGTCCATAATGATCAGTGCTGTAAAAGCCATTTGTTATTCACCTGTTTTCTTTAGTAATTTACGACCTTGGAAAAATCTTCGGCCTTCAGCGAAGCACCGCCAATGAGGCCGCCGTCGATATCGCTCATCGCCATCAGCTCTGTCGCGTTCTTCGGATTCATGCTTCCGCCATACTGTATTCTTACCTCCTCGGCAACGTTTCCAAACACTTCTTTTATTGCTGCACGGATTTCCTTGATCGTATTGTTTGCATCGTCGCTGGTTGCCGTCTTGCCCGTGCCGATCGCCCAGATCGGCTCATACGCAACGACAACTTTGGCAACGTCGCCCTGCGCTACGTTCAGGAGCGCCAGCTTCGTCTGCTTCCTGACCACTTCCGCCGTCACGCCGCTTTCACGCTCTTCCAGTTTTTCGCCCACGCACACGATAGGCGTAAGTCCCTTTTCCAGCGCCTTCAAAACCTTGAGGTTCACTGTCTCGTCCGTTTCCGCATAGTATTCGCGGCGTTCCGAATGCCCGATGATCACGTATTTCACGCCGAGGCCCAGCAGCATATCCGCCGATACTTCGCCCGTATAAGCGCCGCTGTCGTGATAGTCCATATTCTGTGCGCCGAGGGAAATGTTGCTTCCGGCAAGCGCCGCTGCCGCCGCCGCAAGATCCGTTGCCGGCGGGCATACCACTACCTCCGCCTGCGCCGAAGCCACCAGCGGTTTCAAGTCGTTGATCAGTGCAGCCGCCTCGTCGGGCGTCTTGTTCATCTTCCAGTTTCCTGCAATAATTGGTTTTCTCATTGTTTTTCCCCTTAAAAATATGAATATTTTTGAAAAGGACGGATGCTCTCCGTCCTTTATGGTACTGATGCTATTTTGACGCGTTTACGACTTATTTGTCGTTGAGCGCGGCTACGCCCGGCAGTTCCTTCCCTTCGAGGAATTCAAGGGATGCGCCGCCGCCCGTGGAGATATGCGACATCTTGTCAGCAAAGCCGAGCTTCTTGACCGCCGCCGCGCTGTCGCCGCCGCCGATGATCGTCGTTGCCGACGCTTCGCTGAGCGCTTCCGCGATCGCCCTCGTGCCGCCTGCGAACGCCGGGATTTCCGCAACGCCCATCGGCCCGTTCCAGATGACCGTCTTTGCGCGCTTGATCTCGTTGGCGAAAATAATCCTTGTGGACGGCCCGATATCCAGGGCCATCATGTCGGCCGGGATGTTGTCCACCGGTACTACGTGCGCTTCCGCCTCTGCGCTGAGCTCTTTTGCCACCACGAAGTCGGAAGGAAGCATGATCTTGATTCCCTTTTTGTTTGCCTGATCCATCAATTCGAGCGCCAGATTCAGGCGTTCGTCGTCCACCAGGGATTTGCCCATTTCATAGCCCTGCGCCTTTACGAACGTGTTTGCCATACCGCCGCCGATAATGAGGCAATCCACCTTGGAAAGCAGGTTTTCGATCACGCCGATCTTGTCGGAGACCTTCGCCCCGCCTAAAATCGCGATGAACGGGCGCGCCGGGTCTTCCAGAGCCTTGCCCATGAAGGAAAGCTCCTTGCCGATCAGGTAGCCTGCCACTGCCGGCAGGTATTCCGCCACGCCCGCCGTAGAAGCGTGCGCCCTGTGCGCCGTACCGAACGCGTCGTTGACAAAGATATCGCCGAGGCTTGCCAGCTCTTTTGCAAACGCCGGATCGTTGGCTGTTTCTTCCTTGTGGAAACGCAGGTTCTCAAGAAGTACGACCTGGCCGTCTTCGATAGAATCCACAGCGTCCTTCGCTTCTTTGCCCACGCAGTCCTTTGCGAACACAACTTTGGTGTTCAGGATCTCGGACAACCGCTTTGCAACGGGCGCAAGCGAGAATTCCGGCTTTACTTCGCCCTTCGGACGTCCGAGATGGGACATCAGGATCACCTTTGCGCCTTTATCGATCAAATACTGGATCGTCGGGAGCGCCGCCTGGATGCGCGTTTCGTCTGTGATTTCGCCTTTCTCGTCGAGCGGAACATTGAAATCCACACGTACCAGTACTTTTTTCCCGGCTACGTCAATATCTTCAATCGTTTTCTTCATAATCGTACTCCTTTAATTTTGAATAATCGCACACATGTTCATTTTAATCAATTTGCAGCCAATAATCAAGCCTAAGTTCTGATTATTGCAGCTCGCCGCGCAGTGTCAGCGCCGCAATATTCGCCGCATGGTCGGCCACCCTCTCGCACATTGTGATCACATCCGTGAACAACGTGCTGGCGCTCGCGGTACATTCGCCCTTCTTCAGGCGCTTGATATGATGCTTTTTGATCTTTTCTTCGTATTTGTCGATCTCGTCCTCGATCTCCATGACGCGTTTGGCATATTCCATATTGCCGTCCCGCATTACGTCGCGCATCATCGAAAAAGCCTCCTCCAGTTTTTTGCCCATAAATTCGATTTCCGCCGCACCCTTCCTGGAAAGCTTTGTCTTCTTCTCCAGGCGTATAGCGGCCAGGTCGGCGACATTTTCTGCAATATCCGAAATGCGTTCGATATCCATGATCGCGTGCAGCATTGCCGTCACAGTGCGCGAGTCGACCTCGGAAAGCCCTGTCTGGCTGATCATGGAAAGCGCATCCGTGATCTCCTGGTTTAAGTAATTGACCACTTTTTCGTTCTCCATGACCTCGTCGACCATCTTTTCATCTCCCTCCAGGAAACTTTTCAGCGCCAGGTTGAAATTCTCGCCTGAAATACGCGCCATGCGCGCCACCTCCAGGATCGCCTGTCCGATCGCTACCGGCTGGCTGTCGGCATTTTTATCGATATATTTCAGCTTCCGCCCTTCCAGCTTCTTGTCTTCGCCGCGCACAAAGAAACACGCCACTTTTGCAAGGAGCTGCGGACAACCGATGAAGATAAATGCATTGATCACGTTAAAGAATGTATGGAAGTTCGCCAACTGGCGTACCGGCTCGTCCGGCGACCAGGATTTGATCCAGTCCACGATGGGCAGGAAATGCATTGCCAGCATAAAGATCAGCGAACCGAAAACATTGAAGAACAACAGGGCGATCGCCGTACGTTTCGCCGTTTTGGTACCCGACAGGCTCGCGATGATTGCCGTTACGCAGGTACCGATGTTGAGGCCCAATATCACATATACGGCGGAATCCAGCCCCATGACGCCCTGCATGGCAAAAGCCTGGATGATCCCCATGGTAGCGGAGGAGCTCTGGATGATCGCCGTTACCGCAAGGCCTGCCAGAAGCCCGATCCACGGCTCCTGGAACGAACTCAAAAGGTCGATAAACGGCTGGTAATCGCGCAGCGGCGCAACAGCGTTTGACATGATCTCCATGCCAAAGAGCAGTATCCCCAGGCCGCCGACGATCTCGCCGATCCTGCGCACCTTGCGCTTTTTGATGAACAGCATCATCAGCACGCCTGCAAAAAGCACGATCGGCGCGAATTCCGTTACGTTGAGCGCAACGATCTGTGCGGTGATCGTCGTACCGATGTTTGCGCCGATACCCACGTTGATCGCCTGGATCAGCGTCATAAGTCCTGCATTGACAAAACCGACGACCATGACCGTCGTCGCAGACGAACTCTGGATCACAGCGGTCACCGCCGCCCCCAGCCCAAGTGCGCTGAAACGGTTTTTGGTCATCAGTTCAAGGCCTGTCCTCAGCTTGTCGCCGGCGGCGGCTTCCAGGCCGTCCGACATCAGCTTCATGCCGTAAAGGAACAGCCCCAGGCCGCCGATCAGCATCATGATACTCCACAAGTCCATAACATCCCCCAATATTTCGAGCATTTAAAAATTTTATTTTAAGGTAGTAGCACCTATTTCATATGAAAATAATCATTTTGGCGCAGCGCCTCGTACACGCCCACACATACCGCATTGGAAAGGTTCAGGCACCGCTGTTTCGCCTGCATCGGAATACGCACCGTATGCTCCGTGTGCTGGTCGAGCAGCTGCTTTGGAAGCCCTTGCGTCTCCTTGCCGAACATCAAATAACAATCCCCGCTATAGCTCGCTTCATTAAAATTCCGGGATACCTTAGATGAAAAATACCAACATTCCGCTTCCGGATTCTGCTGGTAAAATTCTTCCAGGCTGTCATACATATGCAGCTTCAGGTCTTTCCAGTAATCGAGTCCCGCGCGCTTCACATGCTTCTCGTCGAGCGAAAACCCCATTGGCCCGATGATGTGGAGCTCACTTCCCGTGACCACGCATGTGCGCGATATATTCCCCGTATTTTGCGGTATTTCCGGCTCCAGCAGCACAACATGTATCGCCATTCTTCCTCTTCCTTATAACAATTCTCAAAACATACCCAAAATAATTATAAAGTAAAATCTATGGGTGTGCAATGTAAAATTCTTGCGCACAAAAAAGCCGCATTCCTGCGGCTTTTTCCACTGCTATTTTCCAAAAACGAACTTGTCGATCGCCTGTGCCACGCCCCCGTGGCGCACATCCGCGGTCACATAGTCCGCAGCCTTCAACGGCCCTTCCATGGCGTTGCCCATGGCGACCCCTATGCCCGCCGCTTTCAGCATATCCGTATCGTTCCCCCCGTCGCCGATCGCCATCGTTTCCGAGATGTCAAACCCATAATATTCCGCGAGCGCGGCAAGCGCCTTTCCCTTCGATACGCCAAGCCCGTTGAATTCCACATTGTCCGGGCCGCTCGGCACCACATCAAAGCGCCCAGCAAACTGTTTGGAGCGTTCCTCCATGACCGCCTGTTCTTCCTCATGTCCCCAGACCAATACCTTTTGTATATCGTCCGCCACACGCTCGCACAACTGCTCGTCGCTTTCGTACATCGTCACCGGAAGCTCCCCCCCATTGCCCATGCGCCACTTGTCGAACAGTTTTTCAAAATAATCCTCGTGGGTACAATAGATATGGTTATCGCTGAACACATAGCGTTTCAGCCCCGTATCCCTGTACGCCGACATTATCTCCTTCATCCCTTCAAAGGAAAGGTTGTCTTTAAAATAAGATTTTTGCATATCGCGCATATCCGCACCGTTGCAGGTAATGACAGGCCCTTCGATATTGAGCCGTTGTACCCAGCTCTTTGCGGTGCCTAAGATCCTCCCGGTCGACAGTGTCACCTTGACCCCCGACCGCTGCGCACAGCGGATCGCTTCCAGGTCGACCTGTGCAATATCCTCTCCCACGCCGGGGATCAGTGTTCCGTCAATATCCATTGCCAACAATTTTATCTTCTGCATTTTTCCACAAACTCCGCGATTCTCCTGACTGCTTCTTTCAGGTTCTCCATAGACGACGCATACGAGCAGCGCATAAAGCCTTCCCCAGCTGCGCCGAATGCCGTCCCCGGCACACAAGCCACATGCTTTTCGCTTATCAGCTTATGGCAAAACTCCTCCGACGTCATCCCCATGCCTGAAATATTGGGGAACACATAAAACGCCCCCCGTGGTTCAAAGCACGAAAGCCCCATCTTTTGAAAGGAATTGTATACAAAGGTTCGACGGCGGTTGTAATCCGCCACCATCTTACTTACCTGCGCAAAATCCGTATCCATCTCGTGGCGCAGGGCTTCCTCACCAGCATGCTGGCTCGCCGTGGGCGCACACAGCATGAAATATTGGTGTATCTTCACCATGGCGGCGATCATGTCTTCGGGCCCTGCAGCATATCCCAGGCGGAAGCCCGTCATGGCAAATGCTTTGGAAAAACCGTTGATCACGACCGTCCGCCCATACATATTGGGAAAGGATGCGATCGAACAATGCCGCCCGCCATAGGTAAGCTCCGAATAGATCTCATCCGAAATGACGAACAAATCGTGCTTTTCAACGATCCCGGTGATCGCTTCCAGCTGTTCTTTCGTCATGATCGCGCCCGTCGGGTTGTTGGGGTACGGCAGGATGATCGCTTTCGTCTTGGACGTGATCGCATTTTCAAGGGCCTGCGGCGTCACCGTAAAATTGTCGCATTCCTTCGTTTCGATGGGTACCGCGACCCCGCCCGCAAAGCTCACGCCGGGCATATAGGAAACATAGGAAGGCGCGGGAACGAGGATTTCGTCCCCCGGCTCGATAATCGAACGGAACGCAAGGTCAAGCGCCTCGCTCGCCCCCACTGTAACGATGGTCTGCAACTGCCAGTCATAGCCGATCCCATACCGCTCGCAGAGGTATTTCGTGATCAGCTTACGCAGCGCGGGGTTGCCGTGGTTTGAGGTGTAGTGCGTGTAACCGCGTTCAATGGAAGATATCGCTGCCTCGCGTACATTCCACGGCGTCACAAAATCAGGCTCGCCTACCGAAAGGGAGATGATATCTTTCATTTCGCTCGCAATATCAAAAAACTTCCGGATCCCCGACGGCGGCATTTCTTCTACCGTTTTCGCAATAAATTTTCTCACGGGGTAACCACCAATCTTTCATCCGTTTCTTCGCCGACCAACACGACGCCCTGTTCCTTGTATTTACGCATAATAAACACGGTGACCGTACGTGTCACGCCGTCGATGACCGCTAATTTTTCAAATACAAATTTGGAAATATCTTTCATGCTGCGGCTTTTGATGCGTACGCACAAATCATAGGTGCCCGCCATCAGGTACACCGCGCGCACCTCTTCAAAGCGGTAAATCCGCTTTGCAAGGTCGTCGTATCCATAATCGCGCTGCGGCGTCACTTCCACTTCGATGAGCGCTTCCGCATCTTCTTCTTCGGATACGATCTCGCGGTTCACAAGCGCACTGTATTTCACGATCGCCTTTTCTTCTTCCAGCGTGTCGATCGTCTTCTGCACGGCGGCTGCGTCCTCATTCAGCATCATGGCAATTTCTTCTGCCGTTGTCTTTGCATTGTCTTCCAGAATATCCAGAATTTCCAGTTTCAGATCTCTTTTCATGATTACCTCCATGAGAACAATAATTAGGGACATTATACCACGCTTTGCGTGTTTCGTTCAATCTATTCTGGCCGATAAAAAAACCCTGCTTTTTAGGCAGGGCTTTTTCTTTGCTCATTCACTCTGCATCTTTGATATCCGCTACATGCGCGCACAATGCCGCATACGTGATATAGTCCGCATCCTTGATGATCATCTCCAGCTCGTTGTCCCCGAACGACGTCGTACGCCCTTCTGCGTACTGCCTGTCGACCTCGTCCTTAATCTTCTGCACCAGCTCGGACTTCTTATCGATCTTCTGTTCTCCCCCCAGCTTGAAATGCGTATTCACCCAATGTGCGATGCCCGCAAGGCCGGAATGCTCGCCGATCACGACCGCGACCGGACGGCCGAGGATCTTATCCGTGTTGAAAATATTATAAATCTGTTCGTCTTTCAAAAGTCCGTCCGCATGGATCCCCGCGCGGGTGGAATTAAAATTCCTGCCCACGAACGGCGTGCGTGGATTGATGTCATATTTCAATTCCTTTTCAAAATAATCCGCGATCTCCGTAATCGCTTTCAAGTCCATACCGTCCTGCGTCCCTTTGAGCTGCACATATTCGATGGCCATCGCCTCGATCGGGCAGTTGCCCGTCCTCTCGCCGATCCCGAGCATCGAGCAGTTGACGGACGACGCACCGTAAAGCCACGCTGTCGACGCGTTACAGACGACCTTGTAAAAATCATTGTGTCCGTGCCATTCCAAAAGCGTGGAAGGGACGTTGGCGTAAAACCGCAGCCCATAGACGATACCCTGTACGCTCCTGGGAAGCGAAGCCCCCGGATAGGTCACTCCATAGCCGAGCGTATCGCACATCCTGATCTTGATCGGGATACCCGATTCCTCCCGCAGCTCCATCAGCGCGCGTGCGAACGGCACCACAAACCCGTAAAAATCCGCACGGGTGATATCTTCAAAGTGGCAGCGCGGTACGATACCCATATCGAGCGCGTCTTTGACCACGCCCAAATATTTGTCCAGCGCCTGTCCGCGTGTCATACCCATCTTATTGAAAATATGGTAATCCGAACAGGAGACCAATATCCCCGTCTCGCGGATGCCCATATCCTTTGCCAGCGCAAAATCCTTTTTATTGGCACGGATCCACGTCGTGATTTCCGGGAACTCGTAACCGAGCGCCATACATTCCTCAAGCGCTTTCCTGTCCTTTTCCGTATACACGAAAAATTCGCTCTGGCGGATGATCCCCTTCGGGCCGGACAGCTTGTGCAGCAGCTTATAAAGATCCACGACCTCTTTGACCGAAAACGGCGTACGCGCTTGCTGCCCGTCGCGGAAAGTGGTATCTGTGATCCATATCTCTTCCGGAAAGTGCATGGGCACTGTCCTGTGGTTAAAGGTTATTTTCGGCACCTGGTCATAGTCGAACATGTCCTCGAACAGGTTCGCATGCTCAACATCCTGCAATGTATAATTGTAGTCGTTTTCCTGCAGCAGGTTGGTGCGCTTATATCTTTCAGTCGTCATATCCGTTTCTCCAATATCAGTCGAGCATCGCAATGAATTCCGCGATGCGCCCAAGTCCCTTTTCAATGTTTTCACGCGAGATCGCATAGGACAAGCGCACAAAGTCGTCTGCACCGAACGCCGCGCCGGGGATCACCGCCGTCAGTTTTTTCTCCAGCAGTTTTTCCGCAAAATCGACCGAACCCTTGATCTCCGCACCGTCCAGTTTTCGTCCTTTCAGCGCTGAGATATTGAGCATCACATAAAACGCCCCCATTGGCGTCGCACAGCTCACGCCGTCCATTTTGCCGATAATATCCACCATCATCTTGCGGCGGGCGTCAAATTCCTCGCGCATCGCTACGACCTCGTCGCGCGGGCCCGTAAGCGCCGCGATCCCCGCAAACTGCGCGATGGAACAGGGGTTTGACGTCGCATGGCTCTGGTAGCTGCCCATGATCTTGGCGATATCCGCCCGGCTCGCCGTATAACCAATGCGCCAGCCCGTCATCGCGTATGTTTTGGAAAGGCCGTTGACAAGGATGGTACGCCCGTAAGCATCCTCGCTTAACGCAGCGATGCTCGTATGCTTGTTGCCGTCATAGACCAGCTCGTCGTATATCTCGTCCGATACGATAAAGAAATCATGCTTCTTCGCGATCTCCGCGATCCCTTCCAGCGTCTTCTGTGAATAAATACAGCCGCAGGGGTTGGATGGATTGTTTACAATGATCGCCTTGGTCTTTTTTGTGACCGCCGCTTCGATATCCTCTGCCAGCGGCTCAAAATTATTGCATTCCTGCGCGCCGACATAAACGGGCACGCCGTCCGCCATCTTAATGAGCTCCGGGTAAGTAAGCCAATATGGCGTAATGACGATCACCTCGTCCCCCGGGTTGAGGATCGCCTGGAACACATTGAACAGGGAGTGCTTTGCCCCGTTGGAAATTACGATCTGTGTCGGGTCATACTGGAGTCCATGCTTTTTCAGGTCTGCGCACACTGCCTTTTTGAGTTCCACCGTCCCGGATGCCGGCGTATATTTGGTCAAACCGATCTTAAGCGCCTCGACCGCTGCATCCTTAATGTGTTTTGGCGTATCAAAGTCGGGTTCTCCCGCACCAAAGCCCACTACGTCCAGTCCTCGTTTTTTCATATCCTTCGCCATCGCCGTAATTTTCAGCGTTAACGACGGCGAAATTGCAAGTGCTTTTTCTGAAAGTTGCATTTTTTACCTCCGATAAATAACGATATCAATCTTTTATTCATGCGCTTATGCGCGCTTTTATTGCACTGTTAGCATATCTATTCTAATACAATTCAAACCTGAAAGCAAGTGTTTTCGTTTTGTTAAAATGCAAATTCAAATCAATAATTTTTCGTTTTTATGTTTCCCATGAACTCCTTGATTTTCCCAGCCCTGAAATGTTACAATATTAGTATTATCAAAGTATAAAAAATAATAGATTGGAGACCAAACAGATGGCAGATTATGTGATTACATGCAGCTCCACTGCTGACCTCCCGACCGAATTTGTCCGTGAGCATGATATCACCGTACTTCCTTACCAGTTTTTTATGGATGGGAAAGAATATTATGACGACCAGGGCGTTTCTATTTCCACACACGATTTTTACGAAAAGGTACGCGCCGGTTCCATGCCCACCACCTCGATGGTGAATGCGGATCGTTATGTCGCGTTCTTTACACCGTTTTTAGAAGCAGGTAAAGACGTCCTGCACCTGGAATTCTCGTCCGGCCTTTCCGGTTCTTTTGACAATGCCGTTATGGTAGCAGGGCAGCTGGTGCAGAAATATCCGGGGCGCACCATAAAAGTTGTCGATTCCCTTTCAGCATCACGCGGTTATGGGCTTTTCGTCCACCTGGTAGTGCTCAAAAAGGAAGAGGGCGCAACGCTCAATGAAGCATATACCTATGCGGAAGAATTAAAATGGAAGATTACGCATTGGTTCGCAGTCGAAAGCCTGGAGCACCTGCGCCGCGGCGGCAGGGTCTCCCGTGCCAGTGCATTTTTGGGCACGATGCTCAATATCAAACCAGTTCTTGCGTTTAATAACGAAGGAAAGATCATACCCGTCGAAAAGATCCGCGGCAGAAAGAAATCCCTGAT
Source organism: Christensenella timonensis (assembly GCF_900087015.1). Taxonomy (NCBI): domain Bacteria; kingdom Bacillati; phylum Bacillota; class Clostridia; order Christensenellales; family Christensenellaceae; genus Christensenella; species Christensenella timonensis. Next base: position 326,656 of record NZ_FLKP01000001.1, read on the forward strand.
CGAAATGGTCAACAAAATGGAAGAGGATGTGGACAACCCGGACGGCCAGATCGTGTACGTTGGCCACGGCGATGCGCCTGAGGATGCGGAATATGTCGCACAGCTTATCAAGGAGCGCTTCCCCACGGTAAAAGAAACGTTCATCAACTATACCGGCCCGGTGATCGGCGCACATTCCGGCCCCGGCACGGTCAATATCCACTATGTTGGAAAACAGCGTGTCGATACCAAATTCAAATAATAGATAGCGATCCAAAAAGGCACGGGTCATCCCGTGCCTTTTCATATCTTATTTTATGCTTTCCCGTTTACGTTTCTTATAATATGGAAGCAAATAGGAGTACCCCTCCGCCTCCATATCCGCCTCCGGGATAAAACGGATCGCAGCGCCATTGATGCAGTACCTCAGCCCACCGCGCTCCTTAGGCCCATCGTCAAACACATGCCCCAAATGAAAATCCCCGGCGGCGCTCCTGACTTCGGTACGCACCATCCCATGCGATAAATCCTGGCGCGTGACAACGACATCTTCGCTGATCGGGCTCGAGAAACTCGGCCAGCCACATTCGGACGGGAATTTATCGAACGACGTGAAAAGCGGCTGTCCAGTGGCCGCATCCACATAGATCCCTTCGTGTTCGTTTTCCCAATACTCGCTGGTGTACGGATGTTCTGTACCGTCTTCGCACATCACATAATATTGTTCCTCAGTCAGGTTGCTGCGTAATTTCTCTTCCGGCGGCCTCTCATACTCCGGCATATTCTGGTTGGTAAGTTCCTGCATAATTGAACGCCTCCTTTCCAATGTGGCAATAACCCATCGGATACTTGTCGAGATATTTCTGGTGGTATTCTTCGGCTGTATAATAATTTTTCAGCGGTGTAATCTCCGTTACGATCGGCTCTTCATATTTTTCCTGTTCCCTTTTCGCATACGCGCGGATCACCTCCCCGTCAGCCCCATCCAGGTAATAGATGCCCGTACGGTATTGCTCGCCCACGTCGTTGCCCTGCCTGTTACGCGTCGTAGGATCGACCACATGGAAAAACAAATGCAGTATGTCCGTCAAGCCGAGCTTTTTTTCGTCATAGCGCAGGCGTATTCCCTCCGCAAAGCCCGTATCCCCGCAGCACACCTGCATATAGCTGGGGTTTTCTGTCCTGCCGTTCACATAGCCCGTCTGTGTCTCAAGCACCCCCATCACACAGTCAAAATATTTCTGCAGTCCCCAAAAACAGCCTCCGGCCAGGTAAATTTCTTTCATATGCTGTCCCTTCTCCCCCTGCGTTATATAATCATATATTATATAACCAACTCTTTGAAAGGTTATGTCTGGAATATTAACTTTTTTTAAAGCTTTTAGCGAAAGATTGACACATCAGGTGAATACCGATAAAATCGTACATAGAAATCAGAGGAGATCATTCATGAGAAAGCTTATTTGTATTTTGCTTACGCTTGTCATCGTGCTCACCTGCGCGACAGCGTTTGCCGCACCCGAAGGCGGTTCTTACACAGTTACCGTGAAGGTTGAGACCGAAGGAACGGGAACCGTGACTGGCGGCGGGACATACTCTGCCGGGAAAAATGCCGCCCTCACCGCGACGCCCGCGGACGGCTACGTCTTTGAGGGATGGTTCAAGGAGGGCGATCTTGAAAATCCCGTCAGCACCGACGCCGAATTTACTTATTCGTTAGAAGAGGATCGCACATTTGTCGCGCGTTTCGATAAAAAATATACTGTTACGCTGTCTTCCGAACCGGAGGGCGGCGGCAGCGTTTCCCAAAGCGGCAGCGGTGAGTATATGCAGGGGGATTCCGTTACGGTGACGGCCCAGCCTGCCGAAAATTATACATTCCTCGGATGGTTCGATGCCAGTGCTGCATCTGCCGATCCCATCAGCGCCGAAGCTTCCTATACCTTCGAGGTACAAAATGATGTGCAGCTGGCTGCAAGGTTTTCTGCGAGCTACACACTTGACCTTACAGTAAGCCCTGCAGAAGGCGGCAGTGTTTCCGGCGGGGGCAATTTTTCCGGCGGAACCGTTGTTACGGTGACGGCAACACCCGCCGACGGTTACCGTTTTGCAGGCTGGTACGACATCGGCTCGCCCGGCAAGATCATCAGTACGGAGGAAAGCTATAACCTGAACCTTGACGAGAACCGTACGCTGGGCGCGCTTTTCGAGCGCAGCTATGGTTATATGATCATGTGGGTGCTGATTTGGATCGGCATCGGTTTCGCAGCCTTTGTTATCATCATGCGCATCATCCGCCGCATCCGTATCGTCCGGCGCAGGAAACGCAGGAATTACAGCAGGCGTCCGCGCCGCTGACCCATGGTAAATAGGAAACAGCCGCTAGCAAAGCAGCGGCTGTTTTTATTTCTGCATCATATTCCTTGCTTTTTACAACCATGTTTTCCGGCTAATATCGTTTTGGTCATATTTTAATCCAAAAACATGCATTGCTCTTATGTTTTGTGACCGCAAGTGTGACCGTGCTTTTTTATACTGTAAATAAGAAATGGAAAGCAGGAGGATCAATAGAATGGAAAGCAAAAACGGCGGGAGCCATAAGAAGAAAAAGGTAATCATCATCGTTTCGCTGATATTGTGCGTTTTATTGTGTATCAGCCCTGTCGTTTCCAGCAGCTCCGTTCTGTCTGGCCAAGAGGGTAACCTCGTGGAAATCAAGGACGATCCCACACCGTTGGCGGCCGGTACTTCCCAAAATACAGGAAATACCAACGAGAATCCTTCCACTGCCCCGGCGGTTGTTCCTGCTGCTGTCCCTATGGTTGAAGGTTTAACGCAGGAAAGCAGTGACGCTCCTGCGGGAAATCTGCCGGTCGCAAATGAGAACGACAACGTCGTCGCTCCTCCGGCTCCGACCGCACCCGATACACCGGCTATTACGCCTGATTCCCCCGTTATCAATCCCGACACACCCGTTGACCCGGATATACCAGTCGTAGATCCTGACGAGCCTGTCGACCCGGATACGCCTGTCGTAGATCCTGATGAGCCTGTCGACCCGGACATACCGGTTATCGATCCCGACGAACCCAGCGGAACCAATACGGAAATCACGCTTGCCTATGCGCAGCGTGTGATCGAGGGATACAACGCTTGTGGAACAGACAAGGAGCGGCAGGAATATTTTGGGATTACGAACAACAATTTTTCCAACGATACCTTCCGCAACAAACTTCAGGAGATAATGGGCGATCCGCTTCCTTTGGAAAACAGCGTCGTCGAACAGGCTGCCTATTGCAGCGACCTGGTACTGTACCTGCATGTTTATTTCATAAAGGACGGAAACACAAAAGCGCCTGTAGTCTATGCAACAACGGCCGGCACATATAATGGTTCCGGCAGGTGGAACGCATGGATGATCTACCTCGACGGCACTTGGTATGAGAGCCAGAATACACATGCATACAGCGGCTCCCACCAACCCACGACCATCGCTTCTTTCAATAGCATGGATATCCCTGCCGTTGCTGCAATGCTAAATGATCCGGCGCAGTTCCTTCCGTTGGGAGCGACGCCTGCCGAAGAGGAGATTCAAGCAGAAGAAAATACGATTGATGGGGAGCCAGAATCCCTTACCCTGACTGAAACGGCCGAAATCACCGATCCTGTTTCTGCACCTGTCATGCCTGCAACAGCAGCCTCTGCAAACGCAGAAACGCCTGGACAACCCGCCTCTGCCGAAAAAAATTCAATGCCCGTGGAAGACGGCGGTGCCGATTCCCATAGCGAACCGGTTCCAGCCTTGGTTCCGGAGACAACTATATTGCCGGAGGAAGAAGCCTCCGCTGAATAAGCAATCGTGAAAAAATCCCGGAGATTTCTCCGGGATTTTTTATATTCCCATTTGACAATACATGGTACGGCACTAAGTTGTTAAAAAAACATAATATTATTGAAAATCAAACCCGGCCACACAATTACCGATACAATACCCGGTGTATAGAGACTTAACTTCTGTGTTCGCAAGGCAAGCAGCGATGCACAATGGTATTTACAAATTCAACAGCTGTTTCTTTTTCTCAACATACTCTTCTTCTGTTATCGCACCCTCATCAAACAGCTGCTTAAACTTTGATATTTCATCTGCCACAGACAATACTGCTTGTTGACTTCCTTGTCTGCTACGCTTCACCTCTGATATAGCATTTTCAAGCATTTCTTTAAAAGCAAGCGTTCTTTTTTTATGAGATAACTTCAAAAGCACAACGTTCGGCTGCTGCGTAAAGTCCAAGTGATCATTTTTATCTATAGGTGTTACTAGCTCGATATACCCAGTTGTTATTCCGTGTTTTTTATAATTAATTCCAATGATATCCTGAATCAGATACGTCGTTGTACAATGTCCAAAAAGGGCTCCTTTTTTTACAATCACCGAATCATTGTTCAGTGTAATACTCCCATTTAGCCCCTTCATAACAATTGGTTTATTTTTCATGCCATCCCCTCTTACTATTCAATATGTATAAATTATCGTCCGAATATTTTCTTTACTTTATCAAAAAATTGTTAGTATTGCAAATATTATAATAAGAGCTCCATATCTAATTCTATGCCAATAAATCCAAACAAAGTAAAAAGCCCTTAAGCTTTACGCAAAAGGACCCCTCACATAGAATATTATTGAAAAAATAGAATCCGGCAGCTACCAATCCTCCCACACCGTTGCCAGTGCAGTACTTTAGGCGTTTAGAGGCTTAACTTCTGTGTTCGGAATGGGAACAGGTGGATCCCTCTAGCTATCGCCACCGGAAATTTTATAAACTTTTTCAAGAATGTACCGCATTGCTTTCGCGCTGCACAAAAGCACACTCAAAACTGTATAGTAGAAAGACAAAGGAATGTCTTAAGAAATTTAGACTGTTGTAATCAACATAATGTTGATCAAGCCCTCGGCCTATTAGTACCGGTCAGCTTAATACATTACTGCACTTACACCTCCGGCCTATCAACCTTGTAGTCTACAAGGGGCCTTACTTCATAAAGAATGGGAAGTCTTATCTTGTGGGGGGCTTCACGCTTAGATGCCTTCAGCGTTTATCCCGTCCGTACGTAGCTACCCAGCCATGCTCTTGGCAGAACAACTGGTACACCATTGGTACGTCCATCCCGGTCCTCTCGTACTAAGGACAGCTCCACTCAAACTTCCTGCGCCCACGATGGATAGGGACCGAACTGTCTCACGACGTTCTGAACCCAGCTCGCGTGCCGCTTTAATTGGCGAACAGCCAAACCCTTGGGACCTGCTTCAGCCCCAGGATGCGACGAGCCGACATCGAGGTGCCAAACCTCCCCGTCGATGTGGACTCTTGGGGGAGATAAGCCTGTTATCCCCGAGGTAGCTTTTATCCGTTGAGCGACGGCAATTCCACTCTCATACCGCCGGATCACTAATCCCGACTTTCGTCCCTGCTCGAGGTGTCCCTCTCGCAGTCAAGCTCCCTTATGCATTTGCACTCTAATGAATGATTTCCGACCATTCTGAGGAAACCTTTGGGCGCCTCCGTTACTCTTTCGGAGGCGACCGCCCCAGTCAAACTGCCCACCTGGTACTGTCCAAAAGCCGGTTCACGGCCTTTTGTTAGAACCCTAGTATTGGAAGGGTGGTATCCCAACAGTGACTCCGCGCAAACTGGCGTCTGCGCTTCTTTGTCTCCCACCTATCCTGTACATCCAATACCAAAATCCAATGCCAAGTTGCAGTAAAGCTCTACGGGGTCTTTCCGTCCTATCGCGGGTAATGAGCATCTTCACTCATACTACAATTTCGCCGGGTACATTGTTGAGACAGTGCCCAAGTCGTTACGCCATTCGTGCGGGTCGGAACTTACCCGACAAGGAATTTCGCTACCTTAGGACCGTTATAGTTACGGCCGCCGTTCACTGGGGCTTAAGTTCCTTGCTTCGCTTGCGCTAACAATTCCCCTTAACCTTCCAGCACTGGGCAGGCGTCAGCCCGTATACTTCATCTCTCGATTTCGCACAGACCTGTGTTTTTGCTAAACAGTCGCTTGGGCCTATTCACTGCGACCTATTTTACTAGGCACTCCTTATCCCTAAGTTACGGAGTCATTTTGCCGAGTTCCTTAACAATGCTTCTCCCGATCGTCTTAGGATTCTCTCCTCGCCTACCTGTGTCGGTTTGCGGTACGGGTACCTACAAAACTCCCTAGCAGCTTTTCTCGCCAGTGTGGATTCACAGACTTCCATACTTGTTTTCTGTCCCCATCACACCTCAGCCTTTACGGAAACCGTACTTCACTAATTTCCAGCCCCAGTGCTTGGACGAGCTCTACCATCAGCTCGCTTCTGCTATCCTCCTGTGTCACTGCGTCGGTCAAACGCTTTGTCGGCAGTACAGGAATATCAACCTGTTGTCCATCGCCTACGACGATACTGTCCTCGGCTTAGGTCCCGACTTACCCTGGGCGGACGAGCCTTCCCCAGGAAACCTTAGGCTTTCGACGGTGAGGATTCTCACCTCACTCTCGCTACTCATGCCAGCATTCTCTCTCGATTAAAGTCCACTGCTCCTCTCGGTACAGCTTCTGCCCTTAATCGATGCTCCTCTACCGCGCACATTACTGTGCACCCATAACTTCGGTGGTAAGTTTTAGCCCCGGACATTTTCGGCGCACAATCACTCGACTAGTGAGCTGTTACGCACTCTTTAAATGAGTGGCTGCTTCTGAGCCAACATCCTAGTTGTCTCTGCAATTCCACATCCTTTTCCACTTAACTTACACTTTGGGACCTTAGTTGATGATCTGGGCTCTTTCCCTTTTGACAATGAAACTTATCTCACACTGTCTGACTCCCGAGTATGTAATATATGGTATTCGGAGTTTGATAAGATTCGGTAAGCCGTGAAGCCCCCTAGTCCATTCAGTGCTCTACCCCCATATATCTTCGCTCGAGGCTAGCCCTAAAGCTATTTCGAGGAGAACCAGCTATCTCCGAGCTCGATTGGAATTTCTCCGCTACCCACAAGTCATCCCCGCATTTTTCAACATACGTGTGGTTCGGTCCTCCACGGTGTTTTACCACCGCTTCAACCTGCTCATGGGTAGGTCGCCCGGTTTCGGGTCTACAGCATGCAACTTAACGCCCTATTAAGACTCGGTCTCCCTTCGGCTCCGCAACTCCAGTTGCTTAACCTTGCTACATACCGTAACTCGCTGGCCCGTTCTACAAAAAGTACGTGGTCACACTTTCTAATAGTGCTCCCACTGCTTGTAAGCACAAGGTTTCAGGTTCTCTTTCACTCCCCTCCCGGGGTGCTTTTCACCTTTCCCTCACGGTACTATTTCGCTATCGGTCATCAAGGAATATTTAGGCTTGGAAGGTGGTCCTCCCGGCTTCCCACGGGGTTTCTCGTGTCCCGTGGTACTCTGGTGCTGTCTGCGCTGACTCGTATTTCGGTGACGGGGCTGTTACCCTCTTTGGCGGCACTTTCCAATGCTCTTTACCTATATTCGTCAGATCGCGTGTGACAGTCCTCAACCCCGGATGTCCGAAGACTTCCGGTTTGGCCTCTTCCCATTTCGCTCGCCGCTACTTTGAGAATCACTTTTGTTTTCCTTTCCTCCGGCTACTTAGATGTTTCAGTTCACCGGGTTCCCCCCATATACCTATGGATTCAGTATATGGTAACGCAACGTTACTTGCGCTGAGTTCCCTCATTCGGATATCTGCGGATCAATGTTTGCTTGCAACTCCCCGCAGCTTTTCGCAGCTTGACACGTCCTTCTTCGGTTCTTGATGCCAAGGCATTCACCCTGTGCTCTTGTTAGCTTGATCTTTCGTCTACTTTCTTTCTCCTAAGACATTCTCAAAACGAAATTATTTCTCTTACCCTAATTTGAATTAGTTTTCGTGATTTTTTATCGCTTCTCTTTGTCTTCTTCTACTATCCAGTTTTCAATGTGCTTCTCTCATTTTGGAACAACGCTCTGCGTTGTCCTGTGGTGGGCTCAAGTGGACTCGAACCACCGACCTCACGCTTATCAGGCGTGTGCTCTAACCTGCTGAGCTATGAGCCCATACCTACAGTTAGCTGCCTTCGGTGTCCTCCGCTTTCTTCCCACTCTTGGTGGAGATGAGCGGAATCGAACCGCTGACCCCCTGCTTGCAAGGCAGGTGCTCTCCCAGCTGAGCTACACCCCCATTTTAAATCGCATATACTCCCGTATATGCTCTTCAAACGGCTTCTATGCAGTTTGCTGTTCTTTCCCTTTAAAAACATCAGTACCCGAAAAGAAAATGTCCTACTTCGCTTTGCCTCTTTGTTTCTTACACCCTAGAAAGGAGGTGATCCAGCCGCACCTTCCGATACGGCTACCTTGTTACGACTTCACCCCAGTCATTGATCTCACCTTCGACAGCTCTCTCCTTACGGTTAAGCCACTGGCTTCGGGTGCTCCCAACTTCCGTGGTGTGACGGGCGGTGTGTACAAGGCCCGGGAACGCATTCACCGCGACATGCTGATTCGCGATTACTAGCAACTCCGACTTCATGTGGGCGGGTTGCAGCCCACAATCCGAACTGGGACCGGCTTTTTGAGATTCGCTCACCCTTACGGGGTCGCTGCCCTTTGTACCGGCCATTGTAGCACGTGTGTAGCCCAAGACATAAGGGGCATGATGATTTGACGTCGTCCCCACCTTCCTCCGAGTTGTCCCCGGCGGTCTCACTAGAGTTCCCGACTTTACTCGCTGGCAACTAGCAATAAGGGTTGCGCTCGTTGCGGGACTTAACCCAACATCTCACGACACGAGCTGACGACAACCATGCACCACCTGTCTCTCTGCCCCGAAGGGAACATGTATCTCTACATGCGTCAGAGGATGTCAAGCCTTGGTAAGGTTCTTCGCGTTGCTTCGAATTAAACCACATGCTCCGCTGCTTGTGCGGGCCCCCGTCAATTCCTTTGAGTTTCAACCTTGCGATCGTACTCCCCAGGCGGGATACTTAATGCGTTAGCTTCGGCACGGAGGACTATCGCCCCCCACACCTAGTATCCATCGTTTACGGCGTGGACTACCAGGGTATCTAATCCTGTTTGCTCCCCACGCTTTCGTGCCTCAGTGTCAGTTACAGTCCAGAAAGTCGCCTTCGCCACTGGTGTTCCTCCTAATATCTACGCATTTCACCGCTACACTAGGAATTCCACTTCCCTCTCCTGTACTCAAGCCACACAGTTTCAAGTGCCGCCCCGGGGTTGAGCCCCGGTCTTTCACACCTGACTTACATGGCCACCTACGCACCCTTTACGCCCAGTAATTCCGGACAACGCTTGCTCCCTACGTATTACCGCGGCTGCTGGCACGTAGTTAGCCGGAGCTTCCTCCTATGGTACCGTCATTTGTTTCGTCCCATAGGACAAAGGTTTACAATCCGAAGACCTTCTTCCCTCACGCGGCGTTGCTGGGTCAGGCTTTCGCCCATTGCCCAATATTCCCCACTGCTGCCTCCCGTAGGAGTCTGGACCGTGTCTCAGTTCCAGTGTGGCCGATCACCCTCTCAGGTCGGCTACCCATCGTTGACTTGGTGGGCCGTTACCTCACCAACTATCTAATGGGACGCGAGCCCATCCTGCATCGAATAAATCCTTTTACCCCAGTTCCATGCGAAACCGTGGTCTCATGCGGTATTAGCAGTCGTTTCCAACTGTTGTCCCCCGTTGCAGGGCAGGTTGCTCACGCGTTACTCACCCGTCCGCCACTCGGTATACTCACAGTTCCTCCCGAAGGATTCACAAAGAGCAACCTCGTTCGACTTGCATGTGTTAAGCACGCCGCCAGCGTTCGTCCTGAGCCAGGATCAAACTCTTAATTAAAATTTTAAATGCATTCCTGCATTTTTTAACCAGATTGATCTAGGCTCCGCTTTTCAAGCATTTCCTTTTCGTTCTTGGTACTGTATGCTTTTTTCAAGGTTCGCCGCTTTTTTTGCGGCTTATTTATAATACCAAACTACCCTTCCCCTGTCAACACATTTCTT